>JAGQPT010000202.1 GCA_020426575.1 Planctomycetales bacterium
ACGGAGCCATCGTCCGAGCCATCGTCGGTGCCGCCGGCATGCCCGATACGCCCACCCCGGCCCAACCACCGGACGAAGAACTTGTCGAAGCGTTGCAAGACCTCTCACAGGGACTCACCGCGATCTGGCTCGAGCACTCACAACTGCTCAGGCTCTCGGCCCTGGCGAGTTATCGCGACGAAGCCCAGTGGAAAAACCTGCGGGCGTTCGTGGCCCGATACGGCAACGAGATCTTCACCGCCACGTTTTTCAACCCGGGAAATCTGCGGACGATTCTGGCCCGCGGCGGCGAGGTGTTCCTCGGCGCCCTGGCCGATGATCCCGATCAGGCTCCGCGGCTGGCCGAGGACCTCGACCGGGTGATCCCCCGCGAGGCGGTCAATCAGTACCTGGAGGCCGTGGCCGCCACGGTGTTGGAAAACCTCACCGAGTATAAGGACTATCAGACAACGACGACCCAGTCGGACCGCGGCGAGCTGTTTTACGTACTGCTCGAGTTCCTGCGGCTCAAGTCGTCGTATGACCGGCTGCTCTGGAAGTTGCAGCCGCTGTTCTGGACCCACGAGGTGCTGGTGCAACAGCAACACATGGCGGCCGCCGACATCTGGTTCCGCGAGGTCGCCGCCCAGACTGACGACGTCGCCCAACACCAACTCGCTCGGTTGGCCAAACTCGAATCGAAGCACGGCGTCCGCCTGCGCAGCATTCGCGACCACCTCAACGCCCGCTTCGTGCAGTCGATGACGATCGACCGTCTGTGCGCGTTGGTAGGACCAGCTGTGGCGAGTGTGACCGACGGCACGTCCACGCAAGAGTTCGATCTGCTCGACGAGCGCGTCACCGAGTTCACGCAGACGCCGTTCGGGTCGGGCATCGACATTCCCCCGTGGCTGGCCGCCCTCGACGATCAGGTCGACCGGGTGCTCGCCGGTATTGCCTGGACGCGCACGGAAGACGACGCGTCGGTACCGGTTTCCCGCCTGCCACGTTCCTGGTCCGACGTGCTTGAGAGCATCCACCGCTGGTTGTCACGGCGCGAGTAACCCTTCGTCACGTGCCCGCATCTCAGCCGCGCAGCAGCTGCGACCACACGCTGTCGGCGACCAGCAGCCCTCGCCGCGTCAAGCGTATCGTAGCTTCGCTTCTATCGACGAACCCGTGCCGCACGAGTTCGGCGATCGATTCGCCACAAAGCGCATCGACTCGCATGCCCGTGCGCGCGAAGAAGTCGTCGAGCGAGACGCCGGCGCGGCGACGCAACCCCAGCACCAACAGTTCTCGGGCGCGCTCGTCGGCGGCAAGACACTCGGACTCGGCGACCGGCGATTGGCCCTGGAGCACACGGCGGATGTACGTCGTCGTGCTGCGATGGTTTACGGACCGCACGCCGTCAACATAACGAGCCGCTCCGGGGCCAACGGCAAAGTACGCGTCGCCCATCCAGTATGTCTCGTTGTGACGTGAGTGACAGCCGGAGCGGGCAAAGTTGGAGATCTCATACTGCGACAACCCGGCCGCCCCCAGGCGGTCGATGGCCGTCTCGTACATGCCGGCCTGTGTTTCCTCATCGATCTCGGCCAAATCACCACGCACGAGCCGCCCCCAGAACGCCATGCCCCGTTCGTAGGTCAGCGCATAGGTCGACACATGTTCCGGCCCAGCGGAAATGGCCTGTTGAAGGTCGTCTTCCCACTCCCACAACGACTCGTTGGGAACGGCGAAAATCAGATCGAGCGAAACCGCGGCGCCGATGCCGCGGACTCGTCGGATCGCCTCATAGATCGTCTCCGCGGTGTGGTCGCGCTCCAACACCCCGAGCTTGCGACGCTGGAACGATTGGGCCCCAAGGCTAACGCGGGTGACGCCGTGCCGGGCAAGCACTTCAACGTGCGCATCATCGACGTCGGCCGGATTCGCCTCGACGGTCAATTCGCCTCCGGCAGAAAGTTCGTACCAATGCCGCACCGTCGTCAATAGCCGGTCCAATTGTCCCGTGGAAAGCTGCGTGGGGGTGCCGCCGCCGATGTATAGTGTATCGACGGGCCGCGAGTGCTCGAGGTCCCTCAACTCACGCTCGATGGCACTCAGCAGGGCATCGGCAAGATCGATTCGCCCGGCCACGACCGTGAAGTTGCAGTATCCGCAGTGGTGGGCACAGAAGGGCACATGAACGTATGCGGCGCGCGGTTCGGGCCAGCACTTGCTCCGCCCTGGATTCATGCTGTCAGCCCGAGCACGCGGCGAGCGTTGTCACGGTAGACCTTCGCTGCCACGTCGTCGGGCAAGTCGAGACCCGCCAGCACTTCGAACTGTGGCACCTCTTGTCCCGGCGAAAGAAAGTCGGTGCCGAACATCAGCCGATCCGCTCGTCGACGGACAAACTCGCCACCGAACGACACGTCTCGGCTGATTGCGTTCGCGCCACTGCCCGCCGAGAGGTCGCCGTACAGGTTGGGATACGCGTCCATGAGCCGGTCAATCGCGCCACCCGGTGCGACTTCAGCCTGCGGATATCCCCCGAGATCGCTCTGTTGGTTGCCTCCCGAGATCGAGGCCCACCAGCCCGGCCCGTGACCGATGAAGATCGTATCTGCGTGCGACTTCAGCGCCCGCTCGAGCCCAGAGAGTCGCGGATCGTCCGTGTTCCGCTGGTTGTCGAGATGAAAGAGCACGGGCAGGCCGACTTCGCCGCAGACGGCGTAAAGCTCCATATTGCGGGGATCGTCGATTGCCACCCCTGGTTTATGTTCACCGAATCCCTTGGCCCCCTTCTCGGCGTACACGCTGAGCATGTCGCGCAGCCCCTTGCTGCCGCCGGAGAAGCTCGTCCGCGGGTCGATCGAACAAAACGGAATCAGACGGTCGCGATACGGTTCGGTCTGCGCCAGCACAAAGTCGCTCGTGAGCGGATAGCTCGACGCCTCGGGCGAAACCAACGGCAACACCACGGCCTGGGCGATTTCGCGGCTATCCATCCACCGCAACAGCGCTTCGGCCGTGAGCACCTCTGTCGAGTTCCACGTCTGTCCAAGGTGCGTGTGCACGTCGACGTACTTCCCCGCCGGAAAACCGCCGGTTTGATGTGCCCGGGCGGTGCAAAAAGGCACGCCAGCCGTTCGGCCAAACAGCGCCGCGGCGGCTGCGAGACGCGTGGCTTCCTGAACGAATTGCCGCCGCGTTCGAGCGCCGTCAGAACCGGCGGTCGTGACGGACTCGGCAAATGTGCCAGGGCGCGTCGATGGGTTCCGCCTGCTCATCGTGCCAACACTCCCAACGCTCGGGGTTTTCCATCTAAAAAAACCGTGTTTCTCGGCGATTGCCGTCGAGCCCATCATAACCAGAGTTTCAACCGCCCGTCCAACATGTCGGGCAGCGCCTTCTGCACATAGTGTTGAACCTGCTGGTCGTGGTAACGGGTGCTGAAATGGCTGGCAATGATCAGTTCGTTGTTGAAGCGGTGGGCACGGGCAACGACGTCGTCCAAGTGAATATGTCCAAACTTATGCGTCTGTTTGGGCCGGTGCCGCGGCGAGACGAACGTGATCTCCATGATCAAGACTTCGGCCTGATACATGTCGGGGCAGGCGTCGAGTCCCGGCGGCGAACTGTCGCCGAGATAGCCGATGCGGGGAATGCGAATCTCGTCGGTCACCACGCCCCCGCCCAGCCGTATGTCCCGAATCTGGTCACCTGACAGGTCGCGATACTCGGCCTTGAGCTTGCTGCGACGTTCCCAGACGACAAACCCGAGCGAGGGCACCGTGTGTTTCGTCGCTGAAACGGTCACCACGAGTTCGCGTGACAACTCGATTTCGTCGCCAGCGGCAATGGGCACCAATTTGCAGGGGAGGCGGCCGCGATCCAATCTCATACAGACCTGAAGAAGACGGCCCGCGTCCTCGACGACCTCCTCGGGCAGGTACACGGTCGGCGGCGACATTTTCATCATCCGCCGTCGGGCCACGTAAACCGGCAACGCCACGATGTGATCGAGGTGCGCGTGTGAAACAAACCAGCGGTCGGTCCCCATGAACGACCAGGGCTGCAGGCCGAGATCGAAGCCGACCTTCAGTTCCGGAATGCGCCAGTAAGTCTGCACCGCTGCCCGCGAATACCCCTCGATCGTGAGGTCTTTGTGCTGGATCGAATTGACGGGGGCATTATCGACCATTGCCACTCGTGATGCGTCTGGAATACATGATGTGTATGAAATTCACGCTGCGGCCGGGGAGAACCGGAGACGGTCGCGAACAGGCGATCCGTGCGTGTGCATCGGGGCCTCCATGCCGCATACGTGTCCATGACACGCCGGCCACCGCAACGTTCGGGAGTCCACGTGTCGGGGGATGTTCCGAAACCGTAAACCCAGCAGTTTAACGAAGTTCCGGACGCGGACAACCGGCCCAAGAGCGGTTGACCCCGATGTCGTCGTCCGCTGCCCACCCTCGCCCCGATCGGCAACTCAGACTTGGGAAGAATCGGCGGATGATTCGCCATCGCTCACGTCATTGTTCCCCGCATCGCCACTATTCGTCGCAGTGTCCACGGTGGGCGCAACCGACGCGAGGTTGCTACCGCCGATCAGCCAGATTTCGCCGAAGAGGGCGTTCTGTTCGACGCGGACACCGTGGTGCCGTACCAATTCCAGCACAGCCAGGAACAAGCTCACCATCGTCGAACGGTGCATCCCGGCAACGAATAGGTCCGAGAAAGCCGTCTGGCTGTGTTCGATCAAGCGGTCCTGAATCTGCCGCATGTACACGTGGATCGGCGTTTCGTCATAGACGATATTCGCCGGTTTGACCGCCTCGGCCCGCCGCGCGATGCGACCGAACGCGCTTACGAGGTCCCAAAGTTCGAGATCCTTGATGGGCTCACTCGCCAAGTCGCGCCGTCGCTCGTCAACGTCGTTGGCCGTGCGCTCGTAACGTAGTTGCCAATCGCGGCCGCGTTCTTCCAACATACTCGCCGCGTCGCGGTACTTCTTGTATTCCAGAAGTTGGCGGACGAGGTCTTCGCGCGGGTCTTCCAACTCCTCCTCGACTTCGCCACCCCGAGGAAGGATCTCTCGCGATTTGATCTCGACCAGCGTACTGGCCATTTCAATGAACTCGCCGATCGAATCGACGTCTAACTCCTTGAGCACCTCTATGTAGCCGAGGAACTGGTCCGTGATGACAGCCACGGGGATGTCGACAACGTCGACCTCGTGTTGTCGCACGAGATACAACAAGAGGTCGAGCGGCCCCCGAAAAATGTCGAGGTCGACACGGTAGTCTTTTGCAGGGCCGAATGACGTCATCAATGAGCCGATGTCGAGAGGATCTGGTCGAGGATTAGTACAGCAGCGGTTATCAACAATGACAGCGGTGTTTCACGTTACGGCGACGTCGGGAACGCGTCGAACGGGCGACTGCGACAGGGTGACTTACCCGCGGCAACTATTTCGGTCGACTCGGCCGGTTCCGCTGGCAAATCGCCCTGTGGCGGCCCGGACGCCCGGACGGATCATTCCGGACGACGGCGTTCGGCGGTTTTTCTCCCAGCAACCATGCATTTATCCCATCGCCGCCCGAATCGTGAAACCCCAGAACACCGGAAGACGCCGTTTCCCCCGTCACACGGCATGCTCCGTTGACACTGCGCACGATCCCGTAAGTCGTTGTGCCGTCGCGTGTTGACCGCTTTGACTGCGCTGCCGGTCCCCCAACAATTTGCCACCGCTCGGCGCCGACCTTCCGACACTTCGGCATCGAGCCAGAAGGTGCTCCCTGTCCGTGGCGAAGTTTCCACGCCCCTAGGGTGTTCGCGTCCCAAAGCACAAATTTGAAAATCCGGCGGCGAAAACATTCGCAAATCAGCAGGGGGTTGGGCTATAACAGAGACCTGCGGCAGTCGCCGCGTTCGCGACATAAATGATGACGGAAACAGAGCAAGGCACCCGACGGTCAACGGAACGCCCGCAATCGGGAGGGGCGTTCACCGGCGGCGGTCGCGGCGTTCCGTGAAGGAACGTCACTGGCAGAGTGCTGTCAGCCACGCGACCGCTGTTCCAACGTCGACCGACACCGTACCGACCGCATCCTGAGCGACTCGGGATGTTTGCCAAGCGGCCTAGCGCCGCTCGAGGCGACGAGGTGGGCCGATGTTCGTCATCAAACACAAGCGCACTGCCGCAGTGCTCATGGAGATTGACCTCGAATCGCTCGCCGGCGCTTGCCTGCAGGGAGTCAAGCTGCGCGAGGCGAACCTGGCGGGGTACGAGCTCGGCGGTGCCAACCTGGCCAATTCTGACCTCTGCGAGGCCGACTTCCGCAAGGCGGGCCTGCAGCAAACGCGGCTCAATGCCTCGTTTCTCAACGGCGCGAACCTCCAGGAGGTCGACTCCTGCGGCGCCAACTTCACGGACGCCCAGTTGATCGGTGCGAATCTGATCGGCGCCAACCTGACAAAAGCCATCCTTCGCTACGCGCAAATGGCCGGTTCTGATCTCTGTCGGGCCCAGCTCGAAGGGGCCGACCTCAGCATGGCCGACCTGCGGGCGAACCTCGACGGGGCCAATTTGGCCGGCGCCGACCTGCGGGGGGCTAACCTATCGGGAGCGAACCTGGTTGGCGCCAACCTTGAGGGGGCGAACCTCATCGGGGCTAACCTTACCAGTGCCAAGCTCGTCGGGGCCAAGTTGCAAGGCGCGATCGGGCCGGCCGGAAAGGCGACCGCCCGGCCTAATCCCAAAGCGGCCCCCAAGCGACCGTGGTGGCAGGTATGGAACTAGGCGACACCGCGTGGTCCCATGCGCAAGTTCGGCGATCCATCGGCGTTCTGCCCCGCGGCGGGTACCTTCGGAGCCGCCGGCGTTCTGCAGGGCGTCATGGACGAGGCCTGCTGGACGTGGCATCATTGACGAGCAGGCAACGACGATGCATAACTTTCCACTGACGGTCGTCGACGCCACGTGCAGGACAATATACGGCTGCCGGACGTTCGCTCAGCACCGTGAACGTCGCGCACCTCGACAGCAATGGCCCGTCAAGGAACCGCAGTTCGGCAACACGAGGACTGGTAGCGGGAGGAACATGTTGTGGCGACCGTACTGATTGTTGACGATTCGCCCGTCGACATGCGCTTGGCGCGCGGCATTCTCGACAAGTCCGGAGCGTTCGAACTCGTGTTCGCCACGAACGGCATCGAGGCTGTCACGCAACTCGAAGAGTCGCAGCCCGACATCGTCGTGACCGACATGCAGATGCCCGAAATGAACGGCCTGGAATTGGTCGAGCACGTCCGGGCCCGGCATCCCCTAGTGCCCGTCATCCTCATGACGGCCCACGGCAGCGAGGACCTGGCCGTCGAGGCGCTGGAAAAAGGCGCCGCTAGCTACGTCCCCAAAGACAACCTTTCGCGCGACCTGCTCGACACGGTCGAAAACGTGCTGGCCGTAGCTCGCGCCGATCGGCGACACGATCGGTTGATGGACTGCCTGGTCCACAGTGAAATCTGCCTGGAAATCGAAAACGATCCCGCGCTGATCCCACCACTGGTCGATCAGCTCCAGGACGCAGTCGCCCGCATGTCGTTGTGCGATGACACGGGCCGCATTCGCCTGGGTATCGCCCTGGAAGAGGCGCTGCTCAACGCGCTGTACCATGGCAACCTCGAGCTGACGACGGACGAGCTCCGTGAAGAAAGTTCTGCGTTGGTGGAAAGTGGTGGCGACTCGGTCATCGATCGTCGCCGCAGACAGTCGCCGTATTCCGACCGCAAGGTCCGCGTGACGGCCCGGATGAACCGCGATGAGGCGTCGTTTGTCATCCAGGATGAAGGTCCCGGTTTTGCCGCGCACGCCAACGGCGAGGCGGACGCCTCGCAGAACCTCAGCCGAGAAAGCGGACGCGGCCTGGTGTTGATGCGCTCGCTGATGGACGAGGTCCGCTTCAATGACGAAGGAAACGAAGTCACCCTGATCAAGCGGTGCGAGCAGATTAACCGCGGCTGAGCCGGGAATGTGACTGCGCTTGCAAAGCCGGCTCGGCCTACTTCTTACCCAGTTCCCGCTGTTGGCGAAAAAACCGCGTGAGGATCTCGCCGCAAGGCTGCGCGAGGACACCGCCCAGCGTACGACAGCGGTGATTCAACCGACGGTCATCCAGAAGTTGAAAGAGCGACTCGACGGCGCCGGCCTTGGGATCGGTCGCCCCATACACAACGACCGGCAGCCGGGCCTGCAGAATCGCCCCTGCGCACATCGGGCACGGCTCCAGCGTCACGTACAGCACGCAGCCTTCCAACCGCCACGACCCCAGGGCCTCGGCCGCCTGCGTGATCGCGATCATCTCTGCATGGGCCGTGGGGTCGTGAAGTTGCTCTCGCTGGTTGTGCGCGGCGGCGATCACCCGATCTTCAAAACGCACGACGGCGCCGACTGGCACCTCTCCTGCGGCACGCGCGGCCTCGGCTTCACTGAGCGCGGCACGCATGAACCGCTCGTGATCTTCGGAATCGGCCGTCGGCCAGTTCTGTGCAGGCGTAACAAACATCTCGGGTGCTCGAGGCTTGCGTTGCTGGTAACTCGGAGTGATCGCTTTCGGCCGTCAATCGTGGCTGAATCGCACCCGACTGACGCGGAACGCCCCGGGCCCACCGAACCGCAGGTCGAGACGCGGCGCCATGCTCGACTTGCCCGTGACTTCCAGTTTGTGCCATCCCTTACGCAACGGGACCGGCACATACTGCATCGCCGCCATCTTGCCGTCCGTGACGTCGTAAAGCCGATTGCCGTCCACCGCGATCGATAGCTCGTCGGGATGCCGAACGTGGAATTGATAAATGTCGTCCAGACGCACTTGAAAGTACCCGCTCAGCGAATACGGCTGGTCGGCTTTGACACCCACCTGTTCGAGCCAGTCGTACTTGCTCGTCTGTTCGATCGTTGAAGCACGACCTCCTTCGGGCACGAGTTTGAGACCGGGACTCAGCGGTCCGGCCGGCTCGGCGATCGCGGCAAACGGCGGAAACGATTCAACCGTGACGTCGATTGGTTCGGCGACGGCAAACTCGTTGTTATCGAACATCGCCACGGCACTCAACTTGAGTTTGCCAAAGCCGAGTATGACCGGATGAATCGTCACGTCTCCTTTTTCGCCGTCGATGCGGCCCACCGTGCGCGTGTACTGATAAACCTCGATGCCCTTAGCGCCGGGCGCTTCGAGCGTCAGATTAAGCGGCGTCGCCCAGCGTGCCCGCAACGGCTCGTTGCCGTCGCGGACGAAGCGGACGCTGTGACCGTGGTTGTCCACGAGAACGGGAATGACGGTACGCCCCTGGGTCGCAACCGACGTGGCTTCGATACCGGCGACGGAAACCTCGGCGTACCCGTCGGGAACCTGGGTCGTGTCGACCGCGATCGACTGATCGGGGGACGTGCCGCCGACGCGCACACCGTTGAGATACCATTCAAACCGATCGACCGGCGCGTCGCCGCTGGGCTTTCCGCTGGCCGTCAAAGCAGGCGATCCTGATACCTTTTCTCGCGGCGATACCCCTTTGACCTCCACCTCGGGGATGTTCGCCCACGGCCGGCAGAGTGGGTCACCCACGATCAGCAGTTGGAACGGTCCCTGCACCGACTGGTAATACGACTCAGCCAACGAGCAGCCGCGCACGTAGTGCACCTGGATCGCGGGATGCGGAAACTTGTTCGCCACGGCCAGCGGTTCGACGACCGTGCCGCTAGCGCCGGCCGCGCCGTAACGAATCAATTCAGTCAGAGGGGTCTGTCCACCGTTTTCCGCCATCAGCCCGCCCGAGCTGGTGAAATGTTCGCAGATGGCACCGGGCAGGATGGTGCTTTTCGAACCGGCCCAGTCGACTTTCGGCGTGCCCATCATGGCGCCCATCACGTCGGCCTTGTCCTGCGGTACGATGCCGTTGACAACTTCCGCCTTCACACCTTCGCGCACGACGGCATCCTTGGCCGCCGTGAAATCTCGGTCGCGTGTCGTCGACCGCACGTCGGTGTTCTTCATGTAATAGATCGTGCCGGACGGATGGGTGCCGTCGGCCGCCACCGCGCGTTGCAGGCCGTAGACCGCCTCGCGCACCGAGTTCCCCCGTCCGCTGGTCATCGCTAACATCGTCGAGAGCATGTAATGCGGCTCGCCCACTTCGATCAACTCGCCGTCCTCTCCCCAGCCGTACCAGCGGCGAAATCCGTACGACTTCGCGCGGCGCCCGAGCGGTGACCGCTGATAGTAGCGGTTGTTGTCGATGCGGATGTACTCAGGGTTCTTCGTCAACGTGTACTCGTACAAGTACGTCATACTGTTGAGCGACCCCTTGGGAGTGAGCACCTGTGGCGTATCGGGCCCCGTTTCCTCGCTCATGTCGATCGAATAAGGAAAATCGCACGAGTAGGCCACGTAGTCGATCTGGGAATCGAGCCCCCGCGCCTGGATCGTCTGCATGACGGGGGCGAGGATTTCATTGCGGAACGTCTCGACGTCGACGGTGTCGACACTCCCCCCCCAATCGAGATACAGCACGTGTTGCGAGGGGATGTTGCGCAGCTCGATGTACAAGTTCGCGATCGAGACCGAGGCCCAACTGCGGGCGTTGACGACAAGAAAGAGATTGTCGGCGCCTCCACCACCGCGAACCGTGGCGGGCGTCGCCCACACGGTTGCCAGCGCCCAGGCGAACACAACTAACCCGCGCGCCAATTGGCCCACGATCCCCGAAACAGACGCTACGACGGTGTGCGGTTGCGGCGGCATCGCTTCTTCGGCTCCCTCGAGACGATTTCTTCCCAGTTAGACGTTCAGCCGCGAGGTTCAACTCCGCTGCTGGGGACGGCGGCCCAGAGACGACCGCCCTTGCAAACAAGAACGAACGGCAGACCGACGCCCCGGCGTTGGACACGCATTCGGCGGAGAACATATAATCGCGCTATGCCCAGTGTACTTTCTCGCAGCTTTGTCGTTCAATCGCCAGAGGGATTCTCGCATGTCGCACATCGATCGCCGCAGCTTCGTCGGCACAACCCTCATCGGCGGCGCACTCGCCGCGTCCAACGCCGCTTTGACCCGCGCCGCGGCTCCGGACGGCGATACAGACACGAGTAAGCTCGGCCAGACGCCCCACACCAAGTTTGCCGTCAACGTCGAGATGTGGTGGTCAGGGCTGCCGTTTCTCGACCGGCTCCGTCAGGCCGCCGCCTTGGGTTTTCCGGCCGTCGAGTTCTGGCCCTGGGAAAGCAAGGATGTCCCAGCCATCGCCGACCTCACCGGTGAACTGGGCCTCGACGTCGCGCAGTTCACCGCCTGGGGATTCGAGCCGGGCATGAACGTCCCGGCCAACCACGACCGATTTGTGGAAACGATCGAGCGAAGCTGCGAGGCCGCCAAGACGCTGCGCTGCAAGAAAATGACCGTCGTCGGCGGCAACGACCAACCCGGCATGACACAGGACGAGATGCACGAGAACATCATCGTCGCGCTCAAGCGTGCCGCACCAATCGCCGAGGCCCACGACGTGATGCTGATCCTCGAACCGATGAACATCCGCGTGGACCACAAGGGGCATTGCCTCTACGGCAGCCCGGCACCGGTGCGGATCTGCCGCGAGGTCGACTCGCCGAAGGTGAAGATCAACTGGGACCTCTACCACATGCAGATCACCGAGGGCGACCTCTGCCGCCGGCTGGCCGAAGGCTTCGATCAGGTCGGCTACCTGCAACTGGCCGACAACCCCGGCCGTAACGAACCGGGCACGGGCGAGGTCCACTACAACCGCGTGCTGCGGGCGGCCCAAGAACTTGGCTACGACGGCTACGTCGGCCTGGAGTGCCGCCCCCGCGACGACGAAGCCACCGCCGCTCGCCGCGTCGCCGCCGCGGATGTCTGGTAAACGAAACCGTCAACCATCGCAATGCCGGTCGCCGTGTAACTACGCCGCCGGCGGGATCACGGCGTGCATGACGGCCCAGTAGTGCAGAGCGCTGCCGGCGAGCACGAAGATGTGCCAGATGGCGTGGTAGTAGCGCTGGGTGTCGCGGACGTAGAAATACACGCCCAGCGTGTAAGACAAGCCACCGGCCAGCAGCAGGCCGATCGTCAGGCCGTCGAACGTCGCCAGAATCGGGCGAGCGGCGATCAGGGCGGTCCATCCCATCGCCACGTAGATCGTCGTCGAAAGCGCCGAACTGGACGTGTGGATGGCGAGCTTTTGGATCATGCCCAGGATCGCGCAGGTCCAGACGATGCCGAAGATCGTCCAGCCCCAGGGCCCCCGCAGCAGCGTGAGCGTGAACGGCGTGTAGGTGCCGGCGATCATCAAAAAGATGCAGGCGTGATCGAGCGTGCGGAAGACGGCCTTCCAGCGGCTCGACGTCACACTGTGGTAGAGCGTCGAGGCGGCGTAGACGGCCACCAGCGCCGTGCCATAGATCGAACAAGCCACCACGTGCCAGGCGTTGCCACGCAAGGCGGCCATCGTGACAATCACGACGAACCCGGCGACCGCCAATGCCAGCCCCAGCCCGTGGGTGATGGCGTTGACCAGTTCTTCTTCGATTGCCCAAAGCGTGCCGGTCAAATCCGGCGACGGCGAAGCATCGGGTTTCCGCGGTTTGACTCGGCCAATGCTCATCGAAAAATGCTAGTAATCCAATCGTGTGGCGGGGCAGCAGCATCCGGTCGGACGACCGCACTCATTATACATCGACAACACCCAGGCCAATTGTTTGACAACGGACTACGCCACCGGTCATGCCGGCGCTGCCGGTCCCAAACACGCCCATTGCAACCAGTTACGCACAAACATGTTACAGCATATACGCCTGCTGCAAGTCAACCTGACCGCCGACGGCGGTGACGACCGCTGAACATGCTTTTTGCCCGTCCGAGCGAGTCGACCAGGGCGTCCACCTCGGCCGACGTGTTGTAGAGGTAGAAGCTGGCCCGCGTCGTTGCCGTGGCCCCCAAACGTTCGTGCAACGGCATGGCGCAGTGATGGCCGGCCCGCACGGCCACGCCGTCGCGGTCGAGCAATTGGGCGATATCATGGGCGTGCACACCGTCAATGGTGAAGCTGACGATGCCGGCCTTGAGTTGCGGCGCTGGGCCATAGATGTGCAGCCCCTCGATTTCGCTCATTCGCTCATGGGCATACTGCGTGAGCCGCTGTTCGTGCTCGTGGACGCCTGCCAATCCCACCTGCTGGAGGTAATCGATCGCCGCGCCCAGGCCGATGGCCGGTACAATCGGCGGCGTCCCGGCCTCGAACTTCGTGGGAATGTCGGCCGGTTCGAAGCCGTCCTTCGTCACCCGACGAATCATGCTGCCGCCCCCCATGAACGGCGGCATGGCATCAAGCAACTCGGCACGCCCCCAGACGACGCCTACGCCGGACGGCCCCAGCATCTTATGACCGCTGAAGGCGAGAAAGTCGACGCCGAGTTTTTGCACGTCAGTCGGCTCGTGCGGAACGCTTTGCGCCGCGTCGACAACCACGACAGCACCGGCGTCATGCGCCCGGCGGGCGATCGCTTCGACCGGGCAGCGGGTGCCCAGCACGTTCGAGACCGCGGCGACGCTGACGATCTTGGTTCGTTCGTTCAAGAGCGCGTCGAACGCATCGATCTCCAAGCGGCCGTCGTCGCTGATCGGCACCCAGCGGATCACGGCTCCGCGGCGTTCAGCCAACTGCTGCCAGGGCACGATGTTCGAGTGGTGTTCCAACTCGGTGAGCAGAATCTCGTCTCCGGCCGACACGTTGGCGTCGCCCCAACTGCGGGCAACGAGGTTGAGGCCTTCGGTCGTGCCGCGCGTGAAAACGACTTCCTCCAGCCGTGGCGCAGCGATGAAGGCTTGCACCTTTCGGCGAGCCTCTTCATAGAGGTCGGTCGAGCTTTCGCTCAGCCAGTGGATGCCGCGGTGCACGTTGGCATAGTGCTTCTCGTAGGTCTCGACGATCTTGTCGATCACCTGCCGTGGACGCTGAGTCGATGCCGCGTTGTCAAGATAAACGAGCGGCACGCCATCGTGCGGCTGGGTTGCCAAAATCGGAAAATCCTTGCGCAACGCCTCCACGTCGAACGAGGTTTTTTCGCTCAGCGATACCATCGGTGCTGCCTGGGGTGACGGAAACGTTCGACAGTTACCAACCACAAAGTCGACGAGCCGCTCACGTCGTCGCCCCGTTTTCGTCGGGGGTGACAGGCGCAGCGATCGCCGATTGCAGGACCCGCCAACTCAGCAGGCAACACTTCTGCCGGTTCGGTGTAAGCTGTGCTTGGAAAAGATCGAGCATGTCGCGGGCGGAAAACGCTTTGAGCTCGTCAGTCGTTTTCCCCTCGATCTGCTCCATCAGCATTGATGCCGACGCTTGACTGATACAGCACCCCTTACCGTCGAACCAGGCCTGTTTCACCCGACCCGCGTCGTCCAACTCGAGCTCGACACGCACCACGTCGCCGCACAGCGGATTGTTGTCCTCGTGCGCATGGGTGTACGCCGGACAGTGGCCGCGGTGGTACGGGTCCTCATAATGTTCGAGGACATGCTCCTGGTAGATTTCTTCTTCGTTCACGGATCTTCTTGACGGACGGATCTTCTTGACGGACGGGCAAACTGCCGGAGGGGCGAGAACGTCGACACGAACAACCCCGCCGACGGTGTCGACACGCGCGGCGTTCATCTACCCCAATCGCCGGATCGTGTCGGATCTTGGGGCGTCGCCACCGCTTGCATCCTACGTAGCATCAGCGCGTCGGACAAGGTGGACCTCCGCCTCCACCTTGTCCGCGCGCCGCAGATGATCGCAAACGCCGCGGCGAAGCTGTGGCGGATCGCTCAGCTGGCTACTGCGGCAGACGCCCCGTTTCCACCTGTGGGAAGTCGCCCGTGCAGGCCTCCATGAACGCCACCAGGTCCTGCTTTGCCTGGTCATCGAGGTCGAGCTTCTTGACGTTTTCGTCGAGATGCTCATTCGGGTGGCCACCTTTGACGTACCAGTCGACGACCTCGGCGAGCGTCTTTTGACTGCCATCGTGCATGTAAGGCGCGCTGAGGGCGACGTTGCGGATCGTGGGCGTCTTGAACGCCCCCTTGTCTTTGTCCTCACCCGTTTCGGCGAAGCGGCCGACGTCCGGTTCCTCGGCGTCCATCCCCACGCCCAGATTGTGGTAGCGCTCGTCGGTGAGGTTCGGTCCAACGTGACAGGCGCTGCAACCACCACGGTCGGAGAAGAAGACTTCCATCCCCCGCTTGGCGCTTTCAGACATCGGGTGGGCCTCGGCGTCGGCCACGACCTGCTGATACTCTTCGTACAACTCGGGATCGTCCGCCTTGAGTTCGTCGGGATCGACACCCTCGTAAGCAGCCAACCGTTTCTGGTAGTCGTAAGGCGTCGGTCCCGTCACCAGGGTTCGCTCGAACGAAGCGATCGCCTTGCCGACGTTGTCGATCGAGACGTCGCCAAACACTTTCTCGAACTGCTGGCGATAGCCGGGGATATCCTTGACCGTCGAGACGCAGACGTCGTGCGTGTTTCCCATCTCAATCGGATTGGCGATCGGACCGACAGCCTGCGCTTCCAACGACTCCGCGCGGCCATCCCAGAACTGCTTGTCGCTGAGAATGCGGTTGTAGGCAACCGGCGAGTTCCGACCCCCTTCCTGATTGTTGATCCCCACGCCGAACTGAGTCTCGCGGGCAAATGCGTGGTCGGGGGAGTGGCAACTCGCGCAGCTGACCGTGCTGTCGGCCGAGAGCCGGGGATCGAAATACAACTGCCGGCCAAGTTCAATTTTGGCCCGGGTCAGCGGGTTATCCTCCAACCCCTTGATCTGCAGTTCGCCTTCGGACAGCCCCAGCGGCAACGACACCGTCAGCTCAGCGTGATTCGCCGGTTCATCGAGCCAGGCCGTGATTTCTTCGGCGATGAGATCACCTTCACCGGGAATGCCCGCCGTCAGTTCGGGCGCGCCCAGCGTCACGTGGCCATCGGCGACGTCCGCCGAAGCCGGCTCCGTTGACGAGGCCGAGTCGTCCGTCGGTGCGGGTGCAGGCTCCGTCTCGGCCTTCGGTTCGGCGGCGGGCTCGGCCTGGGATGACGATTCAGCGGGGGGCGTATCTGGTGCGGCTTCTACAACGGTCGCTTCTTCCATCACTTCAACTTCGGTCGCCGGCTTCTCGGCGACCGGCTCCTGCGCAGTGGTTGACCCCGCCGATTCGGTGGTGCCGGACGGAGCGCCTCCCGGCGGCTTCGGGGGCTGGCAGCCGGTGAGGCTCGTTAGAGCCAACGTCGCAACAGCCAATCCGCAGCAGCAAATTAGCACCTTCGAGGTTACCGTGTTCATTTGGGCGTCTCGCATCTGGGTTAATATCTCGTTGGTTCAAAGGACGCTGAAAACGTCGCGCGACGCAATGGCCGCTTGTCGTCGCTTGTATCCAAACCTGAGCCGAGCAATCCCGCGCTGGGAACGCCACGGCGAGTGGTGAAGTTCATTGTCGCGGGGCAGGTGCGTCGTGTCCGGCGAAGCACAGTCACGCGCCGAGGGCAGGGCGGCGGGCAGCAAACGAGTCGATCAAATCAAGCATCTCATGCAGGATAATCGATTAGACACGACTCGTACAACATGGCGACGCGCGAATCGGCAAGGCGCGCCGTTCGCGCCAGTCCGCGAGATTCCGTCGACGAAAATGCCTCACCGGTGCCCGGTCCGGCGGAGGGCTCCGCGGCGGGTTGACGACCACGCCAGCGCCCCGTAGAAACAAGGAAGTTTGGCGGATTTCGCCGATTCCAGCCGCTCTCACCGGGGCCCGGGTGGCCGCCACGTCACCGCCTCGAAATTCCATGTTTGGGAGGTCACGATGCTCACCGTAGGTGAAAGGTTTCCGGAGTTCAAAGCCCAGGCCTGTGTTGGCAATTCGCCCGACGACTTGACCCAGATCACCAATTCCAGCTACCCGGGCAAGTGGGGCGTCTATTTCTTCTACCCCAAAGATTTCACGTTCATCTGCCCGACCGAGATCGCTGAATTCAATCGCCGACTCGCTGACTTTCGCGAGCGCGATGCCGAAGTGATCGGCGGCAGCACGGACAACGAGTTTTCTCACCTCGCCTGGCGCAACTCGCACAAGGACCTCAAGGACCTTGATTACCCGCTGATCGCGGCACAGAAGTTGGCCGCTGACCTCGGCATCCTCGATCCCAACGAAGGCGTCTGCCTGCGGGCCACGTTCGTGGTTGATCCCGACGGTGTGATCCAGTGGGCATCGGCCAATGCCCTCAGTGTGGGTCGCAACGTTGACGAGGTCCTTCGCGTGCTGGACGCCATCCAGTCCGATGAACTGTGTCCCTGCAACTGGAACAAGGGCGACGAGTTCATCAAGGTGTGATCTGCGGGTGTTGGCCGTTTGCCGACGCCGCGCGGCGGCCAAGCCACGACGTGCGGTCGCGGCGAACTTGCCCCCTGAGACAATCTCACCGGTGCTCGACTTGCGGGTCGGGCACCGGTTTGTCATTCTGCACGTCGTGCCTCAGATTCACGAGGCGCATTGATTGGGCCGATCACCGCCAACGCTACGCTGGAACCGCATCAATGCAAAACGTCGACAATTTGCGCTCCGCACTGCCTGAAGCGGCCAAAGACCTCAGCCTCAACCTCTCTTCGTTGCTGAAGACGCCGCCGCTGGGAACCGAGCGGACCTGGGGCGTGGCACTGACTTCGGCTTTTTTTCTGCGGTCGGCACCGCTCCGCGACGCCTTGCTGGCGGACGCGGCTGAAATCGTGCCACCCGAAGTGGTTGACGACGCCCGGGCGGCCGCCGCGCTGATGGGCATGAACACGATTTACTATCGGTTCCGCTACCTCGTCGGCAACGACAGCTATTCACAGCTTCCGGCGCAACTGCGGATGCGTCGCATGAAGGAGCCCAAGACGAGTCCTGCCGACTTCGAGCTGTTCTGCCTGGCGGCTGCCACGCTCGCCGGCTGCCAGAGCTGCGTGGCGTCGCACGAAAAGTCGGTGCGCGACGCCGGTCTCACGGAACAGGACGTCCACCACACGGTCCGCATCGCCGCGGTGATCACCGGCGTGGCCATCGCCTGTGAAACCGAACCCTCGGACGACTGATCGCAACATGGCCACGTGGACGCCGCACGGGCATCGACCCTAGCGCCGCCGACGTAGGACGCGCATTTGCGTGAAGCGTCGCGCCGTTCAACTCCGCATCAGCCGCGTCGTCACAAACCACCGCAACGTGGCGGCGCCGACGGCAATCTCGTCATAGAACGTCACGGCCGCGACAGCACCCTTGGCAAAGCGAATGCTGGCCCCCTCGGCTCCGATCAGCCGAGCGAGGTGCTCACTCATATTCGGTTCGTGCCCAACCCAGGCGACCTGGTCGACCTTCTGATCGCGCGTCCATTCCATCAGTTCCGCGAGATTCCCGCCGAACCCCAGGGCGTCGAGGGTTTCGATCGGCGGCGCGTTACGTATTTTCTCCACCAATAGCTGCGCGGTGTGCGTGCAGCGTACGGCCGGACTGGTGGCGATCACACGGGGCCGCACCTTGCGCCGTGACAACTTTGCTGCCAGCCGCACAAATCGAAGGCGCCCCTCTTCCGAAAGCGGCCGCAACATGTCGTTCGGGTAGCGTCTCGTGTCGCGTTCTTCCGCGCGTGCATGTCGTATCAAGTAAAGCGTCGTCATGTCGTCAGTGTGTTTCCGATCCTGGTTCGTCGTTACTTCGGGACCGCGTGATTCGTCGGTGACGGCATGGTTTATCAGTCGCTGCGATGCAGGGGCTGGGCGACGATTGGGGGGCCGTCAGTCAGCGACTCCGCCAGAGCAGCTCGTCGGGGATCCCCAGCGAAGCTTGTACCGCAGCGATGTCCTTTTTGAAGCGTCGGGCGTCGACGGGGTAACCCGCCGTCGGACGCAGGTCGGCGACTCTCTGACACCAATACCCGTTGAACGCCCGCATGGCAAGTTCACGCAGATACTTGGCCGTCATCGACGCCAGCGCCACCGGCAGATGGCGTTCGGCGCCCACCTCGAACCGCGCCTCGACCGCCCCGCGGCCATGCGGCCAACGGTACGTGCTCCGCTGCCGGCTCTCGTTGCCGATCTCGATCCAACTCTCCGGGAAATGCGACTGCAGCAGCGCCGCGTACCGATTGCGGCCTCCATGTTTGTCACACACTACCTGATAATGGCGTTCGCCGTCGCAATCGGGCAGCGCTCCGGCAGCGTCGATGAGCGACCGCGCAAGGCCAATCGCCGCGTCCGAATTGACGCGCCCCTTCGAACCGGCGCGGTCGGTGAGCCAATTGAACCGTCCCGGAAAAACCGCGCACGCTGCGACGTCGAGCAGTTCGATACGGCGCTCGCACAGACACGCGCTCAAAGCGCCGCCCGCCGCGTAGACGTCGTCCACATCGGCGGCAATTGGCAGCGTTTCGCTGTGTTCATCGTGCCAGGGGAGGGCGTCGCGCTGCGAACGCGAATCAGCGGCCAACGTCTCCCACAGCGCGGCCACGTCGTCGCAGCGATGTCCGAGCGCGACCAACGACGCCAACACGCCGCGCTCCAAGCGGCCAATTCCATCGCATTTCGAGTACACCTGCTTCGAGTCGGCGATCAACACCCGAAGGTCCGCCTGTTGCTTGTGGCCGGGAGATTCGCGCGTGACGGCGGCGCTTAGCTCCTCATACAAGTCCACTCCATCGGCGAGGTTTTCGGCACCCGAATCCGAGCAGCGCCACATCGTGGCCGCCACGACCAGTGGTCCCAGGTTTGGTCCGTAACCCGCCTCGTCGATACCGATAATGATTCGGGACATGGTGTGTGCTGGTCGCGCGAGGGGCAGGGCGTTCGCGCCCGATGGCGCGTCGACGCGACTAACCTAGCGACAGCACGGGCGCTAAGACAAGTACGCCTGCCCCCCGAACCGACGGCTATTCGAATCGCATCAGGCCGAAATCGTGGGCGTTCGATTCAGCGGCGGCGTCAGCCCGCCAAGATTGAATTCCCACGCGTGGAGAAATCCGTCGTAACGCCACGGCCCAGACGTCGCCAGCGACTGGAGGCGTCTCGACCAAATCGGCCCAGGCCACCGCTGCCTCGACGCGCCATGAAGACGTGTCGCTGTCCGCAGCGACGTACCACGTGGGGTTCCACGCCGGACTGCCACAACATCGGTCGGCCGTCCAACCTCGGTGATCCACCGTCAGCTCGTAGGCCGTGCCGTAATCCCGGTCCA
>JAGQPT010000203.1 GCA_020426575.1 Planctomycetales bacterium
CGCCTTCAGCGCGCTGAAGGCGCCGCTCGAACCGATCGAGCAGATGGGCTGTTCATTCTACGACGATCTGGCCGTCTACCAGGACTACACCGGCATCATCGTCACGCCCGAACAGGCCTCGGGCATCGTCGAGGCGCTCGGTGACAAGCGGGCGCTGATCCTCGCCAACCACGGTCTGCTCACCGTGGCGCCGACGGTCGAACAGGCGCTGATCGACATGCTCGACCTGGAGCGCAGCTGCGCGATGGCGCTGCGGGCCCTGGCAACGGGCCAGCCGCTGCAGCAGATCGGCCCCGACGCCGCCACGCTCTCCAAGGCGATCCTCACCCAACCCGACCGCTACCCGTTCCAGTGGGAAGCCATGATCCGCCACCTCGACCGGGCGGGCGTGAAATACGGACTCGGCGAGTGAGCGATGGGGACGAACGGCGTGGACGGCGATCAAACAGCCGGCGCTCGTGGCGGGCCAGCGGTCGACCTGCTTTCCGTCGCGTAGTTCGGCGCTCGCTTCGATCGCGCTACTTCAGGTAAGAACGCGCATAAATCTTTACCCGGCCGCGCGTCGCGCCTCAATGTTCAGAACTCTTTATCGATGGGCAAGCCGTCGTTTCGGGCGCCGAGGCGACGATGCGTCTCGCCGTCGATGCTGTAACTGATCGAGTGGACCGACCCGTCGCAAAACACCATGTTGAACGAGGCGGCGTGGGCGCTTCCCCAACTCAGTGCCAGCCCCAGCCCTGGCGTGTCCTGTCGAGGCGCGGCGTCCCGGTAATATTGGCGGACGTTCGCATCGCTGGGGTTGAACACGGGGGCAAAGAACGAGTAACGCACCGAGTCGAGGTCGTGGCCGAGCATGATGTACTGATCATCTGCGGCGTCTTCACCGTTTTTGTAGTTGTCCGCGTTGATGTAGCGTTCGCCGGCGCAGTACGTATTGCTCGTGCCGTCGGTGATCTGCCCAATGCGGATCGTGCTGCTCTGGAACGTCACCCCGCTCTGATCGAGCGCCGTGAATCGCGGCGGATCCTCTTTTTTCGCGAACCATTCGGGCACGTTGACACGCAGGTCGGGGCCTTTGGGGGCGTCGGCTCGGTTCGCTCCGGCGCTACCGGCGTAGTCGCTGCGGGCGACGCTCGGCAAGATGTTCGGCGGCACACCGCCGGCGCCGCCGCCGATGTTCACGCAAATGCGACTACGAACGAACGGATACACAATCGGTGAACGACGCGACGGACAGTTGAACATCGGCACCGGCGTCGAAAGCGTCGTCGCTAGTGCTTTTTCTTTGGCCGCACTGGGACTCGTCGTCGCCTGCAGCGCCGTCACACCCTCGCGCGCCAGGTCATGCAGCGTGGTCTGCTCGACGTACGGAAGTATGTTGAAGGCCCAACCCCCGGGCTGTTCGGCCCCGAAGCCGCAATCCGGATCCCCCATCCAGTGCCAGCCCCAGCCACTGGTGGGGAAATGCTTGTGTGTCGACTCGTGGTTGAGGAATCCGAGCCCCATTTGCTTGAGGTTGTTCTGGCACTGCGAACGGCGCGCCGCCTCGCGGGCCGCCTGCACCGCCGGGAGCAACAGCGCGATCAAGATGCCGATGATGGCGATCACGACCAGAAGTTCCACGAGCGTGAAACCAGAGCGCCTCGGCGCTTCAGACCGTTTCGCTGCGGATGCGGGTGCCCCGGACAATTGCCCCCCAGAAGTGGTTCTCAATGCAAAGCCGCCACAGCTCCCCAGTTGTGGGCATGACATTTGGACACCTCAACACGTTTTCGACAAGAAGCGGGCCGATTGCCCCGTTCTTCACGTTCCCCGTTCTGCAAGGTGATGACGTCCCAGCGGAGGTTCACCGTAGCGTAACCGGCCGCATGGGCAATGGCAAATTTTTGCGCCGAAAATGGAGGGCAAACGGGCACTGATCGACATGCTCGACCTGGAGCGCAGCTGTGCGATGGCGCTGCGGGCCCTGGCGACGGGCCAGCCGCTGCAGCAGATCGGCGCCGACGCCACCACGCTTTCCAAGGCGATCCTCACGCAGCCGGACCGCTACCCGTTCCAGTGGGACGCCATGATCCGCCACCTCGACCGCGCCGGTGTGAAGTACGGCCTCGCCGAGTGAGCTGCGGCGGTGCAAAACGGGCCAATGTCGCAAGCAGACTTATTGTGGTGATCGCGCTGACATCTGGTCGAGCAATTCGTCCGTCCTAAACTCGAGCAGCTGGCGGTCGCCGCCACATTTGATTTCAGCGCGTGTGCGCAGTAGTTGGAGAACTCGCCGGTTGGAGGCTTGCTCGGCTGGCCGACCGGAATCGGTCACATCCGTATCCGACTCGCTCATCAGCAATTGTTCTGTCTCGGCAAGTATTTGTTCGGCCAGCTTCTTTTGAATTCTCGCCGGATCGGCCGCAACGTCGAGACATCGGCCGCACGCACGTCGAATCGCTTCGTCACGAGGCCGTTCACCGCGCGTGAATGCATAGGTCAAATAGCCGGCGTAAGCACCAAATGCCAACGAGCCGCCTGAATTCAAAAAAATGAGCACGCCGGGCCATGATACGAAGACCGCGAATACTGTGCCGCATAACAAGGCGAATCCGCCGCCGACACCGACAATGAGACAAACGAAGCGCACGTAAGTGATCAACACCGATAGCAAGTTTAGGCGAGCACACTGGATACCGATAACCTCGTGTACAATTACGCTCGCGAAAAACGGAATGCCCCTTTCGGTTTGAGTCGCGTGGTTGAAATAGTAGGACCGCAGCGGCCAAATTGGCACAAGCTTGATCGTAAAGAACTTCGTTGCGATCACCGTGTCGTCGACCCGGCGAACGTCACCGTAGAACTCGCCGCCCACTTCATGCATGACGTTCCTCGAACCGTTGATACAAAGGGAACCTGCCCAGCCCTCACCTCACCGCGCCCGTCACGGCGTTGGTCCACTCGCTGTGGTACCGCCGGTCGTCGAGCGGTTCGGTCGTGAGCGCGACACCGAAGAGATCGAGCACGGGGTCGAGCCAGACCAGCGTGCCGACCATGCCCCAGTGGCCGTACGAACGCGGCGATAGAAAGTCGCCGAAGGTCGTGGGGTGCGCCGGCCAGTTGAGCTGCCAGCCAAATCCCCAAGGCTGCGTGCGGCGGCGGTCCTCGGGCAGCTCGGCGAAGTATTCCAACTGGTTGGCCGTCATCGCGGCGAGCGTGGTGGGCGAGATCACGCCCGCCTGGCCACGATGAATTCCGAGCAGATGACGGCAGAGCCGGGCCCAATCGCCGCACGTCGAGAGCAACCCGCCCCAGGGAGCACCCTGCCGCCGCCAATACTCGCTGTTCCAGAGCTGCCACATCGCCGGCTTGTCGGCCGCGACGCGCACCTCGGCGATGCGGTCGACGCGGCGGCGGCCCGAAGCGTCGGGCTCATGCCAATCGTCGGTCATCCCCAACACCGTGTCGTGCATCTGGAGCGGCAGAAAGACCTCGTCGCGGAGAAACTCACCGAGACGTTTGCCGCTAACGACGCGGACCACCTCGCCGAGCATCAGCAGTCCCATGCTCTGGTAGCGCGTTTCGGTGCCGGGCTTGAACAGCAACTCGACGCCGCAGGTGCCCCGTACGAAATCCGCCAGCGGCGCGTGTTGCTCGCGCAGCTCGTTGTTGTTCGGCAGCATGTCGGGTAGCCCCGACGTGTGCGTCAGACAATTCCGCAGGGTGATCTTGCGTTTGCCGCCGCCGTGAAACTCGGGCACGTAACGCTGGATCGGGTCGTTCAGTCGCACCAGCCCGCGCTCGGCCAACAACATCACGGCCAGCGCCGAGACGGGCTTGCTGGGCGAGGCCATCAGGAAGATCGTGTCGTGCTCAATCGGCGGTGCATCGTCGCCGTCGCGCAGCCGGCCGTGGGCCGACACCTCGCTCTGCCAGTCGGAGCCACCCACGACGCCAGCCGCGGCGCGGGTACGATCCTCGGCAACCCACGCGGCCAGCAACTGCCAGGCGCGCTCTAATCGGCGCTCGTCAAACGGACACGTGCTCATGGGACGCACCTTCGTAGTGTGGCATCGGTCGTGGATCTCAGGCGAGCTGCGCGGGCGCGATCCAAGGCGTCCGATTCTACCACAGCCACACCGACGCCACGAATCCTGCGGACGCGCATCCGGCGGGCGCGCATTCAGCGATCGCGCAACTGCGGCACGTGAAGCCGTAGGCGCGACGACCACGGCGCCGTGACGGCAACGGCAAGTGAAGGCAACGATGACGTGACGGCAACGAAAACGCCCCTTGGACCATTGCCGGTCCAAGGGGCGCACATGTTGCGTTCGGCTTGTTCTCTGGCTTGCGGCCGTCGCTGTCCGAC
This sequence comes from Planctomycetales bacterium, assembly GCA_020426575.1. Lineage (GTDB taxonomy): Bacteria > Planctomycetota > Planctomycetia > Pirellulales > JAEUIK01 > JAGQPT01. The sequence goes on from JAGQPT010000203.1 coordinate 4,352, forward strand.
CGGTCGTTACGGACCAATGCTGCGGGGAGCCTTGGCGAGGTAGTCGCGCGGTCCACGGACCGTGTAGTACGGATAGGTGACGACGCCACCCATCGAATCGTCAGGGCCGGTCACGTAGGGGCCACCCGGTCCACCGCGACCGGCGTGCAGGCCGCCCATACCGCAACTGGCACAACCACCGTCGACACAACCACCGTCGACGCAGCCGCCGCCACAGCCGCCACCGCAACTGCCGCAGGAATCGCAGTCGTTGCAGCCGGAGTGGTACGGGCCGCAGCCGTGACAACAGGCGAAGACGTGGTCCAACAGGTAACAACCGCTGTTGAGCGACAGCATAGCTGCGGCCACGGCCAGAAACATCAGGCGCTTCATCATCTCGTTCCTTCCTGGCGTGTGTTTGGAGTCGTGGACGAGGACCGCCCGGATCGCGCCTTCCCCGCGCGATGGGTGTACACGTTGGGCCGCGACGGCCGACCTGAAGGCGAACCGACGACTCTGCTGGGTGCTGAGTCGTCGACCGACGTGGCCGTGGGCGGCGCGAGCAGTCTCTCTGCTGATGGATATCGTCCGGCACATTCGCCAGAATCCAGCAAAACGGCACATTTGGCACCTTCGCTAGAATGGCTAAACGCGGCAGATCGGGAGCGACCGCCACGACCGCTGCCGTCGCCGTCGCCGCGACAGCGAGCCCCGACACGCCGCCGGCAAGTTGCGGTCGCCGCAAGACGCCTATAGGATTGAAGTTCCGCAGAATCTGCGCCATGCATTCGCCTCGTTTCTTCAGGTGGGACCAAGTGACATGAAGCGATCTATGTTGGTGACGGCCATTGCCGCCGCGCTGCTCTCGACAGGTTGTGCGCCACCGCGCGGCGGCGCCACACCTGGCACCACCGCGGTGAGTGTCACCGCCGAGCCCGCACCGAAGGTGACCCGGATCGAACCAGGTGAGGGGGCGCGCGAGAAGATCCAGGAAGCGCTGCTCGACAGTGAAGAGGGCGAGACGATCGAATTGGCCGAGGGCACGTTCGCCATCGACCAGACTCTCTCGCTTTTCGACACGGCGGGGGTGACGATCCGCGGCGCCGGCATGGACAAAACGATCCTCGACTTCAAGGGAATGATCTCAGGCGCCGGTGGTGAAGGCCTGCTGGTCAAGGCCGACGGCTTCACGCTGCGCGACCTCACGGTGCAAGACACGCAGTCCGATGCGATCAAGATCGAAGGCGGACACGGCATACAGATGATCGGTGTCAAAGCCCTCTGGACCGCGGGACCGAGTACGAAGAACGGCGGTTATGGCCTATACCCCGTCCAGTGCCACGACGTCCTGATCGATGGCTGCGAGGCGGTCGGTGCCTCGGACGCCGGCATTTACGTCGGGCAATCGGAGAACGTGATCGTGCGCAACTCGAAGGCCCACGAGAACGTCGCCGGCATCGAGATCGAGAACACCACCGCCGCCGACGTTTATGACAATGAGTCCTACGGCAACACCGGTGGGCTGCTCGTCTTTGTGCTACCCGACTTGCCGAAGAAAGACGGCCGTCAATGCCGCGTCTTCAACAACCGTATCCACGACAACAACACCGAGAACTTCGGCGCCGAAGGAAGCATCGTCTCGACCGTGCCGGCCGGCTCGGGCGTGATCCTCATGGCCAGCGACGAGGTCGAGGTGTTCGATAACGAGATCGCCGACAACCAGACGGCCAACTTGATGTTGATCAGTTATCAGTCGACGGGGCGTCCGATCAACGATCCCAACTGGGACCCCTACGCCGAAGGCATTCACATCCACGACAACAGGTTCAGCGGCGGCGGCAATCAGCCGACCGGACCGCTGATCGACGAACTCGCCCAGGTCATCGGCGGCACGTTCCCCGACATCCTCTACGACGGCCTCGTTGACGACGCCAAGCGCGTCGATGGCGACCTGCCGCCCGAGTACGCGGTCGTGATCCACGACAACGGCGACGCCAACTTCATCAACTTCGACATGGCCGCCACACTGGCAGGCGGCGTGCCGGTCGTCAGCTACGACCTCGCGCCACACCAGGGCGAGGGCGCCAAGCTCCCAGCGGTCGTCATCGAAGGCGTCGAGTGAGATGCACCGCGTCATGCCCTTACCCGCGACTACAGTTCCGGCGCAGGCCGTACCAGCGCAAAAAGTACTAGCGCCACTGACTGACCAATCGCAATACCGCCAGGGGGGGCGGCACCGGCGTGGGAATGCCGTTTCCTGGCGGCGCTGTTGGCACGTGCTGGTGATGGCCGCCGTGTGCTGCGCGGGCTGTGGCCGACCGCAGGCACCACAACCCGAGGGCGCGGCGACGCAGGCCCCCGCAAAGAAGTTCACCTGGCCGGCACGGCTCAGCGAGTTCGACCTGTTCGAGTCGGTCCTGCCAACGAGTCCCGCCGGATCGCAGGGCTCGGGCCCCTTCGTGTTGGCCAAAGGAGTGACGCCCTACGGCCTGAACACGCCGCTGTTTTCCGACTACTCCTGGAAGTATCGCCACGTCCGGCTGCCCGACGGTGCTCAGGCGACGTACCACGGCGATGCGGCCTTCGACTTCCCCGATGGCACGGTGCTGGCCAAGACGTTTGCCTATCCGGACGACATGCGCCGCGATGACAGCACGGTGCGGCTGATCGAGACGCGGGTGCTCGTCAAACACGACGGCGAGTGGCAGGCGACGGCCTACCTCTGGAACGGCCAGCAGACCGACGCCGAGTTGGCCCGCGCCGGCCACGTCAGCCAGGTGAGCTGGATCCACGACGACGGTTCGCCGCGCGAACTCGATTATCTCGTCCCCAACGTCAACCAGTGCAAGGGGTGCCACCAGACGGCCGAACACGACATCATGCCGCTGGGCCCCAAGGGACGAAACCTCAACGGCGACTTCTCCTACGCCGCTGGCACCGCGAACCAGTTGGCACATTGGCAGGCGACGGGCATCCTGGCCGGACTCGATGAACCGATCGACGCGGCACCCCGGGCGGCAGTCTGGGACGACACCGCGACCGGCGACTTGGCCGCCCGCGCCCGCGCCTACCTCGACGTCAATTGCGCGCACTGCCACAACCCGGCTGGCGCCGCCCGCACCACGGGGCTCGATCTGAGCCTCACGCAAAGTGAACCGGCGCGGATCGGCGTCTGGAAGACTCCCGTGGCGGCCGGTCGCGGTGCCGGCGGACTGCTCTTCAACGTCGTGCCGGGCAAACCCGACGAGTCGATCGTGCTCCTGCGGATCTATTCACTCGAACCGCAGGTGATGATGCCCGAGTTGGGCCGACGGATGATCCACGACGAAGGGGTCGAACTGATTCGCCAATGGATCGCCAGCCTCGATCCGGGCGCCGGAGTGCCCGACACTCCCGGCGGCGTCCAGCCAAACGTCGACAGCCAGCCCGTCGATGCCGGATAGCCCTCGGCGCGGCCTCCACCGTGGCAGTCGAGCGGTCAGCGCCGTCGATTGCTTTACCCTCATCGCGCGACGTGATAGCCTGTGGGAATGGTTGCCAGCATCCAGTACATCGAGGAGGTGATCGACACCTACGCCAAGGCCGCCGAGGCCAATCGCCGCCTGCCGGCACGGCGCGGAAACATCGTCGAAATCACCGAAGAAATCGCCGACGACGTGATGATCACGGCCGACCTGCACGGCCACCGCCGCAACTACAACATGATCCGTCAGAAGGCGGCGCTCGACGAACACCCGCGGCGCCATCTGGTCATGCAGGAAGTCTGCCACGGCGGGCCGACGTACCCCGAAAACGGCGGCTGCATGTCGCACACCATGCTCGAAGATGTCGCCAAACTCAAGGCGAAGTACCCCGAGCGCGTGCACTTCATTCTCAGCAACCACGAAATGGCCGAGTTGACGGACTACCCGATCCTCAAGGCCAAGAAGATGCTCAACCTGATGTTTCGGTTGGGGATGCAGCAGATGTACGGGCCGGCGACGGAAAAGGTCCGCGAGGCCGCGCTCGATTTCATCCGCAGCCTGCCGATTGCGGTGCGGCTGCCGGGGGGCATTTTCATCTGCCACACGATCCCCGAGGAAGTCGACCGCCAGGGCTTCGACGTCGAGTTTCTCGACCGCCCGCTCGAAGCGATCGATTACCAGGAGCAGGGCCCGCTGTTCCGGATGATGTGGGGCCGCGACCACCGCGCCGAGAACGCGCGGGCGTTTGCCGATCGGGTCGGAGCCCGCCTGCTGATCAACGGCCACGAACCGTGCCCCGACGGCTTCTGCGGACCGAACGACGTACAACTGATCCTCGACTGCTGCAACGAAAAGGGGAGCTACGTGATTGTGCCGGTCGGTGGCCCACCGTTGGACCACGCCTCCCTCGTCGAGCGCGTCGAGCGGTTGGCGTAGCTGCTAGCAGCGCGCACACCAGCGGCAGTTTGCTCCGCCGCTGGTGTGTTCTCTGTAGTTTTCGCAGCCGCCGTAGTTTTCTTAGCTGCCGCGGCGCTGTGGCGCATCATCCCGCCGGTGTCGATCTTTCGTCGACGGCATGAATCTGCTACAAGTCTCGCCTCCGCTGTGGGGCGTGCCCGACCGTTCGGTCACTTCGTGCACGCCGTCGAACCAGGCCCCCGGGAAGGATCCCCATGCCGAATACGCGCAGGGTGCTCGCCATCGCGCTCCGCTATCGCTGGCGGTTTTTGCTTTCAATCGTCTGCGCGCTGGGGATTGCGTTCTTTTGGGCCGCCAACATCTCGGCCGTGCTGCCGCTCGTCCGCGTGCTCTTTGAACGGCAGACGATGCAGGAGTGGGTCGATCACAAAATCGCCGACTCGGAAAAAGCCCTGCAGGAACACGAGGCGCAGATCGCTGCCGCGTCGCAGCCTGGCGCGGACACGGCCGGAACGAGCCTCCGCTATCTCAAGTCACAACACCAGCACTACGCCCGCTCGCTCGAACTCTATCGCCAGGCAAAAGTGTACGTCGATCGCTACCTGCCACGCGATCCGTTTCAGACGATGCTCGTGATCGTCGCATGTGTGATCGTTGGCTCACTGGCGAAGAACTTGCTGTTCATCGTCCACTCGATCCTGGTGGCCCAGCTCTCCAACCTGACCACGTTCCACCTCCGCAACGAGTTTTATCGACACACGTTGCGCATGGACCTGGACCGTTTCAGCAACGACGGCTCGAGCGACCTGATGAGTCGCTTCACCTACGACATGGAGAACGTCGCCGCCGGTGTCCGCGAAATGTTCGGCAAGGCGACCCGCGAGCCGCTGAAGATGGTCGCCTGTCTGGCCGGTGCAGCCTGGATTTCCTGGCAACTGCTGGTGTTCTCGCTGTTGATCGCGCCGGTGGCCGCCTGGGCCATCGGTTTGTTGGCCCGGCTGCTGAAACGGGCCAACCGCAAGGCGATGGAAAAGATGTCGCAGATCTACACCGTGCTCGAGGAAACGCTGCAGGGCATCAAAGTCGTCAAGGCCTTCACGATGGAACGTCAGGAACGCAGAACCTTCCACACCGCCAACAAGACCTACTATCGCCGCGCGATGCGGATCGCCCGCTACGACGCGCTGACCAAACCGCTCACCGAGTCGATGGGCATGGTCACCGTCTGCCTGGCCTTGATGGCCGGCGCCCACCTCGTCATCCACCAGTCGACGCACCTCTTAGGCATTCGCATGAGCAACACGCCGCTCAGCATGCCCGAGGTGATGACGTTCTTCGCCTTCCTCGCCGGTGTGAGCGACCCCTCCCGCAAACTCTCCGAAGTGTTCAATCGCATCCAGCGCGCCGCGGCCGCCGTCGATCGGATCTACGCCAAGATGGACGAAGCGCCCACGATCGTCGATCCACCCCACCCGGTAGCGATGCCGCGGCACCGTCGCCAGATTGACTTTGCCAGCGTCGACTTCGCCTACGTGGCCCATCGCCTTGTGCTGGAACAAATCGACCTGACGATCCGCTTCGGCGAGACCATCGCCATCGTGGGACCCAATGGCTGTGGCAAATCGACGCTCGCCAACCTGATCCCGCGCTTCTTCGACGCCAGCGCAGGTGTCGTGCGGATCGACGGCGTCGACGTCCGCGACGTCCGCCTCCGCGACCTCCGCAGCCAGATCGGCATCGTCACGCAGGAAACCTTGCTGTTCGACGACACGGTGATGAACAACATCCGCTACGGTTCGCCCCATGCCACTGACCAGCAGGTGCGGGAAGCGGCCGAGCGGGCCTACGCCCACCGCTTCATCGAAGAGCGGCTGGTCGACGGCTACGAAACCATCGTGGGCCCGCGCGGGGGACTGCTCTCCGGCGGTCAGCGTCAGCGCATCGCCCTGGCCAGGGCCATCCTTCGCGACCCGGCCATCCTGATCCTCGACGAGGCCACCAGCCAGGTCGACCTGGAAAGCGAACAGTTGATCCACAAGGCCCTCGAGAAATTCACCCGCAGCCGCACCACCGTGATGATCACCCACCGCATGAGCACGCTCTCGCTGGCCGACCGCATCGTGGTGATGGATGGCGGCCGCATCGCCGACATCGGCAGCCACAGCGAACTGCTCGCCCGCTGCCCCCTCTACAGCCGTCTGCACGAGATCCAGTTCAAGGAAATCGCCTGAGCACGACGACCGCACCTTGCCGCCGGTCATCCTGCGCGGCCGTCACTAAAGAAAGCGGACCGAAAGCCCTGTGCCGACGAAGTAATCGACGGCAGCATCGTTCAGGCCGACGCCGTAGCGGACGTCGTATTGGATGTTGTCGTTGATCAGATAGGTGAAGCCACAGTCGAAATAGTACTCGGGCAGGGCAACGTCGGCGCCACTGGGAAACAGCGCGAAACACTCGGTGAACGCCCCCAGGCGGTCGGTGAGTGAATAACCGACCGTCCACGATTGCGCGATTTCGAGATACGTGTGCTCAGCGTCGTCGACGCGGCGGTTCGCCTGGCTGCTGCCACCGGTCGAGATGAAGTCGCTCACTTCCCACCCGTAGACCCAGTTGAGGCCGGGCTCGACCGTTTCCGAAGAAAAGGCGCGGCTGCCGGTTGGCAAGTTCAGCTGGGGGATCAAAGCCATCTCGGGCAGCCACCCCGCTTGAGGTGTCAGCGCCACCTTAAAACCGAAGTACATGTCTTCTGTGCCGGCGTGCCGATCGCGCACGTCACCGTCGCGTTCCCACTCTTGCGTGGGAAAGAGCGCCACGCGCAACTCCAGCCAGTCGGCAAAGATGCCCTGTCGCAGCAGGGGCTCGCCGTAGGAGTGTGACGCCGTGAGTTCGTCGGTGTCATACGCGTACGTGTAGCCCATTTCGAGCTGGGTCACACCAAGCCCGACCGTGACCGATGCCTCGGTGAAGTCGGGCCGGTCCGTGACCAGCGGTGCCGAGAGGTCGGGACCACCTGTTACGTTCGGCGCGCTGCTCCACTGAAAGAGCGTTCCCGGGCGACAACGGCAGTCCGGCGGCAGGAAGGGCACCGTCTGCGAACCTCCGGCAGCCGTCGGCAACTCACCCACGACGGCCACACTCTGGCCGCGCGCTTTGCTGCGCTCGTCCACGTCCGATTCCGGCATCAGACCGAGGACGAACGCGACGGCAAACACGGCGGGTCCGTGCTGAAGGCGCCAGCTGGTTTTCAGCAGTCGATCCATCATTCTCACCGTGACGCCACGCGTGTCCTTGCCCCTGACGTGCGCAACTTGGCGCGCGAAACCGCGAAATGCCAGTCGTTGCATCGACGATCGACGTGTCGCCACCGCAGTGTTTTTGGCTCTCCGTCGTCACTTTTTTGAGCTCTCAAAACATGCACCGTGCAATGACAGCAATGACACGTCATCAACTCTCCCACGAATGTGTCACCCCAAAAGCAACGCCATCCCAAGAACGACAACGCACCACTGCCCGCCACGCCTGTGGTGCGCCCTATGGTGCGAACTCGCCGTGGGGGGTGACTTCATGCGCGGCGCCTTCATGCGCCGTGTCTTCATGCGCCGTGTCTTCATGTGCCGTGTCTTCGTGCGCGGTGTCGACTCGCGAGATGTCAGCGCCGTCACTGGAGTCTTCCTCGGCCGCGTCGTCCTCCAGCAGCGGAAACACGATCAGCGGTATCTCACGGGGTTCGTCGGCGCCGGGATAGAAGCGACTGCGCAGTTCGTCGCGATACCAATGCCGCCAACAGACGTGTTGCACCACCGGCCGTGGGTCATCCGTGGCCGGTGCCGTTGGCGACTCCTGCATGTAGATCAACAACAGCGTTTCGGCTTGGCGATCACCGTCGCCGTGTTGACGGTTCCATTGCTGTCCGACGTAACGGGCGTACCAGGGGCGATATTCCGCGTATCCCGGCAACACCAGGTTCTTGAAATACTTCCGCCAACGATGATTGGGAAACAGCCTTGCCGGGTACTCGGGGCGGTTAAAGGTCAACGGTTCGCCGGTCAACATGTCGACCTCGCTGCCGTCGGCCAGGTGCAAAGCCACGATGCACCAGCCATCGTTGGTCGCCGGGTTGGGGGCAAATAAGCCCCAGCCCTGGTTCGTGTGCGTGTAGCGCGAAAGTGATCGAAACGGCTCGGGCACACGCAGCCACCTCACGCTTTCTGCATTCCAGGCCGTTGTCAGCACGAGAAAAAACAGCGCGGTGTAACTACCCAGCGGGCCCAATCGCACATTCATCGGCCGTGGCCGCAGCACCCGGGCCGCCACCAACCAGCGGGCCGTTGCGGCGCAACGGCCCTCGAACGCACCTTGCACCAGCGAGCCAATCTTTTGGCACACTCGATTGTTCCAGACGACGGCCGGCAGCAGCGCCAACCAGGCGGTCATCGACACCCAGGGGAACATCCCCAGCGTCAACGTCAGCTCGAAACTCAGGTGCATGCCGACGAACAGCACGATCGTCAACAGCCGCAGCCAGGCCTGCCGCCAGGGCACCAGCAATAACAGCGGGCCGTAGAGTTCGAGGTAAAGCGTGAAGTGGGTGAGCCCGCGCATCAGCTCGGGCCGATCCAACAGCAGTTGCCGCAACGGCCGGCCGTAAAAGTCGACGTGCATCGCCTGTTCGACCGCCGTGCCGTCTGCCCAGGTGTCGCCGCTCTTGAGCAGCCCGGCGAACACGTAGATGAAGATGATCTGCGCGACGTAGGCCAACGTGCCCATCGAGACAACCGACTCGCCGCCCTTCGCGCCACCGATATCGGTTGGCGTCGACCGCAAGACGTTGTCTTGGCCGGCTGGAAACGCGTCGCTCAGAAGCCGATCGATCGACCAGCGGGCGCCCAACGGCAGGAACAGCCCCCAAAAGAGCAGCAGCTTGAACTCGAGGTCGCCGCCGTTGAGGATCACGGGATTGCGGGCATGCAACGAGATCATCAGCAGCCAACTGAGCAGCGTCATCAGCCGCGTCCGCCACCCCAGCACCAGCAGAACCGCCACGAGAGCGGCTACGACGAACAGCGACGCTTCGTATGCCGCCGAGCCGCCCAGCATGTGCAGCGAGAAGCGCCAATCGCGCACGATCAGCTCGCGCGCCGCTTCGCGCGGCAGCACGCCGTCGTCGGTGTAATGCGCCACGAGGTCGCGGGCCCGACACGCCAGGTCGACGAGGATCAGCACCCCCAGACCGACGCGCAGCAGCGCGAGCGAACGCACGTCGAGCCCGAACACCTCGGCGCCGGCACGTCGCAGCCAGCCACGCAGGCCGTGCTGCATGGCCGTCGGTTGCGGGGTCGATCGATCGGGCTGAGTCGAAGCGTTCACGTTTCCCCAGCGGCTGCCGTTATCCGAAAAGTGGCGAGTTTCGCAGCGATTGCCCGCCGCGCAGCGGACAACGTATAGTTGCAGTGTACCGTTGACCCAATCGTCGCTGGGCAACTCCCGCGAGCATCCGACCACGTGGCGGCCATGCACTCCCGACCCGTCTGCAAGCTTGCGATCCACGCGCGCTGCCGCCTCATCTTGCGCGGGTGCTGCAGACTCTCAATTCTAGCACTGTGTTTGGCGCTGCCGGGTGGTGCTGCAATCGCCGAAGAAACCATTTCCGCGGCCTCGCCGGACATGTCGGTCGATGCCGGCGGCGGCACCTGTGACGGCTGCCTCGAACTGCTCGACCGGAACACCGCATCTACCGGCGCCGACGATGTGGCAGATGCCAGTGAAGACAGCTTCATCAGCGGCGACTACATCACGGGCGTGGCCGAGGAAAAACTGTCAAACCGCCCCATCCCTGAGCCGTCGGCCTTCACGTTTACACTGGCGATGATGGCTGTGGCAGGAGCGGCCTTTTCCCTCCGCCGCTGGCTGGGCGGCACCGCCTGACGACAGACGGCGCCGGAACGTTGCCCGTTGCCCCCGCCAAGACGCGGGCGGCTCGATCGTCACCGCGGCATCAAGATGTGAATCGTCGCGCGCCGTCACTTCTTCCGGCGGTGCAGTTCGATTGGGTGCTGTTCGCGCTGCTTCTCCCACCAGTTCTGGTAAAAGTCGACGCTGAACATCAGCAGCAGGATGAAGATCACGATCCACTGCGGGATGTAGGGAAAGTGGCTCCCCGCGACCAGCAGGTTGGCGTCGTGGCCCCCTTCAAGGAACAGCACAAAACCGATCAGCAGCAGCACGAACAGGCCGAGAATCTCGAAGTCGGGGTTGCGGGCGATGAAGTTGGCGATCGGTTTAGCGAACCAGAGCATCAGCGCGACCGAGATCACGACCGAGCCGACCATCACGGCGAAGTTGTCGGTCATGCCGACGACGGTGAGGATCGAGTCGACCGAGAACAGCAGGTTCATCGCCACGATGACCGCAACGACCTCGACAAACTTGCTCGCCTCGCGGACTTCGTCTTCTTTGACGCCTTTGATCTTCACGCGGAGCTCTTTGATGCCCTTCCAGATCAGTACGAGGCCGCCGATGGCCAGCACGAGCGACTTGCCGCTGACCGACGCGCTGACGGCCTGACCGAAGACGGCGAAATCGAGCTCGAACAGTGGCGTGGTGGCGAACTTGAGCACCCAACTGACCAGGGCCAGCAGGGCGATGCGAAACAGCATGGCCAGGATCAATCCCCAGCGGACCGCCCGATCGCGCTCACTGGCGGGCAGTTTGCCGGCAATGATCGTGATGATGATCAGGTTGTCGGCCCCCAGCGCGACCTGGATCAGCGTCACGGACAACAGACTCAGCCAGAAGCCGGGGTCCATCAACATGGCAATCATGGGCAATCGCTCGGGCGCGGAGAGGTCGGTAAAGTGGGTGGGCCGCAGTATTGCCGCAACCCGACGGCAGGATCAACGTCGAGTTGATTTCGACCCGAGCGGGGGGCGTCGGCCATGCGTCGATCGGCTAAAATGCCCATTCGCGTCCGGCCGCAGGCGAACCTTTCTCGGCAGGGGCTGTCCTGGGAGACACCCGACGCTGTGCGCCGACCACGGACGCCGTCGCCCCCAGACAGCGGTAACCGCATCACATGGCCACGACCGCCAGCGACTCAGCAGACGACGATACCGGCGATCGCGATCGCGCCGCCCAGGGCCGCCGCATGGTCTGGGACCTTATCCGTGGGCAACGACTGCGTTACGCAGCCGCTATCACGGCGATGGCTGTCGGCACGACCTTCTTGCTCTCGGTGCCGTACCTGCTCAAACGGGCCACCGACGCGATTGCCCGCGGCGACGCCGACCTGATGCACACCGTGGTCTGGGCCGCCGTCGGGGTGGTCGCCTTCACCGCGGCCGACGGATTCTTCACCTATCTGCGCGGCCGCTGGGCCGCTCAGGCCAGCGAAGGCGCCGTCCGCGGGCTGCGGCACCAACTCTACTCCCACCTCGAACGACTCCCCTGCCGCTACCACGACCAGGCTGACACGGGCGACCTCGTGCAGCGCTGTTCCTCGGACGTCGAGACGGTCCGCGTCTTTCTGGCTGCCCAGGTCGTGGAAATCGCCCGCGTGTCGCTGCTGCTGGCCGTGGCCGTGCCGATCATGCTCAGCCAGGACTGGCGGATGAGCCTGCTCGCGCTATGTCTTGTGCCGGTGATCGTGGCGATGGCGCTGTTGTTCTTTCGCAAGGTCCGCCGCCTGTTCGAACAGGTCGACGAGTCCGAGGGCCGACTCACCACCGTGCTGCAGGAGAACCTGACCGGCATCCGCGTCGTGCGGGCCTTTGCCCAACAGGACCACGAAATCAACAAGTTCCTCGAGCGCAACGGCGAGTTCCGCGACCTCGAATATCGTTTGTTTATCGCGATGAGCAACTACTGGACCACGTCCGACCTGCTGGTCTTCACACAGATTGGCATCGTGCTCGTCGGCGGCGGCTTTTTTGTCGTCCAGGGGCAGATTTCGCCCGGCACCTGGGTGCTGTTCTGGTGGTTGCTGCGAACGATCATCTGGCCCGTGCGGCACATCGGCCGCGTCCTGGCCGACTCGGGCAAGGCGACCGTGGCCATCGACCGCATCGGCGAAGTGCTGGCCGAACCGCCCGAGAGCGTCGAAGCCGTGCCCGCCGAGCCAATCGGCGGAGCGATCACGATCGAAAACCTCACGTTCAGCTACGGCAATGATCGACCGGCACTCGACGGCCTTTCGCTGAACATCGCCGAGGGAGAGACGGTCGCGCTGCTCGGACCGCCCGGCGCCGGCAAGAGCACGCTGATCAACCTGCTCGTGCGGCTCTACGACTACGAGCAGGGCTCGATCCACGTCGGTCCCCACGAACTGCGTACGATCAACCGCGACGCACTGCGCGACGCCTTCGGCGTCGTGCTCCAGGACCCTTTCCTGTATTCCAAAACCGTGCGGGAGAACATCGTCATCGGCCACACGGCGGCGTCCGACGCCGAGGTCGAATCGTCGGCCCACGCCGCCGACATCCACGGCAACATCAGCGGCTTCGCGGACGGCTATGACACCGTCGTCGGGGAACGGGGTGTCACCCTCTCCGGCGGGCAGCGGCAGCGGCTGGCCATCGCCCGTGCGCTGGTCAAAGACCCCGCGTTCCTTGTGCTCGACGACAGCCTCAGCGCGGTCGACACCAAGACCGAGGCGCGGATCCTCCGCGCACTGGCCCGACGGCACGGCAACCGCACGACGATCCTGATCGCGCATCGACTTTCCTCGACGCGGCTGGCCGACCGCATCTTCCTGTTGGACCAGGGGCGGCTCGTGCAGGCAGGCACGCACGACGAACTGATGGCCGTCGAGGGTCCCTACCGCCGGCTCTGGAATCTGCAGGGATCGCTCGAAGACGACTTGCGCCACGATCTCGCCGAAGCGACGTCAGCCACGCCGCGGCGCGCGGTCTCGGAGGCACAACGGACATGAGCACGGCCGAATGGATCGATGACGACGATGCCGAACAGCGGGTCGACCTGCGGCTCTGGCGCCGGCTGCTCGTTTATACCTTCCGCTACCGCGCCACGACGCTCCGTTTCCTCGGCGTGGCACTGATGCTGGCCGTGAGCGACATCAGCTTTCCGCAACTGACCGGCCGACTGATCACGGCGATTCAGGACGACCCGCGGCAGGTGAACCTCGTGGCCTATGGCGCGGCCTACATGGCACTGTCGCTCGTATTATGCGGCAGCATCTGGGGGTTCATCGCCTGTGCCGGCAAGGTTCGCACCCACGTCAGCGCCGACATTCGCCGCGACGCCTTCGAGCAATTGCAGCAACTGTCGTTCGGCTTCTATGACACGCGGAGCGTCGGCTGGCTGATGGCTCGGCTCACGTCCGACTGCAACCGGCTCTCCAACATCCTGGCCTGGGGCGTGATGGACCTGGTGTGGGGCACCACGCTGATGGCGCTCGTTGCCGTGGTGATGCTCGTCTACAACTGGCAACTGGCGCTGGCCGTGCTGGCCTCGGTGCCGGCGCTGTTTGTCGTCAGCGTCTTCTTCCGCAAGCGGATACTACGGACCTCGCGCAAGGTGCGCAAGGCCAACTCGCGACTCACGGCCGCCTACAACGAAGGCATCATGGGCGTGCGCACCACGAAGGTCTTCGTGCGGCAACAGGAAAACCTCGACGACTTCGATCGACTCGCCAACGAGATGCGCGAGTACTCGGTCCGCAATGCCGTGCTCTCGGCTGTCTACCTGCCGATCGTGCTCACCCTCGGCAGCGTGTCGATCGCGCTAGCCCTGGCGATCGGCGGTCACCAGGTCAGCGTTGCCGGGCTGGGCGTCGGCGAGGTCGTCATGTTCATGTACTTCGCGCAGCTCTTCTTCGGACCCGTGCAGGACCTCTCTGCCTGGTTCGCAGAGCTGCAAATGGCCCAGGCCTCGGCCGAACGCGTGCTCGGTCTCGTCGATGCCGTGCCCGACGTGCAGGACTCGGCCGAGGTGGCGCGGCGGCTGCGCGAAAAGGGCGATGACGGTCACCCCGACCACGTCGGCCGCATCGAGTTCCGCAGCGTCGGCTTCCGCTACCGCGAAGGGCCGCAGGTGATCGAGGACTTCAACCTCACGGTCGAGCCCGGTCAGACGGTGGCCCTGGTCGGCGCGACCGGCGGCGGCAAGTCGACGCTCGTCAACCTGCTCTGCCGGTTCTATGAACCGACCGCGGGCGAGATCATGATCGACGGCGTCGAGTATCGCCAGCGGAGCCTGCGCTGGTTGCAATCGCAACTCGGTATCGTCCTGCAGCAGCCGCACCTGTTCAGTGGCACGATCCGCGACAACATCCGTTACGGCCGACTCGACGCCAGCGACGGCGAGGTGATCGATGCGGCGCGGCTCACCGGCGCACACGAGTTCATCTCGGCGCTGCCGGCCGGCTACGACACCGAAGTCGGCGAAGGGGGCAATCAGCTCAGTCTGGGCGAGAAACAATTGATCTCGTTTGCCCGCGCCGTGCTTAAACAGCCCCAGCTGCTGGTGATGGACGAGGCCACCTCGTCGATCGACACCGAGACGGAGCGGCAGATCCAGATCGGCCTGGCGCGGATTCTTAGCGGACGGACCAGCTTCGTGATCGCCCACCGGCTCTCGACGATCCGCGCCGCCGACTTGATCGTCGTGATCGAGGCCGGCAAGATCCTCGAACAGGGAACCCACACCGAACTGCTCAGCCGCCGCGGCCACTACTACGATCTCTACACTGAACAGTCGCTGCGCGACGTCGTCCGCATCGATACGGTGCTCGACTCCCCGGCAGGACGACACGCCGCCGCCACGCGGGCTTCGCGCTGAGCGCCGCCCGGGACGGGCCGGCCGCGACCGCGGAGCATGTAAGCAAACCGCCGCGGCGCAAAAATAGGTGCGGCCGCTGGGCCCGGCGGTGTACAATACCGGTTTGTCACCCGCCACTGCACGTCCCCGCCTTGAAATCCCTGCAGGAGTCCGACCGATGTCCCACCGTCGCGATTTTCTCAAGACCACGGCCGGTCTGGCCGCCGCTGCCAGCGTTCCCTACGTGTTCACCAGCCGTGCCACGCGGGCTGACGGACCCAACGACCGACTCACCGTCGCCTCGATCGGCGTCGGCGGCCGCGGCTCAGGGATCGGCCACCAAGCCGGCTCCAAGGGCAACATGGTCGCCTGCTGCGACGTCGACGCGGACCGCGCCGCCGGCTTCGCGGAAAAATACAACGGCCAGTGCAAAACCTACGGCGACTACCGACACGTGCTGGACCGCGACGACGTCGACGTGGTCACGATCGGCACCCCCGACCACTGGCACGTCAAGATCGCCATCGACGCGATGCAGGCCGGCAAAGACGTCTACTGCGAAAAGCCGCTCACGCTCACCATCGACGAAGGCAAGACAATCTGCCGCGTCGTCGAAGAAACGGGCCGCGTCGTGCAGGTCGGCACCCAACAGCGCAGCGAATTCAACAACGTGTTCCTCAAGGCCGTCGTGTTGG
Source organism: Planctomycetales bacterium (assembly GCA_020426575.1). GTDB lineage: Bacteria > Planctomycetota > Planctomycetia > Pirellulales > JAEUIK01 > JAGQPT01. The sequence goes on from JAGQPT010000203.1 coordinate 20,181, forward strand.
CCCAGAGCGGGCGGCTGGGGAAGAACCTCTCAGCCCGCTGCCAGGCCGGCAATGGCGAGTCGGGCGGTCCCTTCGCGACCGCTGAGCCGCCGGCCAATCTCAATTGGGAGATGTGGCTCGGCCAGGCACCGCTGGTCGACTACTGCCCCGAGCGCGCCCACTACAACTTCCGCTGGTGGCTGGAATACTCCGGCGGTCAGATCACCGACTGGGGTGTGCACGTCACCGACATCGGCCTCTGGGCCCTGGGACTCGACAAGACCGGACCGATCGAGATCGAGGGAACCGGCACCTTTGACGACCGACCCAATGCCTACAACGCCGCCACCTCGTTCGATACCACGCTCACCTTCGAGAACGGCAGCAAGGTCTTCCTCACCAGCGAACCCGGCGGCAGCACGATGATCGAAGGCGACGAAGGCCGCATCCTCGTCAACCGCGGTCGACTCGTCGGCAAACCGGTCGAAGACCTCACGTCCGCCGACCAGGACTGGCTCGACGAAGAGGTGATCAAGCTCTACCGCGGCAAGCAGCCGGGCGATCACATGCAGAATTTCTTCGAGTGCGTCAAAGATCGCTCGCTGCCGATCTCCGACGTCTTCACCCACCACCGCTCGGTCAGCGCCTGCCACCTCGCCAACATCTCGATGCGACTGGGCCGCAAACTGAAGTGGGACCCCGTGGCCGAAGACTTTGTCGGCGACGCCGAAGCCACCGCCATGCTCAGCCGACCGCAACGCGAACCTTACACGATCAATGCATAACGACAGGGACAGTGACCGTACCCAGTTATGACGATCCGGCGGTCCATGAACGCTCACCATGCCGCCGCGATGTCCAAAACTCACCCGAGCGGGATGACCATGACGTTACGGTGCCGAAGTTCTTGCGGACACAATAGTTCGGGAGGCCACGATGGCAAGCGGCTCGTATGACGAAATCCTCCGGCGTGCCCAAGACGAGTTGACACAGCAGGAGCAGCTGAGGCTGTCAGAAACGCTCGCTCAACACGCGAGTCGAAAAAACGGCGGCCGCCATCAGATCACCGATCTGCGCGGCCTCGGTAAGGAAATCTGGCAAGGCGTCAACGCCGACGAGCACGTCAACCGTGAGCGCGAGTCATGGGATAGGTAGACGAACTCCGCGGTAAGACCGTCGGGCTTGATACGGCGCCGCTCATCTTCTACATCGAAGTCCACGCCGATTTTGGCAACCGGCTGGCCCCGTTTTTCGACGCGGTTCAGGCCGGCAGTGTTCGCGTCGTCACTTCAACCATCACGCTCCTCGAAGTGCTCGTCCATCCGCTCAGGCACGGAAATGAGGGGCTCGCCCATCAATACAACGACATTCTGCTGAGTTCTCCACACATCAAAACAGTTTCGCTCACGCCTGAAACGGCACAACTCGCTGCCGAGTTGCGGGCGTCGTCCACGCTGAAGACGCCGGATGCGATCCAGCTCGCCACGGCACGGGCTCACGGCGCAGAGGCATTCCTCACAAATGATCGTGACTTCGGCGACGCCACGCCATTGACTATACTCCGCCTCAATGAGCTGACGTCCTGACCCCGGTCGTCGCGGCCTAGCGTTCGGCCGTCGCGCCGACACGCTGCGAAAGCACCTGGTCGGCGCGCTGGCGGTCTTCGGCTTGTTGTGCCGCCCAGCGCCGGCCCGCTGCCGTGGAAGTCGGGCTTAGATCGTAGCCCGTCTTCAACCAGTCGGCAGGCAGCGGCTCCCGCTGCGGCAGACTCTCCCTGGCCGGTGCCGCCCCGAGCGAATCGTCCGTAACGGGTGTCGACGACACTTCGCCGGAAGTTGAGATCATCGCGCGGCGCGGTTCTTCCACGTAGACGCGGCTCGGCTGCACGACGTTCACGCCCGTCGATTCCGCCACTTCCACGCGCAGCCCCTGATTCGGCTGTGTGACCTGTATTCCCAGGGGTCGACGCATCGGCACACCCTGTCCCGCACCCGCGGCGCGACCGGGCGACATCGGCCCCACCGGCGCCGGACCGGTCACGTCGGCGCCGCCTGTCGCGGAAATCGGTTGCTGTTTCGCAATGGCGGTGGTTGTCTCCGGCTCACGCGCATCGGGCGCGCGAAACCCTTCGGTTCCGCGTGTCGCCAGCTGTGCCGCTTCGCGCTGCCGTACGGCCCGAACGCTTTCGAAATCGAGATCGGCCAACAACCGGTTAGGAGAGAGCGTCAATCGTGGCCGCTGCCACGAGCCCAAACACCGGGCGTCGACGTTCAGCCGCCGCGACGACGACACCGCACTCGCAAGCGCCGCTCCGTCGGTCCCGCGCCACGCTGCGGCACCGCGGTGAACGCTCGCACGTGTTGTCTTTGGACTCTGTGTCTCTAAACTCTGTGCCGATCCACCCTGCACAGTCGCGGCCGACATCATCAACTCATCGCCCATCGCCCGCAGTGTCACGTCGACCGTCTCGCTTGTGATCGTGCCCTCGGCAAACACGTCGACCGTACCTTGCGAAGCGTCGACGCGCAGGCCATCCATCTGCCAGCCGCCGAGCCGCTGCGCCGGAACGTGCCGCATCGCCAGCCGCACCGGTTGAGGCACCGCAGGGCTCTCGAGCCGCACGTCGTTCGTCAGCTCAAGCGACCAGCACGCCGGTGCGCTGACCGACAGGCGGACCCATCGGCCGTCTCCGATGTTCACGTCATCGACGCCCGCCGCCACGACCGGTTCCAGGGTGACGGTCGCCTCGTCCCCCCACTGCCAGGAACCGGGCAGCCCCACGATTTCGATCCGCTCCAGGCCGTCTCGGTTTGTCAGTCGCGGCAAACAACAACGACGCGCGCGGCCCGCGACCTGTGCCACCGCCACGAATTCGTCGGTGTCGCCTTCGATCGCCGCTCTCGCCGCTGGGTCGCCGTCGTTCACGGTCTGAAAGAAACCGGTGCACCGCACCAGCACCTCGTGCATCGAGCGATAGTGCTGAAGCTGATTTGAAAGTTCCCCCCAACCTTCGAAGGCCGTCGCCGGGTCGACAACCAGTTGGTCGTCGGCGCCCTCCGGCATGATTTGCGCAGCGCTCGCCGCGTCGCCGGTGGCGGCGAACAACGGCGCCGAGGCCGCCAAGACCCGTCCGCGGTCCAGCCGCCGCCGCCCGGTCGACAGCCCGGCAAGCTTCAGCTCGCGCACGCGCAGTTGCCCCCGCAACACAGCCGCCGCATCGAGCCGCGCCGTAACACGATCGATCCGCAGGCGGTCGAAGTCGGGCCGCTCGGGGTCGGCCAGGCGCACGTCGTCACACCGCAGCTCGCCCGACCAGAGCCGGTATTCCCAGCCACCGACGGTCACCTCCGCGCCGTTTTCACGTTCCAGGCGGGCGACGACGGCGCGCTGAATCACCCGCGGCACGGCTGCCGTCGTGACCGCAAACCAACCCGACAGCAGGGCCAGCGCCATGACGACGCCGTAGGGCCGCAGCACGGGCATTCGCGTGACGGCCGCGTCGTGACCGGCTCCTTCGCTCGGGTCGCCCGCGACCGCTTTGCAAACGTCGCCGACGATCCAGTGGGGCAACCGCGACGCCCAGCGGCGGGCAACGGCGGCCCCGCCCATACCGAGCCCGGCACCGAGCGGAGTCGCACCGGCCAGCGCGTACACGTCCCAGCCCAACAGGGCGCCCACGGGACCACTCGTGCACTGCCCCATCCAACCGCGCAGCCCCTGGGCATCGAGCAACCAGCGGCCGACGTCGTGGCTCAGCGGCGCGGCGGCCCAACCGAGCCCGCACGTGGCCGCCGCCGCGACGGCGAACAGCCGAACATTGATGTTCACCAGCAGCGCCAGCGTCACCAGCACGGCGAACGTGAGGTTCCAGCCGACCCAAACCCCAGCGACGGCCCCCAGCAGCACGGCGAACGCCATGGAGGCGGGCGCGCTGCTGCCGGCAAGCGCTCGGGCGGCAGTGATCGTGCGAGGCTCGGACAAAGGCGGCGACCTGACGAGTTGATGCGACGAGGAGAATCTCAGCTGCACCGACCGGCGCAGTCAACAACGCGATGCGTCAGGTTCGGCATCGGTTGTTCGGGCTGGGCAACATGAAACGCCTGAGACGGCGCCCCAAGGACCGCCTCACCTGCCTCGTTTGACACGAGTGGGGACGCCAGCCGGAAACAGACGCCGCGACGAGCATCGCCGACGCCACCGTCCGAGCCGGCCCAAACGACCCGGCTCCCCCCGTTCGCGCGGCGGTGTTATACTTGCCGTCTCGGTCAATTGATGTCGGTCCCCCGCGCCGGGGCGACCGTTCCGGTCGCGGGCCGATTCTGCCAGTTTCTCGTCGAGGTAACCAGCTAATGGACAAAGAGATCCGAGATCGCGTCGACTCGTTGCACGAGCAGATCGTACAGCTCCGGGACTCTCTTTGACTTCGCGAAGCGACAGACGCGGATCGAGGAAATCGAAGCCGAAATGGCCCAGCCCGACTTCTGGGATAGCCCGGAAGCGGCCAACGCCAAGGTGGCCGAGATGAAGGGCCTGGCGACGCTGGTCAAACCGTTTCGTGCGCTGCTCAAGGCCGACGAAGACATCGCCACGATGATCGAGATGGCCGAGGACGAGCCAGCCTTCGCCGCCGAAGTGCCCGCTGAGCTCGAACGCGTCGAACCGCTGTTGGCCGACCTGCAGCTCAAGGCGCTGCTCTCCGGCCCGCACGATGCCAACAACGCGCTGGTTTCGATCTTCGCCAAAGACGGCGGCACCGACGCCAACGACTGGGCCGAGATGCTGCTGCGGATGTATATCAACTGGGCCGAGGCAAACGACTACCAGGTCGAGCTGCTCGACCGTGAAGACAACGAGGAAGCCGGCATCAAGAACGCCAGCATCGCCATTCGCGGCCCCATGGCCTACGGCTATCTCCGCGGCGAAACCGGCATGCACCGGCTTGTCCGCATCAGCCCCTTCAACGCCGAAGGCAAACGGCAGACGAGCTTCGCGGCCGTCGACGTCTCGCCCGAGATCAACGAAGAGGCCGAGATCGAACTGGTCGACGACGACATTCGTGAAGACGTGTTCCGCGCCAGCGGTGCCGGCGGCCAGCACGTCAACAAGACGTCGAGCGCGATCCGGCTCACGCACCTGCCGACGAACATCGTCGTGCAGTGCCAGAACGAACGCAGCCAACACAAAAACCGCGCCACCGCTCGCAAGATGCTCCGCTCCCGGCTGGCGCGGCTCGAAGAGGAAAAACGCGAGGCCGAGCTCGCCGCCAAGTACAAGACCCAGCCGAAAACCGGCTTCGGCTCCCAAATTCGCAACTACTTTCAGCACCCCGACCAACGCGTCAAGGATTCGCGCACGGGCCACTCGGTGGGCAACTTTCAGAAGATGCTCGACGGCGACTACCTGCAGGAGTTCCTCGAGTCCACGCTCCGCTGGCGCGCGAGTTAACAACGGGTTGGCAATCACCATCACCGCGATTGAGGCATGCAAAGCACGTTGAGTCATGAAGTCGCCAGCTTGTCGGCAGGTGGAATGCGGGTCGATTTCTCCCGCTCCGGCGATCGGTACGCGCACGCGATCTACCTCGTCGATGGCGACGCCGAAATCTGTGTACTCGAGTCGGTCGAAGGCGACTCCAGCGACGTCTGGCCACCAAGTCCGCCGCTGCAGGCGCTGGAATTCGAAAAGTGGACCGACGGCGGTCGACTCGCGCTGCTGGTCGGTATGGCCGGCCGCAATCACTGGTCAGTCAGCGCCGAACTCGACCCCCAACTCGATCAGGTCGTCTGCGACGTAGCCTGTCGGCTACAGGAAGATCCGAGCGAGCCGGGCAATCTCCGCAGCAGCTACCGCGTTCACGGCACGATGGAGCTCGACGCCTCGAACCATCTCGTGCTGGTGCACGTGCCCGAGGGGGGCTGCGAACTGCGCGTCGAGCCGGTCGAAGCAGCGCCCGTCGACTTTACGATCGCCGGCGACCACCTCGTGCTCTCACCACGCCCCGAGGGCAACGGTCTGCCCCGCACGGCCCGCTGGAAATACGTGATCCGCCGCGTGCGGTGAACGCGCCAGCGGGCCCCGATGCAACGAGAAGTGTTCTCGTGACGGCCCTGAATCGCCACGGTTTTCGTTGGTTTTCACCGGCTCGGTTCGCTACCATGCGGAGGATTCCCTCTGCCCACGGTGGGGTCCCGCGGCTCCACACCATCTCGTCAAGGTGAGGAGTTTCGCTATGGCTCGATTCGTCGACTCGTTCCGGAAGCGACGGGGGCTGGCGGCCACGTCCGCGCTGCGGCTACGGTCAGAAACGCTCGAAGACCGACGCCTGCTTGCCAACTTTGCAGTGACCAACCTCGCCGATTTCGGCACGGGTAGCCTGCGGCAGGCGATCATTGACGCAAACAACAAGGCGGGAGTCGACTCGATCGATCTCTCCGCAGTCGCGGGAACGATCGACGTCGGTTTCGGCGAAATGGAAATCCTCGAAGCCGTAACGATCCAAGGACCCGGCGCGCACGTGCTCACCGTCGACGCCGGGCAAAATTCGCGGATTTTCAACATCAACGCCTCACTGGGTGATTTCACGATCAGTGGCCTCACGCTCACCGGTGGACAAACGACCGGCAGCGGCGTCGACTTCGACGACATGTCCTATCACGGCGGCGCCGTGCGGTCGCTCACCACCGGCACCCTCAACTTCGAGGACGTCGTGCTCACCGGTAACGGCACAACCGGCGATCGCGCCAGCGGCGGAGCCGTCTTCACCGTCGGCGACGTCGTATTCGGCGATAGCCTGATCAGCGACAACAGCACGCTCGGCGCGAATTCTTGGGGGGGCGCCATTCATGCCCGCAACGAGGGAAACGTCACTCTCGTCGACAGCATCGCCACCGGAAACAGTACATCGGGAAACAGCACCAGTGGCGGCGCGATCTGGTGCGCCAACGACGTCACCCTCTTGGGAAGTTCTGTCACCGACAACAGTGTCGCCGGAGACCTGTCGGGCGGGGGCGGCGTGTGGGCCGGGCAGGACGTCACGCTCACCGACAGCGTCGTCAGCGGCAATCACGTCGACGGCACCTTAGGCGGTGGCGGCGGCATCTCGGCGACCGGAGAAGTCACACTCGTACACAGCGCCGTCAGCGGAAACTACACACTCGGCACGAGCTCGAGCGGCGGCGGCATTCGCGCCATTGACGAAGTCACGCTCTACGATAGCACCGTCAGCGGGAACAGCACCCAAGGCGATCGAGCCGCCGGGGGCGGCATCTATTCACGCATCGACGTCGCGCTGCATCGCAGCACCGTCAGCGGAAACTCCACCTCTGGCGAAGCAGCCGTCGGCGGCGGCATCTATGCCAGAGACGACCTTCTGGTCGATCAGAGCACCGTCAGCGGAAATAGCACGACCGGACTCGAAGCGCACGGCGCAGGCCTCTACGCCCGGGGTGACGTCACGATCACCATGGGCACGATCGCCGACAACCATGCCTACAACGCCACCGCCCTGGGTGGAGGTCTGTTCTTCACCGACGATCCGGCTACCATCGCTGGCTCGATCGTGGCCGACAACTCGGCCGCAGGCGGTGGCGGCGACATTGCCGCCGGCACAGGTGCCCTCCACGTCGATTACAGCCTGATCGGTGCCGATCCTGGCGGGATCGTCGGTGGCAACAACCTCTTCGGCGCTCCCCTGCTGGGGCCACTGGCCTTCAACGGTGGACCGACGCAGACGCACGCGCCGCTCCCGGGCAGCCCGGCGATCGACGCTGGCGACCCGGCCGTCGCCTTCAATGCCAACGAATTCGACCAGCGCGGTCTGCCGTTTGTTCGAGTTGTTGACGGCGGCGCCGGTGGCCTGCGAATCGACATGGGCGCGTTCGAACGTCAAAACCTCGCCGGCACGCTCGTCGTCGACACCACGGCCGACGAAAGCGACGGCGACTTCTCCGCGGGCGACCTCTCGCTGCGCGAAGCCGTCGAGCTGGCCAACGGTACCGACGTCGATACGATCACATTCGATCCGCTCCTGTTTTCCACCGAACAAACGATCAAGCTGGAGCTCGGCGAGATCCAGATCGGCGGGGCGGTGACCATCGATGGGCCCGATGCGAAACTTCTGACGGTCGATGCCCAGCAGAACTCGCGCATCTTCAACATCGTTGGCCACGGCGACACGACACTCCGGGGCATGATGCTCACCGGCGGCCGCACCAGCGGTGACAACGCGGCGGGATTTGACGAAACCTATTCCGGCGGCGCCGTTCGGTTCTATGCGATCGGAACACTCACGATCGAGCAGTGCTTGGTGATAGGCAATAACACAACGGGCGCTCGGGCGCGCGGCGGGGCCATCAGCAGCATCTCCCAACTGCAGATCATCGACAGCACGATCAGCGACAACGGCACGCTCGGTGCGGCCGCGGCGGGTGGTGGCGTTGCGGCGAACAACGTCGGTAGCCTCACCATCATTCGCAGCACCATCAGCGGCAACAGCACCGCCGGCAACTTTGCCAAAGGTGGTGGCGTCTACAGCGTCAACGGCAGTCTGACGATCACCCAAAGCACGATCAGCGGCAATCAAACCTCCGGCAACTACGCCGACGGAGGCGGCGTCTCCCGATCGACGTTGGGCGCTCTGACCATCACCGACTCGACGATCAGCGAGAACCGCACCACCGGCAATTACGCGATCGGCGGCGGCATTTCCCACAAGAGCTCGTCCCCATTGACGATCACGCAGTCGACGATCAGCCGAAACAGCACCACCGGCACGGCGGCCCATGGCGGAGGCGTATACACGAGCGCGTCACCGACCATCGCCCGAACGACCATCGCTGAAAACCGCACCACAGGTAGCAGCTCGCAAGGGGGTGGTATCTTCGCCTCGAGCCCCAGCGACTCGCTCACGTTCACGATGGTCAACTCGATCGTCGCCGGCAACAACGCGGCCGCTTCGAACCGTGACGTGTTCCTCGAATCCGACGGTGTCTTTGACGTCGACTACAGCATCATCGGCACCACGAGCGGTCTGGGAGGCGGGCAGGTGGTGACGATCCTCGCCGGCAGTGGCAACCTCATCAACACCAATCCGCTGCTGGGACCGCTGGCCGACAACGGCGGGCCGACCCAAACCCACGCGCTGCTCTACGGCAGTCCCGCGATCGACGCCGGCGACCCCTCGATCGCGGCCGCTCCGGACGAGTTTGATCAACGCGGCGCACCATTTCGACGGGTGTTCGACAGCGGCGGCGGTCAGCGCATCGACATGGGAGCCTACGAATTGTTGACGGGCGACGGAAACCTCGACGGACAGGTCGACGGCCTCGACTACCTGCTCTGGGCCCAGTTCTACGGCGACAACCCGGCGCAAAACCCTCCCGGCTCGCCCCAGAACGGCGACTTCAACAACGACGGCATGGTCGACGGCCTCGATTATCTGATCTGGGCCGAAATGTTCGGTGAGGGCACCGCGGCGCTGCCCGCCAGTCAGCCCGCCTCGGCCGACGCCCAAATCGCCGCCGTCGACGTTGCCCTTGCGGACGATGGCGGCACGCTGACAGCGACGGTCGACATGCTGCCCTGGCACAACTGGCAGGTCCGTCGTGCCTACGAATCCCTCGCCGCCAAGCTCAGGGACGAACGCACGCACCGAGACTAGCACGATCGCTGGGTGGCGCTACATGCCGCGACGCACCGCGACCACGGCATTTCACAACCCGCCTCCACCCTGTCGGGCTCCTTGATTCGGCGGGCAAGATATTCCACAATTGCCGGTCTATCGCTCGTCCCCACGTCGGGCCGACGGTGGTGTGGGCCGCTGACCATTTTGCCCCCGCTGCCCGCCGACCTCGCGCATCGAGAAAGCACAGCCGTGTTCGAACAGATTGAAAAGCTCAAACGGGATTACACCGACCAGTTTGTCGTCGTCGATGGTTCGCGGCCCGAGTTGCAGCGCTTTCGCAAACTCACCGGCCGGGTGAAGACTGTCAACATGAGCGGCCGCGCCCTGGTCGAGTTCGACGACGTGAACAACATTGGCTGGTACGACATCGACCTCGACTTCCTCAAGGTGGTCGATGCACCGAAGCCCGTTGAGACCGCAAAGGCCAAGGCCGCGCCCGCGGCCAAACCGGCGGACAAGGCGCCAACTGCCAAGGCACCGGCCAAGACTGCCGGCAAGTCGGCGACGGCTGACATCCTCGCTGCCGCACGCGGCAAAGGCGCAGCGCCCAAGGCGGCAATGTCGACGGCGGACATTCTCCAAGCCTCGCGGACCAAAAAAGGTGAGGCGGCGGCAAAGCCGGCGGCCAAACCCAAGGCCGGCAAGCTCAACACGGCCGACATCCTCGCGGCGGCCCGCGGTAAGGCGCCCGCCGCCGCCCCGGCAGCCGAGGCCACGCCCGCTGCTGCAAAGCCGAAGTCGGGCAAGTTGTCCACGTCCGACATCC
>JAGQPT010000204.1 GCA_020426575.1 Planctomycetales bacterium
GATTTAGGGGCAATCGCGTCGTTCGCGATGGTTCAGTCGGACACCTCGCCGAGCGCGTCTTGCCAGCGGGCCATTTGGTGGGTGACCTGGTCGCGTGCCGTCGATCCGTAGCTCTGAAAGGCGTCGACGGCGTGTTGCACACCCAGCACGTCATAAATCGACTCGTCGGACTCGGGATAGACGTCCTGGAACGCCGACAATGGGAGGTCCGCCAGCCGAACGTCGTCGTCCATCGCCCGGCGCACGAGGGTGCCGACCATGTGGTGGGCGCTGCGCTGCGGCACCCCGCGGCTGATCAGATGTTCCATCAGCGTGGTGGCGTCGAGGTAGCCCCGATCGATCCGCTGGGCGATTCGCTCGCGATTCAGCCGTGTTTGGGCAACCAGCGGAGCCGCCACGGCCAAGCAGGCGGCCACGGTGTCGCAGGAATCGAACAACGCGGGTTTGTCTTCTTGGAGATCGCGGTTGTAGGCCAGCGGCAAGCCCTTGATCAGCACCAGCAGCGTTTGCAAGTTACCGACGACCCGGGCCGACTTGCCACGGACCAACTCGAGCACGTCGGGGTTGACCTTCTGTGGCATGATCGAAGAGCCGGTGCAGAACGACTGGGGAAGATCGAGAAAGCCGAACTCTTCGGTCGACCAGATGATCCATTCCTCGGCCCAGGTGCTGAGATGCTCGGCCACGAGGGTGAGAACAAAGGCGAGTTCGACGACAAAGTCACGGTCGCTCGACATGTCGAGGCTGTTGGCGGCGACGGCCGCGAAGCCGAGCCGGCGGGCCGTGTTGTCTCGGTCGATCGGAAGCGTCGTGCCGGCCAGCGCCGCAACTCCCAGCGGCATCACGTTGACACGACGGCGGCAATCGGCGAGGCGATCGCGATCGCGCTGGAACTTTTCGCAGTAGGCCAACCAGTAGTGCGGAGCCAAAACCGGCTGGGCACGGCGCATGTGCGTGTAGCCGGGCAGGATCACGTCGAGGTCGCCCGCGGCACGGCCAAGGAACGCCCGTTGCAGAGCGGCCAAGAGGCGATCGATCTGGTCGACCTGGTCGCGCATCCAGAGTCTCAAGTCGGTCGACACCTGGTCGTTGCGGCTGCGACCGGTGTGGAGTTTGCGACCTACGTCGCCGAGCCGATCGACCAGCGCCCGTTCGATGTGCATGTGAACGTCTTCGAGGGCACTGGTGAATTCAAACTCACCGGCTTCGATTTGTCCGCGAATGTCGACGAGGGCGGACTCGATCTGGTCGCATTCGGCGTTGTCGATCAGGCCAACATCGGCAAGCATGCGCGCGTGGGCGATCGACGCTTGCACGTCATGAGCGTACAGGCGGCGGTCGAAGCTCACGCTTTCAGTGAACTCCTCAACTTGGCGGTCCGTCGCCTGTTGGAAAACTCCTCCCCATGCCTTTTGTGTCACCGTCGTCAGTGCGCTCTCATCCCGGTCGGTTCCGCTGGCCCCAAGACATTCACTCTAAAAGGCTTACGGCAATTTGTCAACGACCGACTGCCTCGACATTCTGCTAGGGCAGGCCAATTTGAGGGCACTCCAGGCCGGGTAATTGCTTAAATAGTCAGCACCCAACCCCTGGTGGGTAATTGACATGCGGCCGAACACCACCGGTGTGAGGGTTCGGGCTCCCCGCAGCCGGGCTGCGCGGCAGCCGATGTGGACTTCCCGAAGGCCGTCGAGGTGTCACAACCTGTCACGCGTTCTCCCGAGGCACTCCCGACGGTGAAACGACACGTTCTGGCCAACCTTCCAGCCGGCGCGAGCTGGCCGGTTCGACTGGACGATTCGAGGGTGTTGGCCGCCTTGATCGTTTGGGACCGTCCCCCTATATTCAACGATTCGCGAAATCGGGCGAGCCGTTCCCCCTAAGGGTCCGGTCTAACCTCGCCACCGGTGGGCGTTGGGGCTGCCCCCGAACACGCCGAACACACACGACACGCCGCCGATCGCATTGCGCGATCCGCGCGCGACACTTGAATACGTAACGTGGAGTACCCGTCATCATGACGATGGACAAGAGTCTCAGACGGCGAGCCGGTATGTCGGGCCAGCGGAGCGTGCTCACGCGGGCCGAACGACTCAAGAAGCTCGAACAGGCCGACCGTTGGCAGGAGGGCGAATCACCGTTCGGCTTGCCGAAGGTGCGCGTCTACAAGCTCTCGCTCAAGAAGAAGAAAAAGAAGAAGGCCGAGGACGAAGAGGGCGCCGAGAAGCCCGCCAAGGCCGCCAAGAAGTGAGCGGCCGCTGCGGTGCGACGAGGCAGCGTTCCAGTGACGCACCGTGTTCGCGACCGCCAGCCGCGTTTCATCGCACAAATTGACGCTTTCCAAACGGCAATCGGCGCGCCTGCGGGTCGATTGCCGTATGTTTGCGCCGACGGGGCCTTGCCCGTGAATTGCCGACGCGTGTCCGGCGCAACGCAACGATGGGCGAACACGACACGGGCAACAACCATCCGGCTACGACAGTAATCCGGCTAAGAGAATTGGACGCGACCGTCGGACTCGGCGGCGTGCCAGGCGCAGCGCGTCGGTCCAGGCACCAGATTTGGCTGAGATGAAATTGGCGGAGATGAAACGATGCGCGTGAAACTGGAGTACGGTCGAACCGGGCTGGAAGTCGAGTTACCCGACGAACGCGTTGTGCGCACGTTGACCTATAAGGATGCCGCTCCACTCGACGACGCTGCCGCCGCCGTCGCCGCCTGTTTGCAGTCACCCAACGGCACGGCGCCGCTCGCCGAATTGGCCCAGGGGCGCCGCGATGCCTGTATCGTGGTCAGCGACATCACGCGGCCAGTGCCGAACGAACTGATACTGCGGCCGATGCTCGCCACGCTCGAAGCCAGTGGCATCGCTCGTGACAAGATCGTGATCCTGGTCGCGACCGGGTTGCACCGACCCAACGATCGTGACGAACTCGTCGAGATGCTCGGCGAAGAGATCGTCGATACATACCGCATCGAAAACCACTACGGCAAGCGGCTCGACGAGCACACCTACTGTGGCGAGAGCCCGCGCGGTGTGCCGATCTGGATCGACAGTCGTTACGTCGACGCGGACCTGAAGATCACGACCGGCCTGATCGAGCCGCATCTGATGGCTGGCTACTCGGGCGGTCGCAAGCTGATCTGTCCGGGGATTGCGGCGCTGGAGACCGTCAAGATCTGGCACGGCCCCACGTTCCTCGAACACCCGCGGGCCGACTGCGGCATCCTCGACGGCAACCCGGTGCACGAAGAGAACACCTGGATCGGACGGCACGTGGGCTGCGACTTTATCGTCAACACGGTGATCGACGCCGAACGGCGCGTGCTCAAAGTCGTTGCCGGCGACATGGTGTCGGCCTTTGAAGAAGGCGTGGCCTTCGTCCGCGAAGTCGTCACCGACCGCGTGTCCGAACCGGTCGACGTCGTCGTGACCAGTTCGGCCGGCTATCCGTTGGACACGACGTTCTACCAAGCGGTCAAAGGCCTGGTCGGCGCGTTGGGCGTGGTGAAGGAAGGGGGCACGATTGTGATGGCAGCCAGCCTGAGCGAGGGCATCGGCAGCCCCGAGTTTCAGCAACTCTTCGACGAAAACACGAGCCTCGAAGCCTTCGTCGAGCGGATCATGGGCAAGGACTACTTCGTGATGGACCAGTGGCAGTTGGAAGAACTGGCCAAGGTCTGCCGCAAGGCAAAGGTGAAGATCGTCAGCGACGGTCTCGACCACGCGACGCTGGACCGCCTGTTCGTCGAGACGGCCGAGAGCGTCGAGGCAGCCGTCGCGGCCTCGATCGCCGAGTACGGCCCCGAGACGACGATCGCCGTGATCCCCAAGGGTCCCTACGTGCTGGCGCAGACGGCATAGGGGCCGTCACGATGTAGGCGTGCTACCTGCCCGCTGGCGACTTCGGCGCGCGGCAGTGGTCGAGGGCCAGTAGGACGTACGCCGTCACCAGGTTGCCGTCGCCTTCGAGCCAGCGCGTCGTGTCGTTGGTCCACGAGCCGTCCTGCTGCTGCAAGTCGGCAAGCTTCTGCGTGAGTTCGCGGCGCCAGTCGTGTTCGACGCCGTCGGCGTCGCGAAGTTGATCGGCACCGATCGCATCGAGCGCCTTGGCGAAGGTGTGGTAGTAGTAATAGAGTCCGGCCGCGCCCATGCCGGGGTTGTCGGCCAGGGTATAGTTTTCACGGATCCAATTCGTGGCCGCTTCGACGCGCGGATCCGACTCGTCCAGGCCCGCATAGATCATGCTCTTGAGCCCGGCGTAGGTCATCGAGCCGTAGCTGCGCAAGCCGCCGTCGTCGGTCGTGCCGGCCTGGCTGTTACCGCCGGCGGCCGGCGTGTAGTAAAAACCGCCGTCAGGATTCTTGTTGGCGAACTCCGTCGTGTTGTACTTCGATTCGAGGTTTTGGCAGCGGGAGACGAACACGAGCGCCTTCTGGATCGCCGGATCATCAGGCCCGCGGCCCAGCGACTTGAGCGTGTCGAGCAGAAACGAGGTGTTCGACAGGTCGGGGCGTTGGTGGCTGCCGTAGCCAGCGCCGCCGAAGCTGACGTTCGCCTCGCCGTCGACCTCGTCGTCCCATTGCAGGCCCTTGATGAA
>JAGQPT010000013.1 GCA_020426575.1 Planctomycetales bacterium
CGTCGCAGTGAACGTGGTCGCCTTCGGGGGTTCGTGACGATGGCGTCATGGGGCCGTCACCATGGGACCAGGAACCGGGAGGTGTGCGGCGCGACGACGTGGCCGTTAACCGCGCGGCCGCCTTTTGCGGCGGGATACAATCATCGCGCAGCTGAGACCGCCCAGCAACAGTATGGAATGTGGCTCGGGAACGAGTGTGCCGACGATGATCACTCGGGCCGAAGTGACCTCGCCCGGTGAAAGATATGAAGTGGACGAACCCATGACGGCGCCCGTGGGCAACGGATGATAGGAGGATTGGTTGACATCGACGAAGGCGACACGCCCTTGTCCGGCTACGAGGAAGTCGGGCCAAATCGGCTCGGGACATTCTGCGTCGGGGAAGCAGAGCGTTCCCAAATTGAATTGCGCGTTGGTCGCCGTTTGCGGACTGACGCGAAATTGTGACGATGACAGTCGGGTGGCGGTAGAAAACGGCAGCGAAAATGGAGGGGTCGCTTCGAAGTCAATCGGCTCGGCCCCATCCTGCAACAGGAAAAAGAGCATCCGCGACCAGCTGCTGTTGCCGGTCGTCACGAAAGTTCCTTCGTACCCCTCGGGCATGACGAACTCGATCATGACCTGTTCGATCTTGGCGAAGGACTTGCCGAAGTCGAACTCGCCGGTGAGGTAGTCGCCGTTGGGGTTGGCTTGGTCGAGCCCAGTGATCGGCACCGTGTAGGTTCCGCACCATCCCCAGGAGGCGCCCAGCACAGCCGCGGCCATGCTGATGGTCGAGAGCAACGTGCTGGTTCGCATGATTCACCCCGTTTCGTTTGAAAGAGAATTCAATAAGTCATTCACTGCTTGGGCGACGCCTCCGATGCCGTGACAGCGCGATGGCCAGGCCGGCGCAGGCGCCCAGGGCCAACGTCGAGGGCTCCGGGATCACGACGAAGCTCGATTGTCCGGTGTACCCGACCATGTTGGCCTCGATCTGGTACTGGCCCGCCGGCAGCGGTCCGAGTTCCACGACGGGATTGAGCATGAACATGGCGGGCAGGTCGATCTCGGACGGCGGTGGCGGCTCGACAACGACCGAAACGATCAGCCGATGGTCGATGACCTCGACTGATGACAGCACGCTAGAGCGCACGTTCACGCCGTACTCTCCCTCGGCGAAGCCGAGCTGGACGGCGAAGGGCTCGCCCGGTCGAGGTGCCTCGGGTAAAAAGTCGAACGTCACGGTCAGATCAAGCGGCTCGCCCTGGGCGACAGCGGTGTGTCCCAGCAGGCAGCCAGCTAGCAGAATTGCGCAGCAAAGGATTTGTCGTCGTGCCATCTTCTCGCCTCGTGTTCCGTTGTGGCGGTGTGTGCGGGCGTCACCCGACGCCGATTCCCTAGAGTGGCGGGGCATTGTATCGCCAACAGGATGATCGACACATCAGCATTCCCAGCGCCAGGCCGGCTGCGATCAGGCCACCCGACGGTTCGGGAACGGCGCTGAACCGGAAGTTCACGCCGGCGAACGTGCCGCCGGTAACGATCGAAGTCGGCCGATGCAACTCGCCGGGGCCGTATGTCTGTTCCAGGCCCAGCATCCCCTGCCAAACCAACGCGGGCTCGTCGATCGTGATGTCGGCATCCACGGCCAGCGAATCGGGGGCGACGGTTGTCCGATAGCCGTCGCCGCGCGATGCCCAGCCTTCAACGGTCGGTGCGTCGGGCGCGAACAGTGGCACGGTGGCGCCGATCACGTAGGTTTCACCGGCAAGGAGATGAATCGGCTCGATGGCCGCGAACAGATAGTCGCCGTCGTGCAGGCGGGGCCAGGGTGTCGCATCTTCGCCGGGCGGAACAACCCGCCCGGTGGCGCGGTTGCCGCCGAGTTCGCTGGACGCCAGCAACTGTCCGCTGGCATCCCAGAGACCGACGGCGTGCCGCAGCCCGAGACCGATGCCGCCGTCGTAGAACCCGAGCTCGGTCAGGTGCAGATCGACCCGCGGTGTGAATGACCAGCCGATCGTGGAGTCGGCGCTAAAGGCGACGAGTGCCGGCCCTGCGCCGACGGGTGTCTCGGCCGGCGCAAAGTCGATGATCGCCGTTGCCGCATGGCTGACGCCGGAAGCTGTACCGCCGACAACCACGATGACGGCCATCACCGCCGCCCAGAGTCGGCACGACCGCAAAGAAACGCGCACGTTGATCAACCCCCGGCGATTCGACGTATCGCCATGTAGCCTCAGGCCGGCCGCATAGATACGCCCCATGACGGCCGCCGGCTGGTTTCCCTGTCCGCCGTCCATTCTCGGCGCTGGTCGCCTGCGTAGCAAGCAGAAAATGTGGCGAGGACGGGGGGACGGCGCAAGTCCTGCGGCCGTCGCCACTTCGTGGAATGACTGGTTTTCAGGTGGTCATTCTCGCCGAGGTACGCGGCAGCAGGGTAGTGATCGTGTTGCGGGCCACTCGAATGGTTGGCGTGGATGTACCGGCAGATCTACCGACCGGGCATCTCCTATGTAAGCATTCACTACCTGAATCCAGCCCGCCAGGCTAACTTCCGAACGATTCGGCGAAGTCGAGCCTTTTGAGTGGGTTCTTCCGGCAACTTAATCTCACGCAAAGTTGTCCAATCTGCGTGCCAACGAAGGTCATAGGTTTCAGGAAAACGCTCGACGGCCGACAGGATCAACGGGGTTACGGCATCGCGCACACGTCGAGACGGTCTCGTATCTGATGTCGGTCCCTCTAACCCGACCCACCAACCCGATGGACCAAAGTTGACTATCGCCATCACGACGGCGAACCGTTCACCCTCATGACTGGCATAGAATAACCAGTCAGATTCGAAGGGCTTGGTTTCGAGATCGATTTCTAAACCTGACGCTTCAAGCTCATTTGCGAGCGCGAGCCGAAGCCGATCGCCCTTCGCACTCCATTCCGACGACTTCTCGGAGTCAGGCGTGTAGAAAGACAGAAACTCACCGGTGGCAGACTCCATCGTCCAGATTTCCCCCAACAATTCCCAAGTACGAAGGTGTCGCATGGTACGCTCCATGTCGACCGACGCCTCGCATGACTCTTTTCACTCTGGTCGTTCGCATATGCGTAGGCAAGGAATGGTGGGTGAACCTGCCGGCGGTCGTCCCATAGGGGACAACACGCCTGTCCAGCGCCGGCAGAA
>JAGQPT010000205.1 GCA_020426575.1 Planctomycetales bacterium
CGCCCACTCATCACACCTGTTCAGCACACCAACCTGTGTGGCACGGCCTGAGTCCGCGAAGGCCGTGAACGATCGACGCCGCACCGCCCAACTCGTCACAGCCCCCAATGGCAAAGACACGCCGCACGCCGGGTCCCTAACGAATCCCCGCCCCGGACGGCACCTCGCGATCCGGCCTCAACAGCACGACGGCGTCGCCGTCGCTGGCGGCCAGCAACATGCCGTTGGACTCTTCGCCACGGATCACGGCCCGCTGCAGATTGTTGATGATGACGATCTGCCGGCCCACCAGGCTATCGAGTTCGTAATGCCCCCGGATGCCGGCGACGATCTGCTTCTCGATTTCGCCGACCCGCAACTGCAACAACAGCAACTTGTCGGCGTTGGGGTGTTCGCGGGCGGCCGTGACCGTTGCCACGCGCAGGTCCAGCTTGGCAAAGTCGTCGTACGTCACCTCGGGTTTGGCGTCCATGGTCGTCCTGGGGGCGGTCTGAGTGCATTCAACTGACGGAGCATCGAGTTCGATGGGCAACCGCCTGCGGCGGCCGCATCGACAGGGCGTGCATGATACGCCTCCGAGGCGGTAGGATAAAGGGCCACGAACCGTGCGGCCTTGCTGCTCGCCGAGGGCGCCGATACGGTGAGTCCCTCGGAAGCCGCGGCGACAATGACCGCGAGAGCCGCTGCGACAATGGCCGCAAAAACGTCATCTCCCCAACGGCCGCTACGTGCTACATTTGCCAGTGGCGCCGCGAGGCTTTTTGCCCTGCCGCGACGGACATCCAACCACGCAATACAACGGAACACCGATGACCGCGACGGAGCACAACGACACGCACGGCAGCGACCAGCCAACTGAGGCCCAGAGCGCCGCGTCCGGCGACATCACACTCGCCGAGTTTCAACGGCTGATCCGCGAGATGTACCTCCCCAAGGACGTCGCCCGCGGCGCCGACGGCACATTCATGTGGCTCATCGAAGAAGTCGGTGAACTGGCAGCAGCGGTTCGCAGCGGTAGCCACGAAGAGCGGATGGGCGAGTTTGCCGACGTGTTGGCCTGGTTGGCCACGATCGCCAACGTCGTCGACGTCGACCTGGCCGCCGCGGTCCAACAAAAATACGGCGCCGGCTGCCCCGGCTGCGGACAGATGGTGTGCACCTGCGCGGACGCCGAGAAACCATGACGAACCGCACCCTAACATCGCATGCCTGCGTGAACGCAAGGTCACCCGGCGTCCATCGCTGCGCCGCTCTGGTGGTGCTGGCCGTGGCACTATTGCCACTGGCTGGGCCGGCTCGATCGATTGGTCAAACTACCGATACGACAACTACCGGTACGACAGCGACTGATACCGCAACCACGGTTACAACAACGACCGACGTCGCCACGCCCAAGCCTGCCGTCGAGATTGCTTCCTGCCGCATCGGTTTTGACGGCGCCTACGTTGTCGGCCGCTGGACGCCGGTCGACATTGAACTGCAAAGCACGGGCGGCACGACGACGGTCGAAGTCCACTTCTATGTTGCGGACGGCGATGGGGTGCTCTGCCGCTATCCGCTGCCCGGCAATCGGCCCGCACAGGTCACCGCCACGGCACCGGTGCGGGTCATGGGTTACGTCCGCTTTGGCCGCCGCGACGCGGCAATGCGCGTGACGGTTTCCCAGGACGGTGAGGTGATCAGTGAGCGCAGCTTCAGTCCGCTCGACTCGCGCGACGAAGCCCACATCCCCGAAGCGCTCGCTTCGAAGTCGCGCCTCTGGGTGTCGGTCGGCGGCGATTTGGGTGCCGGTGACGCAGCCAAGACGCAACGCTCCGGCGGCAACGCCGAGCCGATCGCCACGGCGCAGGTCGACGACGCCGCAGAGCTTCCCACGCGCTGGTTCGGCTACGAGGGGGTCGACGCCGTGCTGCTCGCCACGTCCAACCCGCAGGTCTATCGCACGCTCACCGTGCCCGGCGCGCGCATCGAGGCGCTCGATCGCTGGGTACGGCTCGGGGGCCACCTGCTGCTCGCTGGCGGCAGCGCAGCACCGACCGTGCTGACCGAAGGTGCGCCCCTCGCGCGGTTCCTCCCCGCAGTTGTCGAAAGCGATTCGGTGGGGCTCAATGCCACGATTCTACAACGATTTGAAACGTACAGCGGAGCGCGTCATCCGCTCGCCATGTCGGGGGACGTGAAGCTGTCGATCCCCCGGCTGGCCGGCGTCAGCGGCCGCGTGGAAGCCCGCGTCGCCGACCTGCCGCTGATCGTGCGACGACCCTATGGGCTCGGCGAGGTGGTGTTCGTGTCAGCCGACCTGGACCGAGCGCCGTTTGCCGGCTGGCAGGCCCGCGGTGTGATGCTCAGCCGGCTGCTGGGCCTACCCCCCGACGCCACGGTGTCGACCGACGTTGCTGACGTCACCGACACGCCGGAACAAGTCGCGCAGCCAGGCTATGATGATCTGGCGGGAAAACTTCGCGGACGACTCGATCAGTTCAACGGCGTCCGCCTGCTGCCGTTCTGGCAAGTCGCGCTGTTGATTGTCGGCTACATCCTCTTGATCGGCCCGATCGACTATCTGCTCGTTCACAAGTTGCTCGGTCGCGCTGAGTGGACCTGGCTGAGCTTTCCCGTGATGGTGGCGATCGCCTGCGGCGGCGCGTATGCCCTGGGATATTCATTCAAGGGCGAGCGGCTACTGCTCAACCAGATCGATCTGGTCGACGTGGACGTCGCCGGTGGCGAAGTCCGCGGCACCTGTTGGTTCAACGTCTTCAGCCCCTCGATGGCCCGCTACGAGGTGACCGCCACGGCATCAACGCCAGTCGTCGCGGGAGACCAGCAAGAGTGTCTGACGAGCTGGTTCGGCCTGCCAGGCACGGGCCTGGGCGGTATGGACTCGTCGACCTCGTCACTCGTCTCGGAAGCCGAGGCCTACTCGACGACCGGCAGTTTCGACACGCTCGACGACGTGCCCATCGCGGTCTGGTCAACCAAAAGTTTCACCGCCCGTTGGCGCGCCGAGGCAGGACCGACGATCGTGGCTGACCTCACCCTTGGCGGCGATCAGGTGCTCAGCGGCAAGATCGAAAATCGGCTGGACTTCGACCTCACGGACTGCCACCTGGTGTACAGCCCGGCGAGCAGCGCCGCCAGTGGCCGCCTCACGGCCTGGGCATATCCCTTGGAAACGTTTCGCGCCGGCAGCACCGTCCGCGTCGATCGCCGCACCGACCGCTTCGACGCCCAGACCTGGCTGAAGGACCTCCGCCTGGTCAAGGATCAGCGCGAGAATCAATTCGGTTTCCGCAGCGTGCCGTTCGACGCGGCAGCGTATGACCCGCCCCGCGACTTGCGGACGATGATGTTCTACGAAGCCATCGGCGGCGAGCAATACGCCCACCTGGCGAGCCAGTACCAGTCATTCGTCGACCTGACCGACACGCTCGAAGCAGGACGCGCGATTCTGGTTGGGCGCAGCGAGCCCCCCACGACCAAGATCGACGTCGCCGGCCCTTCGGGCCAGGCGACCCTGCAACAGAACTGGGTCTTCTATCGTTTCGTACTGCCGATGACCGAAGCTAGCCAATAGTCCAAGCAAACGCCCGTGACGGTCGTACACCGCCGCCGGCAATCACCGCCCTGTCGAGATCAACCTGCTGTGATTGAAACCCGCGACCTGACGAAGAAGTATGGCGACTCGTACGCCATCAAGAGCCTCGACATCGAGTTGTCACAGGGCGACGTGTTCGGCTTCATCGGGCCGAACGGCGCCGGTAAGACGACGACGATGCGGATCCTGGCGACGCTGCTCAATCCCACCTGGGGCGAAGCGTACGTCTGCGGGCATTCGATCTACACGCACCCCAAGGAGATTCGCCGGGCGATTGGCTACATGCCCGACTTCTTCGGCGTGTACGACGACATGAAGGTGATCGAGTACCTTGAGTTTTTCGCGGCGGCCTATCGCATCGGCGGGCAACAGCGCCGCAAGATTTGCGACGAAGTGCTCGAACTGGTCGATCTCACCTACAAGCGCGACGCCTTCGTCACCAGCCTGTCACGCGGCATGACGCAGCGGCTCGGCCTGGCCCGGGTGCTGCTGCATGATCCGCAAGTCTTGCTGCTCGACGAACCGGCCAGCGGCCTGGATCCGCGCGCCCGTATCGAGATCCGCGGCCTGCTCAAAGAGCTGCGCGACATGGGCAAAACGATCATGATCTCCAGCCACATCCTGCCGGAGCTTGCCGACATCTGCAACAAGATCGGCATCATCGAACTGGGCGAACTGCAAGTGAACGCAAACGTCGCCGACGTGATGAAACAGGTTCGCGGACAGGTGGTGCTCGACGTCGGCGTGGCTGGCGACGTCGAGGCGGCTGGCCGGGTGCTCGAACAGCACGACCTCGTCGAGTCGGTCACGCAGCGCGGCGCCACGCTGCTGGTGACGCTCGTTGCGGGCGCGGAAGACTACAGCGAACTGCCCACCCTGCTCATCGAAGCGGGCCAGCGGATCACGCTCTTCAAAGAGGAAGAGCTCAACCTGGAAACGGCCTTCATGACGCTGACCAAGGGAATCACATCGTAACGAATCACGTCGTAACGGCAGCGACTGGCGTGGCGTACGTGTTACCAGCGCGCCACAATTGTTTCACGTGAAACGCACGCTTGGATCAATTGTTTCACGTGAAACATTTGGTGCGCGACACGCCCATGCTTGCGCAAGAACGTGCGGTGGCCCAGTAACGTGTCTTGACACGCGATGGCCTTGGATCGTGTCTTGACTTGACGGTGGCCCAAAAACGGCGCTTGACATTCGCCGCTCCGATGGGTCGCCGTCACCGCGCCGGTGCCGTCAATGACCAAACGATCGCGGCCTTCGCGTCGTTTCACGTCACGTCGTTTCACGTCACGTGGGTTCACGTCGCGTCGGTTCACATGAGTTCGTGGATCGGTTCGCCGAACGGCAGGATCGGAATCGGGCGGCCCGAAAAGTCGCGGTACTGCTTCGTCGTGTCGATGCCCATGTGGTGGTAGATCGTCGCCAGCACGTCCTGCGGCGTCTTGGGGTTGTCGAGCGGCAGCGCGCCCTTGGAGTCCGAAGCGCCGACGACGCGGCCCCCCTGGACCGGTCCACCGGCCAGCGCCGCGCTGAACACGTTGGGATAATGGTCGCGGCCGTTGGTGGCATTGACCACCGGCGTGCGGCCGAATTCGCCCCAGGCCACCACCATCACCCGATCGAGCAGGCCGCGCCGCTCGAGGTCGTTGATCAGCGCCGGGTAACACTGGTCCCAGCGCGGCAGGAAGCCGTTGCGCATCGAATCGATACCTTCGACGTGCGTGTCCCACCAGCGGCAATCGACAGTGACCAGCCGTACACCGGCCTCGACCAGTCGCCGCGCCCGCAGGGCCTGGATGGCGTAGTAGTTCTGGTGCGGGTCCGACGAGCCGATGCCGTAGCTGGCCTGTACGTGCCGAGGTTCGTTGGCCACGTCCGCCAATTGCGGCAAGATCGCCTGCATCCGGAACGCCGTCTCGTAGTTGCCGATGGCTGCACGGATCGCCTGGGCATCCGCCGCGGCCTCGGCGAAGTCGGCGTTCTCCCTGGCCAGCGCGGCCAGCTTCAGGGCCTGCACCGAGGCCGGGTCGGCGGGAGCGATGTTGTCCACCGGGGCTCCCTTGGCTCGCAGCAGGGTCGCCTGATGGGTCGCCGGCAGGTAGGCACTGCCAAAGTTCTCCATTCCCCCGTTGGGGACCCAGTCGTTGTTCAGCA
>JAGQPT010000206.1 GCA_020426575.1 Planctomycetales bacterium
CACGCCTACTACCTGAACTACCAGAACCGCCGCCCCGACTACGTCGAAGCCTTCTTCAACGTGATCAACTGGAGCGCCGTCAACGATCGATACCGCGCGGCGAAGTAGTGCGCCCCGTGGCGTCTGCTGTTGCACGTACCTGCTGCCCACACCTTGAGGAGACTTCGAGCGATGAAGCGCTGCAAAATCACGCTGGCCGTCGTCACAGCGGCCGTGCTGTTCACCGGAACAGCCCGAGCGCACTTCGCCTGGTTGATGTTCGACAACGACGGTCGGGTGTGCTACTTCTTCGGCGAGAGCCCGGCCGACCGCACCTACCACATGCCCACGGCGTTGTCAGAGACGAAAGTTCAGCAGGCCACGGCCGATCAGTCCGACACCGTGGCACTGGACCTGGTTGACGAAGACGACTACGTCGGTTTGCGCAGCGCCAAGCCGGCGCCGCGCAGTGGGCGACTGCGGGCGAAGTCGGTGTACGGCCTGTATCAAGGCGTGATGCTTGTGTACCACACGCAGAACAATGCCGGGCTCGATCCGGCGGACTGGCCCCAGGCGGCCGCCGAGGACGTGCAGTTGCAGGCCGTGCTGACCAAGGACACCGACGGCCTTCAGGCGAAGGTGCTTTGGGAGGGCAAACCGCTCGCCGGTGTCGACGTGACACTGTACTGCGAAGACGGCCACAACGAGGGCACGGCGACGACCAACTCCGAAGGCATCGCCAAGTTCGACGCCGCGACTGTCGAGCCGGGGCTGAACGGCCTGCTGGTCAACTACACCGACAAGAACGCCAGCGGCGAGTGGCAAGGCAAGCCATACAAGTCGGCAACACACATCCTCACGGCCACGTTTGACAATGCGGCCGCGGACGACGCGACCAGAGGCGACGCCGAAAAATGACCGGCATGTGATCACACGTGTCTACTGAACGTCGAACGGGCGTCTCACTCGTTGTAGTGAGACGCCCGTTTTTGTTGTGTACACAAGAGATGAACCGCCGAGACACGGAGACGCGGAGAAGGGAAATAGAAAAAGTGCGTTGGATGGCACGGACACTCCGTCCGTGTCGCGCAGCGACCGCGCTCTCAGTATACGATTACGTCGCATGCGCCATTTGCCGTTTACGGCTCGTGTCTCGAGAGGGATGGACAACTGAGATTCGGGACAAAAAGTGCAGCGTCTTTTCGCCGCGCGCCCCGGCGGTACAATGCGCGCTTTGTGTGACTGTGCTCGTTATTCTTTTTGCGCTGAGGGAGGCCTGCGATGGGTTATGCCGACGTGATTCTGCCGGAGTTCGACCACGAGATGGCCAGCACGCGGAGCGTCCTGGAACTGGTGCCCGACGATCGGCTCGACTGGAAGGCGGGCGAGTCGTTCAATACGATCGGCTGGAACGCCAACCACCTGGCGGAGATCCCCGGCTGGGTGGCGGGCACGTTGGCCGACACGTCGTTCGAGATTGAAGGCTACCAGTCACCGAAGCTGGGCAGTGCCGCCGAGATCGTGGCGCTGTTCGACGAAAACGTCGCCACCGCCCGCGCCGCACTTGCCCAGGCCAAGGACGAAGAGATGGGCGCCCAGTGGTCGCTGTTGCAGAGTGGTACGCCGATCATCCAGATGCCGCGGGCCGGCGTGATCCGCAGCTTCGTGCTCAACCACCTGATCCACCACCGCGCGCACCTGATCGTCTACTTGCGGCTCAACGGTGTAAAGGTGCCGGGCATGTACGGGCCGGGCGGCAACGGCTGAGCAAGCGTGACAATGCAGCGGTGACACGTTTGCAGCGAGCAAAAACCGTTGCAGCGAACAAAAACCCGGACACGCGTTTGGCAGCGCCGGTTAGTGGGGACGGACCGTCTGGCACGGCGTGCGCTGGCGCAGCGTGCGTTAGCGCAGGTTACCCACGTTGAAGTGGGGGTGACGTCGTTGGGCGTGTTGTGCTGTCGTGGCATGGCGTGCTAGCAACAGTGACGTTGACCGCTGGGGGCCGGCACCTATAATCCCGCTCGCATTCTCCGCCGCCACGTGCGGTTGGGCGGGATTATCGCGCGAATTTGTTTCGGTTTTGCTGTTTAGATTGGTTTGCGCGACCTTGTCCGTCCGAAGAAGTTTGTGGAGTGGCGCCGCCCACGTTCGTGCGTCGGTGCCGCTTCAACTCGTCACTGGAACCATTCCGTTCGCTTCTCCACTGGGACGCGGGGTCCGGCGACCGAACCAGGGGTTCGTCGCGCCGTGCCAACGTTCCCCGTGTCCAAATTCGTTTGAGGGAGCGCCTAACGATGCGATTCTCGATTCTGCGGCTGACCCTGGCCGCCGTAATGATCACGAGCCTGGTGGGTTGCAGCGCAACCCGCGAGCGCTTCGCCAAAGTCTGGCCGTGGGGCAAGAAGAAGTACGACACTGAAGAGGCACTGGCCAATGCCGCGCCCTATCCGACCATGCCGTCGGAGACGGCCACCCCGGGCACGCCTGGCACCGGCTACGGCACGCCGTATGCCGCGGGAATGACCGACACGAGCGTGGCCAGCACGGCAGGTATGACACAGGCCCCCGCCTACCATACGGCTTCGACCGCCGGCATCTATCCGTCGGCCGGTGGCTACACGAACCCGGTCGCGTCGGTACCGCAGAGCTACACGTCTCCGCAGAGCTACACCGCGACGCCGGGCACGGACAGCAGCTATGCGGCGACGACTTCGCCCGCGCCTAACTACGCCGGTACGTATGGCACGTCGACGCCGCCCGCCTATGGCGCCGCGCCGACGGCGAATCCTTATACGCAGCCGTCGTACGCACCGACCATGCCGGGCTACGACGCGAGCGCGATGACTGCCCAAGCGACCACCGTACCACAGTACGGCGCGACGCAGGGTTACGGCGTCTCGGCTACGCCGACCTCGACGGCGCCGCAAACCGCTGCCGGCCCGTATGGCGCCGGCAGCTACTCGTACGGTACTGTCGGCAGTGCGACCGACACGGTCGCCAGTGCCGCGGGAATGCCCGGGACGGGCAGCTACGCCGGCACGGGATACGAGACGACGGCGGCTCCCGTTGGCGCGACGGCGTATGCACCGGCGGCAAACGGTTACCAGCCCGGCAACCTCAGTTACCAGCCGGGTGCGAACGGTTATCAGCCCTCGAGTGTGCCGACGTACCAATCGCCAGCCGCCTACCAGTCCCCCTCCCCCTACACGACCGGTGGTGCCGAATCGGCTCCGTATCGGCCGGGTGGCACGGGTGACTACACACCTCAGACGTCGACGATTCCAGCCGGCGGCAGCATGAGCGGCGGCAGTGTCACGCCCGTCGGTTACGGCACGATCAACTGACGATACGAATGCGTGGCGTCACCAACACTTGGCGTCACGATCGACTCGATCCAACATGGGCTGAGTCCAGCGACAAGACAGCGCGTCTCCCGACCCGCCAGGCATCACACGGTGTCTGGCGGGTTTTTTTGTGATCCGGCGCAGGTCTTGGCGAACTAGCCGTGGTTACTGCCCGTTGGAAACGCGGTCGCGGTTCCACTGGGTGTATTGCTGGCGGAGTTCGCGCTTGAGAATCTTGCCCGTGGGGCCTTTCGGCAGTTCGTCGCGAAATTCGTACATCTGCGGCAATTTGTAGCGAGCGAGGTGTTGCTCGAGGTAGCCACGCAGGTCGTTCTCCGAAAGCTGGGCGCCATGTTTCACCGTCACGAGGGCGAGGATCTGCTCCCCTTTGGCGTCGTCGTGCACGCCGATGACGGCCGCTTCGGCGATTTCAGGACGTTGATAGATCACCTCTTCGATCTCGCGGGGGTAGATGTTGAAACCGCCCTTGATGATCATGTCCTTTTTGCGATCAACGATGTAGAAGAAGCCGTCCTCGTCGCGGCGGGCCAGGTCGCCCGTGTGGAACCAGCCGTCCCGCAGCACCTCGGCCGTCTCAATGGGCTTGTTGAGGTAACCCTTCATCACGTTGGGGGCGCGGATGATCAGCTCGCCGACTTCGCCGTCGGGCAGCCGATTGTCTGCTTCGTCGACGATGGCCATCTCGACGCCATCGAACGGCAGGCCGATCGAGCCCACCTTGCGGCGGTCGGGGCGATTGACGCTCACCGACACGGTCGTCTCGGTCATGCCGAAGCCTTCGTAGATTGGTACGCCGGTGCGTGATTCCCACTCGTTGAGCACCTCGACCGGCATCGCCGCGCCGCCCGATATGCAGTAGCGCAGCCGGGTGAACTTCTCGCGGCCGAGGTCCGGGTGCTTCAAGAGGTAGAAGTACATCGTGGGGACGCCCGCCATCGACGTGATGCCCTCGCCGGCCAACGCCTTGAAACAGCTTTCCACTTCGAAACGAGGATGCAATACGACGCAGGTGCGCTTGTGCACGGCCATGTTCAACACGCTGTTGAGCGCGAAGCAATGGAACAGCGGCAGCACGCAAAGGGTGCGATCGCTCGGCTCGGTGGGGAAGATGTGGCTGACCATGTTAATATTTGCGATCACGTTGGCGTGCGTGATCAGCGCACCCTTGGGGCTGCCGGTCGTGCCAGACGTGTAGAGCGTCATGATCGCCTCGCCGGTGTCGCGCGGCGTGGGATCGAACCCTTCGCTTGAAGCGACCAACTCGGCGAAGGGACGGAAGTCGTCCGGGCACTCGCCCACGACGAAGACTTGTGGCGGTGATTCGATCTTGGCAATGCCGGCGCGCACCTGCTCGGTCCACATCTCGAAGACGACCAGCGCGCGGACGTTGCTGTCCCGCACCACGTACTCGAGTTCGGCCGGAGTGAGCATCACGTTGACGGGGACAAAAATGGCACCGGCCATGAAGACGCCGTATTCGCAGGCGGCGAATTGCGGCAGATTGGGCAGCATCACGGCGACCGAGTCGCCTGGCTGAATGCCGCTCTGTTTCAAACCGACGGTGACGCGTTGCGCGGCGTCGGCAAACTCGGCAAAGCTGATCGGCTGACCGCCCAGTTCCAGGGCGTGGCGATCCGGCTCTTCGCTGGCGGCTTTCAGCAACGACTCATACAGACGCATGGTAGCGAACTCGTTTCGGGAAGGCGGCGGAAGGGCGTTATCGGCAGGGCTGAGCCGCCACCGGGCGTCGCCGCGCATTGGTTGCCAGGGACGTTCGTTGGCGTTGTACTACGAAGCGAAACGGCGCGTCAAAGCGCCGCGTTGCCGCCGGCACGACGAATTGCCGCCGCCCAAACGCGTTGGGCCAGTCAGCGTTGGGCCGGTCAACTGTCCCGCAGCACGATGGCGGGGTCTTCGACAATCGCCGAGAGCGTGGGCAAGTAGGCGGCCAGGGCGCAAACGACCGGTGCTCCCAGGATGGCCCAGGGAAGCAGATCTCTGGCCGAGGGGAGTTGGCCGGCCGCGACGCCGAGCAATCCGGCGATCTCGCGAGCCGCCAGCGCACCGCCGACAAAACCGATCACGCCTCCGAGCAGGCCGAGTAACACGGCCTTGCTGAGAAACAGCGTGGCGATGGCCGTCGAGCCCTTGCCGAGCGCCCGCAGCAGGCCGATTTCCACACGCCGCTCGCGGACGTTCGCCAGCACGAGCAGCCCGACCAGCACGGCAGCGGTCAACACGCCGACGGGCATCACGATCGCCGCGAAGCCCTCCATCCGCGACTGCAGGGCGTCGCGGCCCTCGCGCTCCTGCGTGATGATCTCTTCGTGGTTCGCGGCCGTCTCAGCCAGCATCGCCTGGCGTGTGGCCCGCACCGCGTCGCGCTGTTCTGCGCGGCCGACGGCGATCGAGCGGAACTCGGTGATCTTCGTGTCGGGGAGCGACTGCGACAACTGCGCTCGGATTTTTGGCAAGCGCTCACCCGCACAGCGACAACCCAGCGCCAGGATTTGGTTCACCTTGCCCTGGCGGTCGAGCAGCTCCTGCGCATCGGCCAGGTTCATCGCCAACATGATGTCTTCGGTCGATCCCTGTTCTGGTAGGACCTTCGCCACGCGGAACTTTCGCCCCAGCACGTCGAGGGCGTCTCCCTCGTTGAGTCCGCTGGCCAACTCGTGGCCGACGTAAACATCGCCGGCTTCGATCGCGTAGCCCATCGCCGAGTCGTGCGGGTGGTGCGACTGCACGGACTCGGGCAGATAGCCGACCAGCAGCACCGAGCGCTCGCTGCCATTCGGGTCGGTCCAGGTGACCTTTTGTTGCAGCGTGGCGACGAGGTGCGTGACCAGCGTGAGCGACGCGTCGTTGGCCAGGCGCGTGACGTACTCCTGCGGCATGTCGTTGGCGGCATAGCCTTTTGACCAGAAGTCGCTCATGTCCGTGTCGCTGTGCACAATCATTAGATTGAAGCCCATGTCGCGCATGATCTTGCGAGCGTCGTCCTCCATCTTTGTCAGCTCGGCGTTGGTTTCAGCCTGCATGCGTTTCAGTTCGCCGTCCAACTCGACCTGTTTGGCCGACATCAGCGCGTCGGTCTCGTTGCGATGCCCCTCGACGACCAGCGGCGCGGCCACTACGAGCGCCACGGCCAAGGCAACGGCAAGCAAGCTGGCGGCAAAGTTGAGCTTGCGGTAGCGGATTTCGTCGAACAACAGTCGGGGCAACATCGCCGTGTCCTGCACCGTTCTCGGCCAATGGGTACATCGATCGCCGAACCGCAGCGGCTCGGCGGATGTCGACAGATTCATTGTACGAGCGTGGGACCGGCGTGGCCACAAGGAGGGGCCGCCGAGACAGGCCACAGCGGCAGGGCGCCGAGGTGAGGCCGCGAGGTTGGCGCCGTTGCCGTCATCTCAACCACGATTACCACGGTCGACGTATGGCGTCCGGGTTATGGTGCGTGTGGCGGCCGTAGTCGGGAAACACCAAATCGGCCATGGCCCACCGACGTTAGCGCAGGTGCGTCGGGCGCGATGCGACCCGTTGGGGGTCGATCGAGAGGTCGATCGCCGCGGCCAGGCGACGGCGGAAGTCGCGCGGTGCGACGTAACCCTCGAAACGGCCAATTTCACGACCGTCCGGAGCGATCACTAGGGTCGTGGGAAATGCACGTACCAGGTGCCGGCGGACGAGCGCCTGCTGACGTTGACCGTCGACGGCCACTGCAACGACAGTCTCGCTGACCAGGCTTGCCACTTGGCGGTCAGCGTACGTCGTTGCCGTCATCTTGCGACAGAATCCACACGAGGGGCTCGTGATGTACATCAGCAACGGACGGTCCTGTTCGAGGGCGTCTTGCCAGGCGCGGCTGACGTCGTTGTGCCAAGCCGGGGCGTCGCTGGCGACGGCGAAATCGTCGGTTTGGGCCCACACCGGGGGGCCGCTGGTGACGGCAAGCGCTAGGGACAGCAGCGAGGCTGCCAGCAGCGGGCGAAGCGGGTGGCTCACGAATGCTCCAAATTATTGGCAGGTGGCTGGTGGCCGCGTCGCGGCAGACGCGCCGATCGACGTTGGTCGATCGTGGGACTACCCAACCTCATCGGCCTCCTTCTGACCGAAATACCGTAAACCACCTCACAATTCCCCTTTTCGCTGAATGCTGACACCCCAAACGGGGTGGCGGCGCCCGTCAGCATTTCGGCTGGCAACGGTTAGGGAGAGTCTATCGACGGCCAGCGCCGTTCGCGGCCGATCGCGTTCCGTCGCTCGGCCGGCTCAATGTTCCCGGCCGAACATCGAGCCGGCCACTTGTGTCGTTTCGGAGCGGGGGATAAACTACCGGTTTGTCTTCCCCACGAGCGACGCCGCAGGCGGAGTCCGCCCCGTCGCTCGAACCGCAGCACTCCCTGGCAGGAACGTCCCGCGATGAAAGATGGCATTCACCCCAGGTACGAAGAGACTGTCGTCAAGTGCGGGTGCGGCAATACGTTCACCACGCGGAGCACGGTGCCGGAGCTCAAAGTCGACATCTGCAACGCCTGCCATCCGTTCTACACGGGCAAGTTGAAGTTTGTCGACACGGCCGGCCGGATCGAGAAGTTCAAGTCGAAGTTTTCGGCAGCGGGCTACGCGAGCCTGAAGCGGAAGAACAAGAAGCCGGCCGCACCGGCCGAGGCCGATTCGTAGCCATTCTGGCTCCTCGTCGCTTTTGCGATCGCTGCGCCCGTTTCGTGCGCCGGGATCGTCGTGCTTGCGCCGGGCGGTTCGCCCGCTAAATTCACCCGTCGTGTCGTTGTTCGCTAGGGTTCGCGTTTGTCGCGGATTTCGTTTTGGCAGAGGTTGATTCGCCATGCGAGAAATGCTGGAAGAGAAACTCAAGCGGTTCGAAGAGCTGGAACGGCAACTCGTCGACCCCGCCGTGCTGGAGAACGGTGAACGAGTGGCGGCGGTGGCCCGGGAGCACGGTTCGCTCGCCAAGCTGGCCACGAAGTACCGCACGTTCAAAAGGCTCAACGGCCAGATCGCCGAGGCGAACGAAATGATCGCCGGTAGCGACGCCGAGATGCGCGAACTAGCCGAGAGCGAACTGCCCGAGCTGCGCGAACAGCGCGACAAGCTCTGGGACGAACTGTTGGAAATGACGATCGGCGGTGAAGACGCCACCCGTAGCCGCTGCATGCTGGAAATCCGTGCGGGCACGGGAGGCGACGAGGCCGCGTTGTTCGCCCGCGACCTGTACGAAATGTACAAGCGTTACGCCGAAACGATGGGCTGGAAGATCGAGATCATGGAAATGAACTCCACGGAACTGGGGGGGTTCAAAGAGCTGATTCTCGGCGTCGATGGTGAAGGGGCTTTCCGGCAGTTGCAGTATGAAGGCGGTGGTCACCGCGTGCAGCGCGTGCCCGAGACTGAAGCCAAGGGGCGCATCCAGACGTCTCTCGCCACGGTGGCCGTGATGCCCGAGCCCGAAGACGTCGAGATCGACCTGAAGCCGGACGACTATCGCCGCGACACGTTCGCCGCCAGCGGTCCCGGCGGACAGCACGTCAACAAGACGGCCTCGGCCGTGCGGCTCACGCACTACGAGACCGGTATCGTCGTCAGTTGCCAGGACGAAAAGAGCCAGCACAAAAACCTCGCCAAGGCGCTGCGTGTGCTCAAGTCCCGTATCTACGAACGACGCCGCGAGGAAGAGGACGAAAAACGCGCCAGCGAACGCAAAAGCATGGTTGGATCGGGCGACCGCAGCCAACGGATTCGCACCTACAACTTTCCCGAGAATCGCATCACCGATCACCGGATCAACCTCACACTGTATAAGCTCGACCAGGTGCTGGCCGGCGACATTGGGCCGGTGATCGAGGCCCTGATCGACCACGAGCGTCAGCAGTACCGCGAGGCGATGGGCGCCGTCGGCTAATACGTCACGTGTCGCAGAAACCGCGGCAAGGATTGTGACAACGCATGGTTGGGCCCCCACCGACGCCCCGGCCCCTCGCCTTTTGCCTGGCGCCCAATGTCAGGCAGCTTCTGCTGCCGGCGCTGCCTTGCGTTGAAAATGTGCTTGCCGCCCGCCTTGGCGTTTGGCCCCCTCATGCGAACTTTCGCGAACGGGACAGCGGCGTTAGCTGGAGCGTCCCTTACACTTCGACGCCTGACTTGGTAGTGTGCTGACCATGACTGACACCTGGACGGTCGGCCGCTTGCTGGGATGGACGACCGACTATCTCAACCAGCACGGCGCCGAATCGGCGCGGCTCGATGCCGAGCTGCTGCTGGGGCGAGCGCGCAAGTGTTCGCGAATCGAGCTTTACACGGCCTGGGACGAACAGGTCGACGACGACGTGCGGACCGAATTCCGTGAACTGGTAAAGCGGCGCGCGGCGGGCACGCCGGTGGCCTACTTGCTCGGATTTCGTGAGTTTTTTTCGCTGAGGTTTCGCGTCACGCCCGACGTGTTGATCCCACGTCCGGAAACCGAGCACCTGGTCGTCGCCCTGCTCGAACTGGCACGTGGCCGGACCGCTGGTGCCCAGCCGGTCCGCGTGGTCGACGTCGGTACCGGCAGCGGTGTGATCGCCATCTGCGCGGCAAAGCATCTGCCGGGATGTATGGTAACCGCCGTCGACACGAGCGCGGCCGCGCTGGCCGTGGCCGAAGACAACGCCCGGCGGCTCGGCGTGCATGAGTCGATCACGTTCGTACAAAGCGATCTGCTCGAAGCCGTCACCGATCCCGATTCGTTCGACTTCGTCGTTAGCAATCCTCCCTACGTGGGGCGCGATGAGGTGGACGAATTGGCGACGGAAGTCCGCGACCATGAACCCCGCGCGGCGCTGATCGGCGGTGAACGTGGCAGTGAGTTGATCGCCCGTCTCGTGCCGCAGGCGTGTCGGCGTTTGTGTCCGGGCGGCCACTTTCTCTGCGAGATCGCCCCCCGCCTGGACGCCGAGGTCCGGCAACTTGTCAGCGCGCAAGCCGACTTCGAGGTGCAGCCGACGATCAAGGACCTGGCCGGGTTACCCCGCGTCGTGCGAGCCCGCCGCCGCGGCTAAAGGCTGCAGCCGGCTAGTGACGGTTCTCTCGGTCGGCGTTCTTCTTGGTCAACCGAGACGTGAAGACGGCGTCTACGGCGTGCTCGGCAGCCCGAGTGTCTACTGTGGGGCCGATAACGAAGGCGGCTGAAGATGGTTTCGCTTCGTACATCGGCAGTAGATCGTCGGCATCGCCCCGCGCAAAAAGTGCGTCACTGGCCGCCGAACGGTCCACATCGGGGGACAAGCGACTAGCCCCAAAGTTGCCGGTCCAGGCGTTGTAGTCGAGTCCGTCGACGACGCCATCGTTGTTGTAGTCGCCGTTGAGCGGCGAGCCGGGTGGGGTGAGAGCGGGGGCGTCGTCAAAGTGCGCCGCCCAGACGAGGTAGTCGAGTCCGTCGACCACTCCGTCGAGGTTGCCGTCGCCGACCAACACGGGCATGGAATCGAATTCGACGGCACCGATGTCTATGAGTGCCGATGCGTCGCCATCACCATCGACGACGCGATAGTAGCCCCGTTGATCGGTGTACGGAGGCGGCGTGAACAAAGGATCGCCCGCGTCAATGGCAGGACTACTGGGTAATGGTGCATGTGTTTTTGTCGGCCCGCCGTTGTCGACGAGCGCGCCGAGCATCGGATCGAGCGGCGCGGCGACCGTGCCGATTTGGTTGCCGGAGACACCGTCGCTGACGCCGACGAGTCCGGCATCGCTGCCAATGAGGTTATAGCTGCTGCCCGCGTCGACCGTTCCAACGGCGTCGTTCGGCGCGCCGTTGGCGAGGTGGTTTTGTGCGACGATCGTGTGGCTGACGAGTGGCGGCGCGTTGCCCGAAATCAGGATGCCTCCGCCCAGGCCGCCGTATGCCTCGTTTGCATTCGCCACATTGTCGACGATCGTGCTGTGTCGAATCGAGAGCGCACCTGGTAGTATTTCACTGCTGCGGATCGAGCCGGCGATGCCTCCACCGTCTTTTCCGGCCGAATTGCCGGAGATTGTCGTGCTTTCGATTTCGGTCACTCCACCAAAGGCGAAACCGTTGATCGCTCCACCGGAGACGTCTGCCGAGTTTGCGGAGAAAGTGGAGTGAGAAATGAGCGTTACTCCCATCAAGGCATTCGCTATTTCAATGCCACCTCCATAGCGGGCCGAATTGGTAGACACGGTCGAGTGGGTGAGCGTGATGCCTTGCGTCGCTCGGATGCCACCGCCTCGGCCCGACGTGGCGTTGCCGGTGATCTCGGAGTATTCCACGAGGATGTTGCCGCCAGCGTCGATGCCTCCACCGTCAGCCGTAGGGCCTAGGGCGAGGTTACCGGACACGGTCGAGTGACTCACGGTGAGCGGACCGAACGACTCGATGCCTCCACCACCAGAGTCGTTCGAGTTCTGGGTGATCAGACTGCCGGCGATCGTGATCGTCGTTTTGTCGTCCCACAGCGTCGACGTACTGACGCCACCGTGGGAATTGCGTGATATTGTGCTGTCGTTGACTTTAGTTTCACCGGCATCGTTTGTGAAGATCGAGATGCCGCCGCCTCGCTCGTTGGCAGAGTTGCCGGCGATAGTTGCCTCATCGATTGTTGTGTGGGACAAGCTACCATGCGTGCTCGTATTTATGCCGCCGCCGTCACCGCGTGAGTAATTGTTTGAAACCGTGATGCTGTTGAGCGTTGTGACCAACCGGGAGCCTCGCGTGTTTGCCAGGATTCCGCCTCCGTCGCCCGCCGCGCGGTTGCCCGTGACGATCGAGTTGAGGATGGACGTTGTCACGTCACTGCCAAAGCCGGTGGTTTGAGCATAAATCCCTCCTCCCTCGCCAGTTGTCCAATTTGTGCTGATCACGCTGCCGGTGATCGTCACGTGGCCGCCGTCGTTGTTGGCGAAGATTGCCCCGCCTCCAAGCGGGTAACCGGACGACGGAGCGGCAACGTTGCGGTAGATGAGCGCGTCGGCGATGACGATGTTTTCCTGTGACAGGATGGCGCCGCCGTTGCCATCGACGTCGCCGCCGGTGAGGGAGAGACCGGTGATCACCACATTCGAGGTGTGGTTCGGACTGCCGTCATCGACGTTGAATATCCGGCTGCCGTCGCCCGCGTTGGGATGTGCGAGGTCGAAGTAGCCCTCACGCACCGATTCAGGAGTGGGGTCATTGCCGCTGGCGTCGATCGTCAGTTTTTCGGCTCCGGGTCCCAGGATCATCAATGACTTGTCGATGACCAACTCACCCAGTTCGAGCAGAATCTTGCCCGTGACGGAGAAGTCAATCGTTTCGCCAATGGGTGCCAGGGCGATGGCGTCGCGCAGTGATACGTCGCCGTCGTTGATACTGCCGTCGGCTTCGTCCACCAGCGTGTCGACGGTGATGGTGAGTAGGCGTCGGCTTTCTAATTGTTCGCTACCAAGCGTACGCAGATGATGTGGAGATTGGAGCCGCTTGGTGTGTTTGCCGTGCCAAGCACTGGCCGTCGTCTGACCACGAAATCCCAACCCCCAGCTACGTCGTTGCCGCTGCGTCATGAATCAACCCCCACGGTTAGATCGCCACGACGGATCCAGCGTAGAAGCGCAGCGTCAGCCCCGACACGAAGGAATCCTATGTGACGCCCTCGTTGCGAACCGATGCGCAAACGCCTACCTGCGGTCACGCCCGTGGCATGTGAGAAAACCTCGTCCCAAAAAAAGTTCCGGTAGTGGGCGACGAAGCGTCTGGCCTAGAGAAGAAATTGCCCCAGGCAAGCTGCTTAATACTACGCAGTCCGTATGTGCGGAGTCAAGAAGATTTTTTGCGTCGGCTTGGTAGCAGGCTATTTGGTAGGTCGGGACAGAGGCGGAACCAGTGACCTGGAGATCGGCTCAGAGTTCGCCGATTTCGACGGGCAGGCCGTCGGCGCGGTTGCCGAGGCGCTGGTGGGTCTGCAGGTCGATGGAATAGCCCAGCGCGTGGACCGATCCGTCGCACATCACGGCTTGCCAGCCCGCCGCGTGCGCGCTGCCAAAACAATCACGGCGATCCACGCCGGGTGTGTCCTGCAGGGGAAGGGCAAACGCCCATCGGCAGGAGTCGTTGTCAAAGCCGACAAAGACGCCGTCGTCGTCGGCGCCGAGTCCATTCTTGTAGTTGTCCGGATTGATGTTGCGTTCGCAGACCATGTACGTGTTGCTCGTGCCATCCGTGATCTGTCGCAACTCGACCGTGCTGTGCTGATAACAGATCCCGGTGTTGGGTACGCTCGGTTTGTGTTGCTTCCAGTAGTTGGGATTGTCGCCGTCGGTTCGGGTCCCCGGACCTGGGTCGGCAAATGGTCCCTGACTCCCGACGTTCACGCAGTAATCGACCTTGCCCGTTACCTTAACAGGCCACGTCGCGTTGAGTGGATATTTGAATTTGGCATAGTCGAACGGATATGCCAACGCCGAACGCCGCGATGGGCAGATGACCGTGGCGACGGGAACCTCGATGCGTCGAGTAATCAGATCCATTTTTGGTTTCTTCGTTTCATCGAGTCCGGCGCCGATTTCATAGACGGTCTGAAGTTCGATGAAGGGGAGCACGTTATAGCCCCAGCCGCCGTGTTGCCGAGTGCCTGCGCCGCGATCGGGGTCCCCCCACCATTGCCAGCCCCAACCGCCCGTGGGCAAATGGCCGTGGGTGCTCTCGTGCATCAGAAAGCCGAGTCCAAGCTGTTTGAGGTTGTTCATACACTGCGAACGGCGGGCCGATTCCCGCGCTGCTTGCACCGCCGGCAGCAGCAACGCGATGAGGATGCCGATGATGGCGATCACGACCAGAAGTTCGACGAGCGTGAATCCGCCGCCGCGGCGCCCCTCGCGCCGTGGGTTGGCGCACGCGCGTTCCGCAGAGAAATGTTTCCGGCACATGAGAAACTGCTCTCCGTCTGACGCCCCCGTTCTACTCACCGACGCACCCCCGACGGCACCGGAGTCACTGTCCCCGCGGAGTTGCCGCAGCAGCAGCGTGGGCGCCGTAGACCACGAACCTTGATCGTACAATAATGGTCCGCTGGATACCAAAGCAATCTTGGCGCTTCATGCGGTCTTCATCTGTCCGACTTTGCTTTCGAGGAGTCTGGCGTGCCCGAACATCTAACGCTTGAACAACTTGACGCCGGTCTGCCCGCGATTCGCCAAGCACCCGAAGACGAGGGTGTGCTGCGGGCGATCGTGATCCGTCCGGAGACCAACGAACGGCGCAGCCTCGGCGAGTGCCGGCTCAGTCCGGAAGGGGGCGCCGAGGGGGACGGCTGGATCCGCTCGAGTTGGAAACGGTTGCCCGACGGTCGGGCGAATCCCGACACGCAGATCACGATCATGGGCGCTCGGGCGATCGAGTTGATTGCCGGTGACGAGGCGAACTGGCCGCCGGCGGGTGACACCTTGTTCATCGACCTCGATCTCAGTGTCGAAAACCTGCAGCCGGGCGACCGTCTCACTGTGGGCGAGGTGCTGTTGGAAATCAGCCCCGTGGCTCACACCGGCTGCAAAAAGTTTTCCCAGCGGTACGGCCCCGACGCCATGGCTTGGGTCAATTCGCCGACCGGCAAACAACTCCGCCTGCGCGGCATCTACGCCAAGGTCATCGAACCCGGCACCGTCCGCGTCGGCGACGTGGTGCAGAAACTTTACGATGGGGGCGCATAGAGGACGTCCCGCCGTTGTCCCTTGTTTCTATGGAGCGACTCAAGAGCCTTCGTAAAGTCGCGTCTTGACGATACGCGCGTCTTCATCACGGCGCAGAATGACCGTCAAACCTTGCACCGTGAAATCATGTTCTGGTTTGACATCGGCCAACGCTCGGGCAAAGGACTCCATCGGCAGCCTTCCGTACCCAGTCCCCAGTGCGGGTGTGACAACGGAGGCCGCATCTAACGATGCGGCGCATTCGAGTGCATTCCACATTGTTGCACGCACGAGGTCGATCGACGTATCGTCGAATGGGTCAATCGCTACGGCATGCACGATGTAGCGGAACGGAAGTGACCCGGCGGACGTGGTAACAACCGTGCCTGCTGGGACAGCAGGTTTTCCTGCTGAAACAAGATAGTCGCGCAATTCACTTTGTATTATCGGCCCACATCGCGCTACAACGGCTCCATTGACCCCACCTGACATGTTGAGCCAAGGATTCGCTGTGCAAATGAGGACGTCGGCCGGATGATCCAGTATGTCGCCAACGTGGACAACAATGTTCATGAATCACGCAATCGTTTTGAACGCTACGCGAAGTGTGAAAGGGTGCTGGGTTCGTTCACGTGCGTCGCAAACTAATCACGGTCCTCTTACCGCACGCTAATTTCCTACGACACCTCTACCCAATACTAGCCGCCAAACCTTCTCGGTAAGTTGGATACGCCAGTTCAATCTGTAGTTCGCGCAGGGCGCGGCTGGGATCGAGGCGCTTGTTCGTCGCACCGCGGCTGCCGGCGCGGGGTTCATCGGCGAACGTCGGAGCGGGGACGCCCAGCAGTTTCGCCAGATGACGGTAAAAGTCGCGGCGCGTGACTGGATGGCCGTCGGCGACTACGTACAACGCCGGCGGCACCGCATGACGTTCGGCAGCGAGCACCGCTGTGGCTGCGTCGTCGATCTGGATCAGGTTTACGAACGTGTCGCCCGGCGACGGGATCGGCTGCCCGCTTGTCACCAGCTCGCGCTGGGGCAAGCGGCCGGGCCCATACAGCCCCGCGAAACGCAGGATCGTCGCCCGCGCTCCGAGGCGATGCGCACTAAGCGTCTGTTCGGCGGCCAGGCAAGCCCGACCACCGTCGGTCGTCGGTTCGCATGGCGACGACTCATCGACGACCTCGCCGTCTTGCTGACCGTACACGCTCGTGGAACTGACGAAAATGACGCGGCCGGTGTCGGCGTGCATGGCAGCGAGCATGTTGCGTAAGCCATCGACGTACACCGCGCGGCGATCGTGACCGGCGGTGCGGTCAAAGCCCACAGCGTAGAGGGCTGTTTCGACCGCGGGGAGCGGGGGGATGCCGGCGCCGTCAGTGACGTCGGCGATGATCGGCAGCAGCCCCAGACGGCGAAACTCGTCGGCTCGCGCCGGGCTGCGGGTGACGGCGTAGACCGTGCTGCCCGCGTCGAGCCAGCGTCGCGCCACGCGCATGCCCAGGTAGCCGCAACCGACGATCAGTTTAGCCATCTGCTCATCGAACCTGATGCAAGGGCACGTGAATAACCACGGGGGCACGGAGGAAAACGCGGGTACCGCGATCGACGTTTACTACAACGGCACTGCGACGCGACGTGTGGAACTTGGTTTTTGGCGCGTCATCGCAATCGCTTACTCGTCTTCGTGGTGCCGTCGTGTCGTTGTGGTGGTCCATGCTTCACCACCACGCCGTCACTCTATCGACCAAATCATGTGTCATCCAACGCTTCCGGTTGTTCACTACGTCGGGTTGATTCGAGGTAGGCGCTGAGCATGATCTGGGCCGCCAGCTTGTCGAGTCGCGCTTTGCGCTTCTTCTTGGTTAGTTTCACGTCGAGCAGGTATCGCTCGGCTTCGACGCTCGTGTAGCGCTCGTCGAAGTACGTGACTGGGCGCGACGTGATGCGGCTCAGCCAACTGCCGAAATGCCTGGCTTCGAGCGACTTCTGGCTCTCGTCGCCCGAGGTGTGCACGGGCAAACCGACGACAAAGCCGACGATCCGTTCTCCGTCGGCCAGTTCGCGAAAGTAGCGCTCGTCGAGCTTGGCGCTTCGGCGGGTGTAGTTCTCCAGCGGGCTGGCGAGGCGTCGGCCTGCGTCGGTGACCGCGACGCCGATCCGCACCGTGCCAAAGTCGATCCCGGCCAGCCGGCCGCTCGTGGGAAACGCGTCGGCGACGGGGTCAGTCGTGCCTTCGCCGGAAGCTGAGTCGTGTTCGCTCATGCTGCCATCATACAGGCTCACGGGGCGCCGAGCGCAGGTCCCTGCTCCGCTCCGAACAATGCACGACGCGAAGACTTGGAGCTCAGAGATATTCGCCGAGGCCTTGCCTTTCGATCTCTTTGACGAGTTGACGGACCGACTCTTCGTCGTTCTTGTTGGCAACGAGCGTGGCCCGGGGCGTATGAACGACGATACAGTCTTCGAGCCCCATCGTGGCAATGAGGTGGTCCCCGCTGCTGCGGATGATGCAGCCGGTCGTGCGGACGCCGACGTGACGGCCACTGACCGTGTTGCCGTCGTCGTCGCTACCGCGCAGCCGGGCGATCGAGCGCCAACTGCCGACATCGTCCCATTCAAACGGTGCTTCGATGACGGCGACGTCGCTGGCCTGCTCCATCACGGCGTAGTCGATCGAGATCGGTTTGATCGCCTCGAACTCGCCCGCAAGCACGGCATCGCGCTCCGGCGTGTCCCAGGCGTCGGCGATGCGGCCAAGGCGTTCGTACATATCGGGTTGATGCTGGCGGAGCGCGTCCATGATCGTGGCCGTCCGCCAGACGAAGATACCGGAGTTCCAATAGAAGTCGCCTGACTCGAGGTACTGCCGTGCGGTGGCGGCGTCGGGCTTTTCGCGAAAACGACTAACGCGAAAGGCCGGTGCTTCGCCGCCGGGAGCGTCGAGCGCCGCACCGCGCTGGATGTAGCCGAAACTCTCGGCCGCGTACGTCGGCGTGATGCCGAAGGTAACGATCCGTTGTGGCGAGGACTGCACGAGTGCGACGGCTTGTTGCACGGCTTCCTGGAACTTCGCCGTGGGCTGGATCACGTGGTCGGCGGGCATGACGGCCATCACGGCGTCGGGGTCGTCGCGGCCCAGGTAGATGGCGGCCAGGCCGATGCACGGCGCCGTGTCGCGCTTGCAGGGTTCGCCGAGGATCATCTGCGGCGGCAATTGGGGTAATTGCTCCCGCATCGCCTCGGCCAGCCGCGCTGACGTGGCCACGAGCACATTCTCCTCGGGTATCAGGCCAGCGAGGCGATCGACCGTCGCCTGGATCATCGTCTTGTTACCCGCCAGGTCGAGAAGTTGTTTCGGGCATTCGGCACGGCTTTCCGGCCAAAAGCGGGTACCCGATCCGCCGGCCATGATCACGGCGTATAGCATAATGATGATCGTCTCGCTGGGGTCATTTCTTCACGTATACGGGCCCGCTGAGGTCGAGCCCGGAGAAGTCGCGGCCGGCCAGGTCCAAAGCTTCCAGAGCGGCGAGCGGACTGATTTCGACCGGCAAATGGTCCGGCACGTCGACGCCTACCGATCGCAACCAGTCACGGTGCAGGGCGATCATTTGTTGCTGGCTCGCTTCGGGCGTATACATGTCGCTGCCGGGC
The DNA here is from genome assembly GCA_020426575.1 of Planctomycetales bacterium. Lineage (GTDB taxonomy): Bacteria > Planctomycetota > Planctomycetia > Pirellulales > JAEUIK01 > JAGQPT01. The sequence continues at coordinate 18,687 of JAGQPT010000206.1, forward strand.
GGGTTCTTTACCGGCGCGAACTCTTCGGCCACGTCGATCTCGACCGCCAGGGGCCGTTCGGCCTCGGGCAAGAGGTCAAAGACGAAGCGCTCGAACTTGTACGCGTTCGGTTCAGCCGGTTCGACCAACTCGCCCGACTCGTCGATGTACGGCACGCGCTTGTGGGCGACGTGGTAGGGGAGCACGGCGTCGCGCTTCGTGACGACGCGGTCGAGAAAGGCGACTTCCAGCACGTGCACGGCGCAATTACCGGCCCAGAGTTCCAGCGAACCGTCCGCCGTGCGGCGCTCGGCAGCTTCGTCCGGCAGGTCGCTGTATTCGATGATCCGCATGTGTCCGTCGACCGTCACGACGTTGCCGACGCGGTCCAGCGGCGATTGTTTGGCGAGCACCTGCGTGGAAAGCTCAGACTCGGCCAGCAGGTGGCTGCCAATGAACGTCGGATCGCAGACCCGCACCAACGGATTGTCGACCTGCATGTAATAGATATGTTTCAGCCCGCGAGCATGCATGTCGTCGATCAGCCGGGCCCGCTCGAGCGCTTCGATCAAACCGCCGTGTCCGTCCGGGGCGCGGAACAACTGGTCGCGATCGCTGAGCAGCACGCGGCCGGTCGCGGCGTCGACCGCCGGCATCGTTCCCTGGCAGAAGACGTGCAGTTCGCTTTCGGTCAATCCGAAGCGGTCGACGGCGGCGAGGTACTCGCGGGTCTCGGCGTCGGTTGCCGGGCTGGTCATCAAGTAGAGCGGCACGGCGGCGCCGTACTTGCGCCGCGTGGCCACGATCGATTCGATCAAGATCTGAAAGAGCGTGGCGCTCGAGACCGGTCCGACCGGGAACATGCCCTTCGGGTGTGGAAAACCCAGTCGCGTTCCCTGACCTCCGGCAACGAGGATGACGCCCACCTGGCCAGCCGCCAGCGCCGCGGCACCACGCTTGCGCGCTTCGACGCGGTCGATCACCGGATTCACATCGGCGAGCCGAAGTGCACGCGGCGGGGTGGCCCTTGCCGCCAGTTCGGCCCAATCTTCGCCGTGCGACTGTCCGCCGGCGAGCCGCGCGATCAGGTCGAAGTCGACGGCAGCGATGTCGTCGCAGAGCCGCGTTCGCTGGCTGCCGTCCAATTCGTCCCAGAACTGCAACAGGTGCTGCTGACCGATCGGTTCGAGTTTGGCGAGCATCCGCTCTCGGGCCTTCATGGCGATCTCGCAGGATGTTCTTCTTGAGTTGGTCGCCGACTGTTCCACTGCCCACCGCCCCAATGTGTTCGCTAAAGGGGGGCCTCGTCAACGCCCCGGCTCAACTGAGGGGAACCTGGAGGCCGTCGTACGCCAGCTCCATTCCCACGGGCAGTCGCGCATTCGTGGCCTGGTGCTCCAATTTGCAGGAAATGTGTGTGAACAGGGTGCGACGTGGCTGTAAACGCCGTGCGACCTCGATTGCCTCGTCGAGGCTGAAGTGCGTGGGATGAGGATTGGGCCGCAGGGCGTCGAGGATCAGCACGTCGAGCCCTTGGAGCAGGGCCATGCTCTCGTCGGGAATCTCGTTTGTGTCGGTGCAGTAGGCGACGTTGCCGAAGCGGAAACCGAGCACGTCGCCGGCACCGTGCCGCAGCCGCAGCGGTGTGACCCGTGTGCCCAACAGATCGAACGGCTCGGTCGTGATGCGATGGAACTCGAGTTGCGGCCGGGCGCCCCGGTGGGTGTTGACCGGTTCGGCATGGAAGGCGTAGTCGAACGACTGGCGGATCTGTTGCTCGACATTCGCCTCGCAGTACAGCGGCATCGGCTGACCCGTGTAGAGCGGGAACAGCCGCAGATCGTCGAGGCCGAAGATGTGGTCGGCGTGCGAATGCGTGAAGAGCGTGGCGTGGATGATGCCGATACGCTCCTGGGTGAGCCGCAGCCGCAGTTCGATCGGCGTGTCGATGAGCAGGTTGCCACCGGGCAGGCCGAGCACGACTCCGCAGCGGGTGCGGTGGTTCCGAGGGTTGTCGCTCGTGCAGGTCGCACATCCACAACCGACGACTGGCACGCCGACCGAAGTGCCGGTGCCGAGAAAGATCAGCTTGCCGGCAATGTCGGTGGTGTGTACTTCGCGGCGAAGGGACGTGGATTCGGACACGGTGATGGACTGTCAGCTACAGCGAGAGGAAGCCTGAGCCGGGAAACCCTGGAGCGGGACGAACGAATGCCGCCAGCGTCGCAAATCAGCGGGGCGATGACAAGCGTGGTGAGGCGCAGTGAACGATTTGGTACGCCCGGAATGCTCGTGCTAGAATGTAGCTTCGAGAGCTAACCTCTTATTCGTCGCGGCAGTTTCATCGCATCAGTGCACGAGTCTTGGGAGTACATGAATCGATGTCCGCCGAAAGTCCCAGCGAAGTTGAACTCTTTCAGCAATACGTCGGAGACCGCCTCGCGAGGGGCACAGCCGATGCGTCGCTCGAGCAGACATTGGCCGATTTTCGCGCTTATCAACAGCAACTCAACGAATTGCGCGGCAAGGTCCATGAGGCGATCGAAGAAAGCGTACGCGGCGAGTCGGCGCCGTTCGATGCCGAATCCTCGAAGCGTCGGCTACGCGAGCGACTCGCCCAGGAGTCTACTGGCGAACGTCAGGAGTGACTAGGGGCAGCAGGTCATGAAGGCGATTCGTACCCCGGCAGCCGATCGAGACCTTGACGAGATCGCCTGGTACATTGCTGTACACGAACGTCGCCCTCGAACGGCCGAGCGCGTGATCGACGAGGTCATCGCAAAGTGTGAACTTCATGCGACCGAGCCGATGATGGGGACCGCGATGCCCGCGCTTTGCCCAGAGTGCCGCGTGTTTGCGCACAAGCGCTGGGTCGTCATCTTCCGTCCGCTGCACGACGGTATCGAAGTCTTGCGGATTGTGGACGGTGCGCGGGACTTCGATCGTTTGTTTGACGTTTGAACAACGGCGTGTTGCACACTACCGTGACAATGTGCTAGAGCTACTTCCAAAGTGACGACGAGTGTTGGATCGAAACAGATTCATTCGGGCGGTTCGCCTCACGAGTCGTTCCTAGAGTTGGGAACACGAAGTAGGGCAGACTCTTCGATTGCCGACGGATTTGGGTATGGAAATTCGTAAAGGACGCCAGGTTCCATTGGATGACCGAATTTGGCGAAGTTCCCAGCAACCGTGGAGAACGGTCCGATGCCGCCATGCCGCTCGAACGCCTCGTTCGGCTCGAAATGACAGCAAACCCGATTGTGACGCAAATCATGAGCCATTGGTAGAATCACATGGTGAAAGTAGCAAGTCCGTTCTTCACCAAAACCGTCAGGGTAACCTGAACCGTCGAAATAGAGGCAGTATGAGCAATCCAGTTGGCCTTTGCCGTTTGGCATGATAACGCTCCGCGCGGGGGCAAAGTTGTCAGTCAGCTAACTTCCATAGCGGTCTATTTGGAGTTTAGCCGCAAACCTGCGGACGATGTGCGCCGCCCGAGCAGTCGTTCATTCGCCTACGGTCATTTAACCAAGCCTGCCGCCGCGATGAGGCTGCGCCAACATCCCCCATCGCGTGGGAGGTGAAACGCGGCGCTGATGAACCTACGGTTGGCGGCAGTCCAGCTTTGGCGGGGTATGGTTTGCCCTATCTTGTTTTTAAACAACGGGTTAGGCAGGTGGTGTATTCGTTGTTGCCGCACAGTCACCGCCACGAACCCGGGTTGTCGGGTAGGCGTATTGAGAGTTATAACTGACGCGCCTACACGAGGTTGCGCCATCCGTGTGCCGCAGCCGTCCCGTGGCAGTGAGAGTGGTTCTCGCCGCTGGGCGTGCGGGGTTGCCCAGCATGCCTCGATTCGCCAACTCCTGATACGCAACGTCCCGGCACCCGCGACCCGTGCGTCAATCCCACGTTGCCCGTGGCGAATAACTCGACTGCCCGCCGGCAGGGTGACCTGCCGCGCTACTTCGCAGCGGCCATCCGCGTGCACCAATTCGGAAGCGATCGGTCATGGAACAGTTTTTAGAACGCCTTTGGGACATCATCACCGACGTCTTCGCCGGCGTCACGCGCGGCGTCGAGCGGCTCGTGACCTCGTTGTTCGGTTCGTCCAATGCGCGTTACATCAAAAAGTTGCAGCCCAAAGTCGAAGCCATCGGCCGGCTCGAGCCCCAGTACCAGGCGATGAGCGATGGCGAGCTGCGCGACCAGACTCGGCTGTTTCGCGAACGGCTCGCTGCAGGCGAGACGCTCGACGACATCCTTCCCGAGGCGTTCGCCGTCTGCCGCGAGGCGGGACGACGCTTTCTGGGCATGCGCCACTACGACGTGCAATTGATCGGCGGCATGGTGCTGCACAGCGGCAACATCGCCGAAATGGTCACGGGTGAAGGTAAGACCTTGGTGGCCACGCTGCCGGCGTACCTGAACGCCCTGGAAGGCAAGGGTGTGCACGTGGTGACGGTCAACGACTACTTGGCCCGCCGCGACATGGAGTGGATGGGACCGCTCTACATGGAACTGGGCCTGACGGTCGGCAACATCTACGCCGGCATGGACAACGCCGAGCGGCAGCGGGCCTACAACTGCGACATCACCTACGGCACGAACAACGAGTTTGGCTTTGACTATCTCCGCGACAACATGAAGCCGGCCGCCCGTGGCGACGACCGCTATCCCAAGCCGATGCAGCAGGCTCAGGGCCGGCTCAACTACGCCATCATCGACGAAGTCGACAATATTCTCATCGACGAGGCCCGCACGCCGCTGATCATCTCCGGCGCCGCACACGACGACGTCACTAAGTACGCCAAGGCCGACGCGCTGGCCCGACAGCTCAAAAAAGACGAACACTTCGAGGTTAAGGAGAAGGAACACGCCGTTCTGCTGACCGAAGAAGGGGTGCGGGCGGCGGAAAAACTTGCCGGCGTCGAGAGTTTTTATACCGCCGGCAACATGGAGTGGCCGCATCTGATCGACAACGCACTGAAGGCCCGCTTCCTCTATCACCGCGACGTCAACTACGTTGTCCAGCAAGGCGAGGTTGTGATCGTCGACGAGTTCACCGGCCGGCTCATGCCGGGGCGGAACTGGAGCGACGGCCTGCATCAGGCGGTCGAGGCGAAGGAGGGGGTCACGATCAAGCAGGAGTCGCAGACGCTGGCCACGATCACGCTGCAAAACTTCTTCAAACTCTACAACAAACTCTCCGGCATGACCGGTACGGCCATGACCGAAGCGAGCGAGTTCTGGAAGATTTACGGACTTGACGTGATCGCCATTCCCACGAATCGCGACATGCAGCGGCAGAACTTCCCCGACGTGATCTACCGCACGGAGCGAGAGAAATACAACGCCATCGTCGACGAGATCGAACACCTCAACAAGTGGGACGTGATCACGCTCAGCGATAGCGAACTGGTGGGTACGATCCAGCGCGAGACGGACGACGCCTTCGAGTTCAAACCCCACGATCAGAAGCAGACCGTCACCGTGCCGCGCGCCAAGGTGCGATCGCTCTCGCGCAAGGGGCGGCCTGTCTTGGTCGGTACGGTTTCGATCGAAAAGAGCGAGCGGATCAGCGCGATGCTCGACAAACGCGGCATCAAGCACCAGGTGCTTAACGCCAAGCA
>JAGQPT010000207.1 GCA_020426575.1 Planctomycetales bacterium
AAACGATGCCGACGACTTTCGTTCGTTTGACTTCTAGGGACTGGCCGTCGAGCGTGCAGTTGAGAGACTGGTCTGCGACGTCGTCGACTGCGAGCTGGATGAAATCGAGCTGGCCGTTGCGTCGGACAACGACCATGTCGCCGTCTCCCGGGGCGTCACAAAGTTCGCGCCAGCGGCCCTGCTGCGACGGACTCAGCGGCAGAAAGAGCACCGCGCTGACGGTGTCGTCCGGAAGCGAAAACGGCGAGCCGTCAGACGTTTCTCCGACGACTTGTCCGTCACCGAGGCGAAAGCTGCGCACGGCAAGTCGCGAGCGATCGACAAAGTCGACCATGATGCGCCCCATCGACGGAGGCGGCACCGCAACGTCGTCGAGCCGCGTAACGCTCAATACCGACGCCAACGGCAACTGCTGCGACTGTTCTGACGTGGTGACTTCGATGGTTGAATCGTCGATGGCGACGAGCGTTCCGGATACGGTGGCGGAGCCGCTACGGCGGACATTGACTTCGACGGCTGAGGCCGTGACCGACACAAATCCAAGCCAACAGCATACGACGCCCAGTGCGAGGCCGGTGCCCGCAGTGCGGTTGCAAAAGTGCGGTTGGTGCGGCTTTAAACGCGGATGGGTCATTCGCTTTCCTCGATGGAGGCCTGCCGGGCGAGGGTCCGAAAGTATTGTTCGACGGCGGATCGATAGTGGGCGGGCAGGTCTTTGCTGAGCGATTGCAGGGCTTCTTCTCGCTGTTTGGCAGAGAGGTTTCCCCAGTTGTCGGTGTCATCGAAGTTGCGTGGCGCGACGTTGCCCGGACCATTGCCTCCGAGAAGTTGGCTGTCTTGGGCCGGAGTGCCGCCCGGCTGCTGACTTCCCGCGGAGCTTGACGACGAGGATTGCTGGTTGCGCTGTTGCTCTTCCATTTCTTCGATCAAGCGATCGAGCTCGCTGACCACTCGATCTTCAGCTTCCTGAACGGTATTGCCTGACCGATTGAAGGCGAGACGTCGTCGTACGTCGCGCATGCGACGAGCGACTTCGTCGAGCGACCCCTGCTGGGCCTCAGCCAAGTCGTGTTGCAACAGCGTGGCAACGGCGTCGTAGCGTTCCGGCAGCGAGTGAAACCGCGTGAGCAGCGCGTTGATCTCGTCGCGAGCACGTTCGCTCTCCACGAGCTGGTGCAGGCAAACACTGCGGAAGAACAGCAGCGTTGCCGGGGCAACGACAGACTCAGTCTCGAGTTGATCGAGCAGGAGCAGCGACTCGTCGTACAGTCCGCGTTGGGCGTACCAACGTCCCAGGTAGAGGCGCAGGTTATTACGGAGCAGAGGTGCCGTCGATGAATCCATCAACCACTCCCAATCGCGCAACGTTGCGGTTGCATCGTTCGACTCGCACCAAGTGAGCAGTTCTTCGGCGCGAGCGTCGTGCGCGGCGACGGCACGGGCAAGCACTTCGAGCGCCATGTCGGGGTCGAGGTCACCGCCGGCGAAATGATTGTTGAGACCTTCAAGCGTCGCTGCGCTTGCGGCCGCGTCGACGTCGGTCGAGCTCAGCCACTCGCTGATCGGCTCGACCAGTGCGTCTCGCGACACCAAGGCGGCGGTTGCCGGAGCCGCTTGCGTCGCCGTCGCACCGTCCATCGTGGCATCCGCTGCGCCGTCAGCAAGCACGCGCGGCGGCGAACACGCGACCATGACCGTAATCGCCCAGGCGATGGCTGCAATCCACCGCGCGGAGGCAGTTGCGGCACGAGGGGGCAGTGCGCGCGTGATGTCGCTCATTGGTCGGCTCCTTCCGTGATGGCTTGTGTAGCCCTGATCACGCTTTCTTCCTGTTCAGCGAGTTGCTGCAGTGCCTCGTCGACCGACTCGGCCGGCGTATTCGGCTCAGCGGCACGCGCGTCGATTTGACGTGTCCGGCGGTTGATGCGGAGTTGCAACGAGCGAATCATGCGTAGTTCGGCAAGTTTGTCGACCAAAGTGGGCTCTGCCGCTTGACCCCCGTTTTGCGATTGGGCCTGCTGCTGACGCTGATCTTGTTCGTCCTGCGCCTGTTTGACGGCCTCGAGCAGTTCTTCGAGGCCGGTGATAATGTCCTGCTCAACCGCCTGGGTGTAGCTGCCGGTATCGTAGTCCGCGATCAAGCCGACCACCTGTTTCATGTCGCGATGCACGTGTTCGACGGCTTCGGGGAGCGCCGTGGTGGAACCGTCATCGCGGAGCGTACGCAACACGGTGAGCGCGTTGGCCGCCAATTGCGCTTCGCGCTCGCTCAGCCTCGTCGCCTGGACGCGATCTCCCGGTGACGGCCGCTGCGTCTGCTTCTCATCCAGGAGGGCCGTCTCCTCGTAGATCTCGGCTTGCTCTTGCAACATGCGTCGGAAGTGGGCTTCGAGCATCGTCAGCATCTGAGCAATCTCTTCTTCGCGCAGTTGTCGCAGCACTTCTTCGAGTTCGGCCTTGGCCTGCTCGAGCTGGCGAAGCGCCTCGTTTTGCTCCTCGACGGCACTTTTGCGCTCAGCCTGTTCGAGGCGTTCTCGGGCCTGTCTCATGCGGCGGCGGGCTTCTGCTAAACGCTGCTCGCTGGGAGACTGTTCGCCCTGGGCCCCGTCGCCGCCAGATTCACCCGCGCCCGACTCGCTCTCGCCAGATTCACTCGTCTCCCCCGACTCGTCTGCTCCACTCGACTCGGCCGATTCACCTTCGCCGGCCGGATTGGTTTCCTCGCCACCGTTTTTTTCTGCGGCATCACCTGTTTGGCCCGGTTCGCCGGCCGGTGATGGCTCGCCCTCGCGCTGATTTCCACCCTCGGCGGATTCACCAGGCTCGGCATTCTGACTTTCTGCATCGGCGCCGGGTTTGTCGTTCCGGGGCGACGTGTCGTCGTCCGTCAAATCGGAGGCGTCGTCGCGACCGACTGGCTTGTTCTCGCCGCCGCGCGCGTCAGCGTTTTTCGGGGCGCCGCCTTTCTGGTCACCGTTGGCCCGGTCGGACGGCTCACCTGAGGCGGGATCGGCCATGCTTTGGCGAAGGGCGTCGGTTTCGTCGGCCAACTCTCCCTGATCCTCGGCCAATTGCGAGGCGTTGTCGGCTCGCTCGGTGCGACCCCGCAGAGATTGTTGACGGTGGATGAGATCGTCGATTTGCTTGAGCCACTCTGCGGTGCGCTGCTGCTGCTGTTCGAGTCGGTCGGCCCGCACGTCGCTGAGCAACAGTTCGAGCAGCGCCTTGAGATCCTCCCGCACACGCTGTTGCGCCGCGAGTGCGTCGCCCAGGCGATCGTTTTCCAGGCGCTCGACGATTTGCTCCAACTGCACGGCAATCAACCGCTGTTTGCTTTCAACCATTGCTTTACGGAGGAGCTCGGCCTGGCCGGGGTCGCTGGCACCGCTAAGTTCCGCCAGGCGGAGGAACGTTTCCTCCAGACGCTTAAACCGATTTGCTAGCTGCGCCTGATCACGGGCGACGTGATCGGCCGACGATCCTGCCTCCGAAGAAGTTGCGTCGTCAGCGGGCGCCTCGGCAGCGCTGTCGTCGGGACTGTTCGCCGCTGCCAGTTCCGTGATTGCGAGGTCAGCCGCGTTGGCAAGCAAGACTTCAGCCGACATCGCGAAGTTTACCGCCAACGCGATTGTCAATGCGATGCAAGCCGATGGCGTGCGGAAGCGCCGGCGACGAGGAGCCGAGCCGCCAGTGTGAATGGGCGATTGTGTGCGTAGGGGGCGCGTCATTTCGATCGTGCCCGCACCCGGGCCTGTATCGGTTGATGGTGACATGGACAGTTGGCCTTCGGGTACCGGCCGACAGTTATTGGTGGCGGCGTTCGACATTGCTAGTCCCCCAAGAGGTCGAGGACCGAACGGCGGCGCAACTGTTGCGTGGCGGTTTGCACATCGTCCTGGGTTTCAATCAGTTCGCGCAAAGTGTCAACAAGTTCGTTGAACGTCTCCATTTCGAGCATTCGCGCCAGCACGGCTCGCATTTCGCGTTGAATTGTGTCAATCTGCGCCAATGCCGGCCGCGGCGCCCCGATTTCGCCATGGTTCTCCAGGTCCGTCTGAAGCTGCTGGTACTGGACGTCGAGCGTGGCGAACGACTCGCGCGCGATGTGGTTGAGTGGGTTCGCGACGCCAGCGGTTAGCCGCTCCTTGGTTTCTTCCGAATCGACTCGATTGTGGATGAGCTCTTCGCGGATGGCCTCGATGCTGTTGGCAATGCCGAGGGTCTCTTCGGCGTTTTTTCGGCTGTCTTGTTGGGCGCGGTGCAAGCGGATACCGGCAAGCGACGCGGCGTCGAAGGTTTCATTCGCGTCGGCCGTGGTTTTTGTTTGTGGGGATGCGCTTGGCGTAGCGACGTCGGTTTCCAGCGCGGCGAGCGAGTCGCGAACGCGGCCGACGTCGTCGATCAGCGCCTGCAGACGACGTCGCAGGTTGAGCTCGCGCGATTCAAGCATCGCCATCAGGTCGTCACGCGTAACGATTTCAAATCGCACAGGTTCGGACGCCGCCGACTGGGGGCCGTCGCCGATCGCGCGGTTGTCCTCGGCCTCGACCTGCAGCGTGAGCTGCTTGCCGGGGTCAAGGTGCAGGGTTGCCACGTCGAACTGCTCGTCGACGTCGGTCAGTACGTCGTCGAGCTGCGCCGAACCGAGCGGTTGGTTCCGCCACTCCTCGGAGTCGATTCGATAGCCGATCCGCGCAGCCGTCAGGCGATGATCATCTTCGATCGTGCCGCGAAGCGGTATAAGGGCCATCGACGTGATAGCGGTCCCCACGCCGTGCGGGCGTACTTTCACCCGCGGCGGCGCGTCGTCTTCCACACGGATAACAAGTTCGGTGGCCTTGCGTGACGTGATGCCGTCGCTATCGGACAACGTCAGCTCGATTGATTGGTCGCTGTCGACGATGCCGAGGTCGACGTGCAGCCGGCTGGGCGCCGAATCGGCGAGATCGATTGATTGCTCGGTTGGTTCGCCGTTTGGCGTCGAGCGGGCAAGTTTCACCTGGACGAGCGGCTTGTTGGCATCAGCGTCCAGCGTGAGGGCCGTGCCGCGGGGAACGGTGATCGCGCCGGCAACGGACAACGTTTCATTGCGGCGATCGAGGTAGTCCGGATAGTCGCAGCCCATGTCGATACTGGTGAGCTGGGGGCTGTCGACGACTTCGATTGTCAGATCACGGATGCGTGCGTCGCCGCCGGCAACGGTGAGCTGGGTCGACGCCAACATCGATTGGAACGTGTAGATGTACTTTTGTTCGTCCGCACCCGTCGAGAGGGCGTCTCCCTCGCGGATCATTTTAGCCCGCCCTCGACCGCCGCGCTCGCTCTGATAGCGCACTTCGACGATGGCGGGTACGATACCGGTCGTGTCGGCGAATACCTGGAGTTGGTAGTCCGTACCGCGCGCGACCTTGATCATGCCGTCCTGGAATCCGGCCGTCGTGAGCCGTGTCTTTCGCGGCCACGGTGCGTCGTCCAAGAGAACGTTTCGCCGCACCCAGACGCCCAACGCGTCGGGAGCGGCAAGTGAAAAGCCAAATACGGAGACGGCCAGGAATCCAGCAACCGTCACTGCTTTCAACAGCGGAAGCACGGAGAATATGCCGTCCAATTCGACGTGGTGGCAGGCGGACTCGGCCGCGTCGATCGTGTGTCGCACCATCGTGGGTTGGAACTTGCGTTGCGTCGACAAGGTCTCCTGACGGCCCGTGTCGGAATCGTCGGTAAGTTCGATGGCCGTGATCAGGCTGTCGCCGACTCGGGGGTTGGCACGCTCGATGAGCACGGCAAGTTCCCTCGCCGGCAGGGGGCGAATTGCACGGACAACGCCGTACCAGATGAACACGCCGACGGAAGCGACGGCGGCGAGAAAGAGGACCGATGCGCGGAGTGCTACACGCGTCTCGAACGTCCAGTCGATCGCGATGCTGAGCCAAAACATCGTAG
>JAGQPT010000208.1 GCA_020426575.1 Planctomycetales bacterium
CAAGGTTCACTCCGGGGGACTCGTCCCCAAAAGCCTCATACCGTTGGAGATCACCAGCAGACTGGCGCCCACGTCGGCAGCGACGGCCATCCACATCGTCGCCAGCCCGGAAACGGCCAACGCCAGCACGGCAGCCTTGATCGCCAGCGCCACAGTGATGTTCTGCCACAGCAACCGGCGACAGCGTCGGCCCAATCGTATTAATTCCGGCACCCGGCTCAACGACGGCGCCACGACGACCACGTCGGCCGACTCGATGGCCGTTGCGCTCGCCTCGCCGCCAAAAGCAATCCCCAGTCGTGCCACCGCCAGGGCAGGGGCGTCGTTCACTCCGTCGCCGACCATCGCCAGCGCCTCGTGCGACCGCGCGAGCTGTTTCGCCGCTTCGAGTTTCTCCTCCGGCAACAGCCCCGCGCGGACGTCGTCAATGCCGACCTCCGCACCGAGCCGGTCAGCCACCTCCTGGCGGTCGCCCGTGAGCATCACAATCGGGCTCACACCCAAGTCGCGCAGCGCCGCGATTGCCGACGCCGCCTCGGGACGCAGGCCGTCTTCAAGCAGAATCGCCCCCAGCACGTGTTGCGCCATGCCAACGAACACGCACGTGCGTCGGCCGTCTTCCTCCAACCGGCGAAGGTGCTCTCGGCTAGACGCGTCGAGGTTCTCGTTCTCCAGGAACATCGAGGCGCGACCGACCAGATACGTCACCCCGTCGATCGTGCCGCGCACACCGAATCCGCGCAGTGCCTCAAAATCCTCGGCCGACGCGTCACACTCGCCGTTCGCCGCGTCGGCCGCCCGGCCGATCGCCTGAGCCAAGGGGTGCTCGCTATGGTGTTCCAGCGCACCGGCAATCCGCAACACGTCGTCCGTCGTGACGACGCCGCCTGAATCGCCGCGATTCGCAAAATTGTCTGGCGCGCCGTCGACCACTATGACGTCGACGACCTCGGGCGCGCCCCGCGTGAGTGTGCCCGTCTTGTCGAAGGCAACGCCGCGGATCGTGGCCGCCGCTTCAAGGTGTTCGCCCCCCTTGATCAACAGCCCCCGCCGCGCGGCATGATAGAGCCCACAGACGATGGTCACCGGCGTGGCGATCACCAGCGCACAGGGACAGGCAATCACAAGCAGCACCAAGGCCCGATGTACCCAAACGACAAACGGCCGCTGCGCAAAATATGGCACGATGTCAAAGTATCCCAGCGCCGTCGGCACGACGGCTGCCAGCACGGCCAGCACGATCACGATCGGCGTGTACCAACTGGCAAAGCGATCGATAAAACGACTAGTCGGCGAGCGGTCGGCGTTGGCGTCGTCGACGAGCCGCTGAATGCCGGCCAACGTGCTCTGCGCGGCTAGCGCGGCCACGCTCAGGGTTAGACTTCCTTCGCCGTTGAGCGAGCCGGCGAACGTGCGATCACCGACGTCTTTGTCGACGGGAACCGACTCGCCGGTGATGGGCGCTTCGTTGACGCTCGAAGCACCGGCCGTCACGACGCCATCGATCGGAATGCGTTCACCGGGACGCACCAACACCGTGTCGCCCACGGCCAACTCGTTCGGATGCACGTCCTCGATTGCATCGCCGCGTTTGAGGTGCGCGACTTGAGGCGCGAGTGCCGCGAGTGTGCCGACGGCGCGGCGCGTGCGTCCCAGGCTATAACGCTCCAGCCACAGCGACACGCCAAATAGACACATCGCCGTGGCCGACTCGAGTGATTCGCCCGTGGCGATGCCCCCCACCGCGGCAATGGTCATCAGCGCGTTCATGTCCAAGACGCGGAGCCGCACGGCCCGCCAGCCGGCCCGCGCCACTGGACCGCCGGCGACGACGGTCGCGGCGATCGCCAGCACGTTGGCGGCGCCGCTCCAACCGAGTGCCACACAGATGCCCGCAACAACGAGCAGTGCAATTCCCGCGATCGTCAGTCGGGCCCGGTTGTCGATGGACAATTCGCTCGCCGGGGCGTCCACGATGGGAAGTTCCGACGTCGTCTCGACCTGCGTTGCATTCAGTCCGGCGCCCACCAGCGCGCGGCAGATCGCTTCGCCGTCGGTTTGATCACCGTCGTAGCGAACCCGCAACCGGCGCCGCAGATAGTCCGCCGCCAGTTCATCAACGCCGTCAACGCCGCGCAGCGCACGTTCAACCAGCACCATCTCGTCGGGACAATCCATGTCCGGTATCGAAAACGTGCCATCGCGCCAGCTGGGCTGATTCGCTGTCGACATAGATTTCAGTGGCCAACGGAAGGTCTGTGCAGGGCGGCTGGTCAATTATAGCGAGTGATCGACCGGTCGCGGACTGCCCCCCCACGACGCGCATGGCGATGCGACACCCGTGTCGCGCGGCCCCTGGTGCGGTCGTGCCAATTGCGTCAGAATGTGGCCTGATCAATCGCTTTAACCCGCTTGTTGCGCAAATAACGGTTGCTTTCGATGCTCGCAGAATCACGCGATCCTCTGAAGATGCACGCCACAACAATTCTCTCCGTGCGACACAAGGGTACCGTCGCGATCGGCGGCGACGGCCAGGTGACGCTGGGCAGCAGTGTGATGAAGTCCGACGCGGCAAAGATTCGCCGACTCATGGATGGCAATGTGCTCGTCGGATTTGCCGGCAGCAGCGCCGACAGTTTCGCGTTGCTCGAGCGCTTCGAGGGAAAGCTCAACGAACACGCCAGCAAGATCACCCGCGCCGCGATCGAGCTGGCCAAGGACTGGCGCACCGACCGCCTGCTTCGCAAACTCGAAGCGATGCTGCTGGTCGTCGACGCCGAAACGACGTTGTTGGTCTCCGGCACGGGCGACGTGATCAGCCCGACCGACGGCATCGTGGGGATTGGCTCGGGGGGCAACTACGCCATCGCCGCCGCCCGCGCCCTGGTGCGTCACTCGTCGCTGAGCGCGGCCGAGATCGTCCGCCAATCGCTCGAGATTGCCGCCGAGATCGACATCTACACGAACTCGAACATCGTGGTGGAGGAACTGCCGTGCGCGACCTGACCCCTCGCGAAATCGTCGGCCAACTCGACGAGCACATCGTGGGCCAAGCCGACGCCAAGCGCGCCGTCGCCGTGGCGATCCGCAACCGCTGGCGGCGTCAGCGGCTCAGCGAAGACATGCGCGCCGAAGTTGCGCCGAAGAACATCCTCATGATCGGCCCCACCGGCGTCGGCAAGACCGAAATCGCCCGCCGGCTTGCCAAACTCACCGGTGCGCCGTTCATCAAGGTCGAAGCGACCAAGTTCACCGAGGTGGGCTACTACGGCCGCGACGTCGAAAGCATTATCCGCGAACTCGTGGAAAACGCCATCGGCCTGGTCCAGGAGCAGGAACGCACAAGCGTGCAGAAGGAAGCCGAACAGCGAACCGAAGACCGCCTGCTCGACCTGCTTGTCCCCAGGCCCGCCACGATCGACGTCTCGGCCGACGCCCCCGACGCCGGCGAACGTTACGAACGCACCCGCGAAAAGATGCGCGGCATGTTGCGGGCCGGCGAACTCGAAGAACGCACCGTCGAAATCACCATCGAGCAGAAAGCCGTGCCGATGATGCTTACCGGCACGGGCCTTGAACAGACCGACTTCGACCTGCAGGGGATGTTTGAAAAAATCCTGCCGAAGAACACGCAGCGCCGTCAGCTGACCGTCGCCGAAGCCCGCGGTGTGCTTTTCGACCAGCAGTGCGAGGCCCTGATCAATCCCGAAAAGGTCAACGCCCAGGCGATCGACCTGGCCGAAAACCTCGGCATCGTCTTCCTTGACGAGATCGACAAGGTGACGGCCAGCGAACAGTCCAAGAGCGCCGACGTCTCGCGGCAGGGCGTGCAGCGCGACCTCTTGCCAATCGTTGAAGGCACGACCGTGCAGACGAAGTACGGTTACGTCCGCACCGATCACGTCCTCTTCATCGCCGCCGGTGCCTTCCATCGTTCCAAGCCGAGCGACCTGATGCCCGAGTTGCAGGGTCGTTTTCCGATCCGCGTGGAGTTGTCCGGGCTGACTCGCGACGACTTCGTCCGCATCCTCACCGAGCCCAACAGCGCCCTGACCAAGCAGTACGCCGCGCTGATGAACACCGAAGGGGTCGAGTTGCTGTTCACCAAGGACGGCATCGACGAACTCGCCGCCTGCGCGTTCCACGTGAACGAACAGACGCAGAACATCGGCGCCCGCCGCCTCTACACGATCATGGAACGGCTGCTGGAAGAGGTGAGCTTCGAAGCCCCCGACATGGGCCTCGGCCGCGTCACCGTCAACGCCGCCTACGTCAAAGAACGCCTCAACGACGTCGTCGAGAACGAGGACTTGAGCAAGTATATACTCTGACAAAGACAGTTTTTGACGCTCAACCGCTCAGCGAAAGTCAACGACAATCGGTCACTGGGAGTTCCTCGGCCGATGTCAAGGACATTAGGATGTTTGATCGCGAATTTCGCAGTCAAAACAACCTTTCACCGCACGCCCAACCTTCTCACGCGCAGTCCACGCTAGCATCTCGCGCCGCGCCACAACCGCAAAATCCGGCACAAAACGTTTTCCTCAGCGGCGCTCGTTGGCCGAAGTTACTGAACGTAGGGCGCTCGAACCGCCGCGTGTGCCGACGCGTGCCGGCGACAGCAGTGACAGCTACACCTGAAAAAGGAACTGCTCGATGGTCAGGGATTTCCGCCGCTCGTGGCAACTCGGTTTGGTCGCACTCCTCGCACCGGCTTTGACTTCCAGCGCGCTGGGAGCCTCCGCACCCACCGCGCAACAGGCGCTCTCGGTGCGGCCCGTCCAGCGCGACGTCGAATTCGACACACCCGCCGCCGCTGAAATGGAAAAATGCAACGTCGGCGCCGAGAAGGAAGGCAAACAGTCCGGCTGGGTCGTCACCGACGCCAATGGACAGGTGCTGCGACGCTTCAACGACACGAATGGCGACAATACCGTCGACGAGTGGTGCTACTACGCCAATGGCGCCGAGGTCTACCGCGACATCGACTCGAACTTCAACGGCAAGGCCGACCAGTATCGCTGGCTCAACCTCGGCGGCAGTCGCTGGGGCTTCGATAAGAACGAAGACGGCCAGATCGACGCCTGGAAACAAATCTCGGCCGAAGAGGTCACCGCCGAAGTCGTTCGCGCCCTGGCCACCGGCGACGTCAAACGATTTCAACTCGTGTTGATCACGCCCGAAGAGCTCAAACAGCTCGGTCTGGCCGATGAGATCGGCAAGCGGATGGGCGAGATGAACAGCACGGCTACGGAGCGGTTCAGCAAGCTGGCCAAGCTGCAAAAGTCGGTCAGCGACAAGACCGAGTGGGTGCAGTTCGGTGCCACCCGACCGGGCCAGGTGCCCGCCGGTGAAAACACCGCTCAGCACGATATGCTGGTCTACGAAAACGTCGTCGCCATCATCGAGACCGAGGGCAAGAACGACCAGTTCCCCATCGGCACGCTGATCCGCGTCGGCGACAACTGGCGCGTCGTCGACGTTCCGCCGGTGGGTGGCGACACGGCGTTGGCCGACTCGGGAATCTTCTTCCAACCCGCGCCGCTCGTGCCGCAGGTTGGCGGCGACGCCCGCGCCCCGGACAGCAAGACGCAAAAAGTGTTGGCCCAGCTCGACGAGCTGGAAAAGGCCGCCACGAACAGCGCGTCGCCCGACGAGATGGCCAAGTACAATAAGCAACGCGCCGACCTGATCGAAGAACTTGCCAACGACGCCGCCAGCGAGGAAGACCGCCAACAGTGGCTGCGCCAACTTGCCGACACCGTCAGCGCCGCGATGCTCTCGGGCACCTATCCCGACGGCATGCAGCGATTAAACGGTCTCTACGAGCGGCTCGCCAAAGACGGCAAGAACGAAGAACTCACGGCCTACGTCAAGTTCCGCGTGATCACGGGCGAGTACACTCTCAGCCTCCAAGGCGAATCGCCCGACTTCCTCAAGATCCAGGAGCAGTGGCTCAAGGACCTCGAAACCTACGTCACGGCCTATCCGCAGAGCCCCGACACGGCTGAAGCCTTGCTGCAGCTGGGCATCGCCCAGGAGTTTGCCGGCCAGGAAGAAGACGCGATGAAGTGGTACGGCCAACTCGTCAGCAACTTCCCCAAGGCGCCAGGCGCCGCCAAAGCCGACGGTGCGCGTCGCCGCCTCGAGTCGGTCGGCAAGCTGATCGACATCCAGGGCAACACGATCGACGGCAAACGGGCCAGCCTCGGCCAGTATCGCGGCAAGGTCGTGCTCGTCCAATACTGGGCCACCCACTGTGAACCCTGCCGCGCCGACCTGGCTCGCCTCAAGGAGCTTTACGCCGTCTACGGCAACAGCGGGTTGGCCATCCTCGGCGTCGCGCTCGACAGCGACAAGGCCGCCGTCGAAAACTACCTCAAGAGCACCCGCGTCCCCTGGCAACAGCTCTACGAGCCCGAGGGACTCGACGGCCGGCTGGCCAACGAGATGGGCATCCTCACGCTGCCCACCATGTTGCTAGTCGACCAGAGCGGCAAGGTCGTCAACCGCAACATCCACATCACCGAGCTCGACGGCGAACTGCAGAAGCGGCTCACCCAACGCTCGGCCTCGGCCAGCGAGGACGACACGCGGAAGCGGTGAGCGCCTCCCGCGTCATGACAAGCTGTTCAAAACACCGGCGGTCGGCCCCAGCATCGGGACCGGCCGCCGGTCCATTTCTGTGGCCGCCCGCTGCCTTTCTGTTGGCTCTTATGGCGGCCTGCTGCGGCCGAAGCCCGTTCGCCCGGTCCGTTCATCGACTCTTCACCGGACAGGGGCAGGCGCCGGCAAAGCCCGTCTGCTATAATCGCCGTGCTGTCGCCCCGCGGCGTTCACCGTCGTCAATTTCCTTGGCCGATCAATCGATCAGCCGGCCGAAGACGGGAACTGCCAGCAAAACGCAGCCCAGCAGCGGACGCTCCGCGCCGATCAGACACGATTTCCTTTTCGACATTTCTACTTCGCTGTCCGCCACGCAGTGGCCCCCCACACCCGACAAGGAGTTGACGATGCCGATGGTCTTGCCAAAAGTGCGCCGCACCGTGCGTGAGCGGTCGATTCACGCCCCGCGTGCCGGGTTCACCCTCGTCGAACTGCTGGTCGTGATCGCCATCATCGGCATCCTGATCGCGTTGTTGCTGCCCGCCGTGCAAGCGGCCCGCGAGGCCGCCCGTCGCGCCCAGTGCAACAACAACATGCGTCAGATCGGCCTGGCCATCCACGGCTATCACGACACCCACCGGCAAATCCCCCCGTCGTATTTCGGCACCCAATACGATAGCTCGGTCCACACGCGGCTGCTCCCGTTCATCGAGCAACAAGCCGCCTACGACCTCTACAACTTCAACTCGCCGTGGAATTCACCCAAGAACAAAGCAGCCACGGAAATTGACATTCCGTTGTTCGTCTGCCCGTCGGCCCCCGGCGGCGGCAAACGCAACTGGATCACCGACTACGCCGTTGACGAACAAATCACCGGAAACTGCCGCAGTGTGTTGCTTTCCGGCATCGTGCGACCCCGGACCAACTGGTGGGGCATCTTCCGCGATCCCAAGTCGGGCGGCGGCCCCCCCGATCAGGAAGTCCGTTTCGCCATGATCACCGACGGCCTCTCCAACACCCTGATGTTCTTCGAAGATGCCGGACGACCTTTCTTATACGTGGACGGTGTCCGCACCGGCATGACCGGCAGCTTCCGCTGGGCGGACGAGTCCACTGAGTTCTGGACCCATGACATCTGCGGCGGTGGCGGCCAACTCTTCAACTGCAACAACTCGAACGAAATCTACGCCTTCCACGGCAACGGTGCCAACTTCCTCTACGGCGACGCCTCGGTCCACTACCATCCGGACAACATCGACGCCGAAACCTTCGTCACGCTGTTCACCGCGTTCGAAGGCGACGTTGCCTTCAACAAAAAATAGCCGCCGGCCGCGCCGGTGCGATGCCGAACGGCCGCAACGTGATATAGAAAGACCTTCGCTCCGATGAACACCCGCCGCCGCGCATTGATCGCTTACGAGTGCCTCGCCGTTGCCAGTCTGCTTGCCCTGACCGGCGGGTGTGGCGTCGGACGCGAGGCTGTCTATCCCGCAACAGGCCAGATCACCGTCGATGGCGAGCCCGCCTCGGGTGCCGTGGTCACGCTCATCCCCCAGGAGGGAAGCGAAGAGTTTCGTAAGATGCGGCCGTATGCCTATGCCGATGCGGACGGCCGCTTCGCCATCAGTTGCTACTTGGACGGCGACGGTGCTCCTCCCGGGCGCTACAAGGTCCGAGTCGAATGGCTGGGTGAATCTACGGCGCCGCCGGAAGTCGAAGGCGCCGAAGTCGACGAAGAAGACAAGTCGGTCGCCGGACCGGTCGACCTGCTCGAGGGGCGTTACGCGGACCCTGCCACGACCCCGTTGGAGCTCGTGATCGAAGCCCGAGACAACGACCTCGGCACGATCGATCTGAAATAGCGTTTGCGTTGTACGATGCGCCGGGCAATGGCACGACGTTGATCGGTGCGTGAACCACGTCCGATGCAAAAGAAAAAGCCCCGCCGGAGTGGGCGGGGCTTTTTTTCGTGACAGTCGGCGGCGGCACTCCGGTGCACCGTTGCGGTGCGGCTCGTGGCAGGGCGGCGATGTCGCCGCTGCCGACCAGCTGAGGGGCCTTTGCCAAGTGGTACGGCGCCCCGTGGCACCGTGCTCGGCAGGAGTGCTCAACTTCCGCGCCGGCTGACAGCCGCCGACTGGCGGTGGTCGCGGTGGGATAAGTTGCGTCTGACTACGGTTGCAACCTCGATGCCATTCGTCGCAGGGGCTGCGATCGCTGGGCCGCGCTCCCGCCGCAACCCCTGCGGCAATGCGAAGTTCGGTGCCATAATCGACACCATGTCTGCCAAGGGCCGCGCCGCGGCCGCGTTGCCCCCCGACCACATCTGGCCCCCGGTTGTCGCATTTGGGCATCGTCGCTTGAGTAGGCCACTGTCAACCATTGGCTCAAAAACTTCTCTGGTCAATTGCCAGCGAGCGCGCACAATCGACGGGCGTTGTCGGTTCAACCGTTCCTCCGGCTCCTGCGCCGCGATACGATGCCTGGCCGACGCGATCCGCTCTTTGGCAATTCGTTTGACTTTCGTGGCTGGAAAGCCGCCGCCTCCGCGTGCGTGCTTGGCGCCGATGCCCACCCGTCGCATGATCGTGACGCGGCGACACCACCACGGACCATGCGCCCAGCGTTGCCAGTCACTGCAGCATCGGCACGGCGCGATCACGGGCGAATCGACGGAGACAACACCAGCATGCGTGCTGACCCAAGTTTGCAATGGCTGCTGGGAGGAACGATCGCGCTGTACGTCGTGGCGATGTACGTGCTGGCCTACGTCTCGCAGCGGCGGATCCACAACGTGGAAGACTTCCTCGTCGCCGGTCGGCAACTCCCCTTGTCGTTGGCCTGGATGACGCTGTTGGCCACCTGGTTCGGTGCCGGCACGATGTTGACCGCCGCCGACGAGGTCCGCGTCCAGGGGCTTCGGGCCGCGGCACTCGACCCACTCGGCGCCGGATTGTGCCTGCTGTTGGCCGGCTGGTTCGTCGCCGGTCCCATGTGGCGGGAGCGGCTCTTGACCGTGCCCGATTTGTTTCGCCGCCGTTTTGGCGTGGCGGCCGAGACGGTGAGCGCCGTCATCATGGTCCCCAGCTACTTCGGTTGGATCGCCGCGCAGTTCGTCGCCCTGGCGGGAATGCTCGAGTTATACTTCGGCATCGATCCGCGCGTGGGCCTCGTGCTGGTTGCGGTCGTGGGCACCGGCTACACGCTGATGGGCGGCATGTGGTCGGTGACGCTCACCGATGCGGTGCAAATCACACTGGTGCTCGCCGGCCTGTTGGTTTTGGGCGTCGTGGTCCTCTTCGAGTTGGGCAGCGGCGACGCCGTCACGGGCTGGAGCCGGCTGGCGACGGAGACACCTGCCGAATTGCGCACGGTCGTGCCCACCGACACTGCCGCCGAATTCTGGGCATGGTGCGGCGTGCTCGCCGTCGGTGCCCTGGGCAACCTACCGGGGCAGGACCTCATGCAACGCGTGTTCGCGGCCAAGTCGGAACGTGTGGCGCGGCGGGCCTGCCAGGTTGCCGCCGTCGTCTACCTCGCTTTCGGTACGATCCCGGTGGGCCTGGGACTCGCGTCGAACCTGCTGTTCCCCGCCGATCGCACCGCCGCGATCCTGCCCGCGCTGGCCCACGCCTTCCTGAATCCGGCACTCGCCGTCGTGTTCACCGTCGCGTTGATGTCGGCCGTGCTGTCGACCATCGACAGCGCCATACTTTCACCGGCCGGCGTGCTCGCGCAGAACGTGTTTTCCAAGTTCAGCACCGCTCCGCTGCTGTCGCTGAACCGCTGGGCCGTTTTGCTGGTGGCCGGTTGCAGCCTCGCGCTGGCCTACGTCGGTGAAAACGCCTACAGCTTGCTGGAAAACGCCTACGCACTTACGCTCGTCGGCCTGCTCGCACCAATGTTATTCGGCCTGTATCTACAGCCCCGTGGCCAGGCGGCAGCTTTGGCGAGCATGATGCTCGGCGCGGGCGTTTGGCTCGCTCATGTCGCGCTGGGTTGGGAGACGTTCCTCCAGCCACAGGTCAGCAACATGGGGTGGCACATTCCCGTCGTACTGGCGGCAACGTCGATTTCAGTGATGGCGTACCTGATGGTCGAACCGCCGTGGACCATGCGGCGTCGCCGCGAGGCTGAAATCAGTCCCGACGGCTCGTAAGACGCATCTCACCGGGCCGGGGCAGGGCGGTCCCAGCAGCGCGCGCTGTCACACCGTGTTTAGAACGATTCAAATTCGAGGTGATGCGCGGCAAGAAACGCCGACGCCTCGGCGCGCGTGAAGACGGCGTCGGTCGCGCTCACCGAGCGAACGCAACTGGCGCCCAACGCACTGCCCCAGGCCAAACACCCGCGCGAATCGAGACCGGCCAACAGACCAGCGATGAACCCGGCGTCGAATGCGTCGCCGGCACCGGTGCCGCCAATGAACTCGGTAGGAAACGTCCCGGAACGCAGCCGCTCGTTAGGGCCGACAAGCACGGCCCCCTCGCCGCCGCAGGTGATCACGACCGTGTCGGCACCGGCCTCGCGAAATGCCGCGGCCTGTTCGATCGGATCCGTGTGACCGGTGATCACGGCCGACTCGTCGCCGTTGGGCAAAAAGAAATCGGTCTCGGCCAACACGGGCCGCAACCGCGACCAATGATCCCCCTCGCCGGGGACCACCACGTCGACGACGGTTTTGACACCCGAGCGGCGCAGTTCACCCAAGAGTTTTCCCAACCGCTCGGGATCGAGGTTGGGCATCAACAGGTATCCGCCCAGATAAAAGACCTTTGCCCGGCGAATTTCCTCGATGGGCAGGTCGTCGACGGTGAACGCGGCGTTGGCACCGATGTAGTGCACGAACCGCCGATCCTCGCCGCGCACGTTGACGATCAGCGTGCCCGAAGTACCCGCCTTGTCGTCGGCGCGAATCGCGGCCGTATCGATGCCAACCTCATCGAGCGTGTCAGTGACGAAGCGACCGAAGACGTCGCGTCCGACACAGCCAATCACGCCGACTTCGACGTCGAGCCTCGCCAGGTCAATCGCCACGTTGGCCGCACAGCCGCCGATCGTGAGCATCAGCCGGTCCGTGAGCACCAACTCACCGGCAACCGGGTGATGATCGATCGGCTGACAGACGTGGTCGGCAACGAGGATGCCGGCACTGATGCACTGAATGGGTCGGGACATCGAGCTAGGTCGCTGGCTGGCAGGGAGGGGCTTACTCGGCTGCCGGACGGCGGATCAGCCGGGCGTCGATGATACCAAGAATCTCGCGGGCGACGAGGTACTTCGATCCGCCGAATGCGCCGATCACCGCGCCGCTGGGGTCGATCACCTCCACGGTGTTGTCCTCGGAATTCATCGCGGCGGGGCCGTTGAGGACCATCAGGTCGCAACATTTCCGTTCGAGTTTTGCCAGTGCCCGCAGCCGTTGATCTTCGGTCTCCAGGGCAAACCCGACGGCCCAGCGGCGGCCCTTGTCGGCGGCCAGCGTTGCCACCACGTCCGCCGTTTCCACCAGTTCCAGAACCAGCGGCCGGCCGGTCTTGTTGATCTTGTTGTCGGCCACTTTGATCGGCTGGTAGTCGCACGGTGCGGCAGCGCCGATCAGTCCGTCGCAATCAGCGAACGCCTCTTGCGCCGCGGCCAACATTTCATCAGTTGCGGTCACCTGTCGCACGTCGACCGACGAGGGATACTCGACATCCACTGGCCCGGAAACGACGATCGGCACGTGCCCCAAGGCGAGCGTGGCTTCGACCAGAGCCAACCCCATCCGTCCACTCGACGCGTTGGTGAGATACCGGACCGGGTCGAGGTACTGGCGCGTCGGTCCGGAGGTGATGAGGATACGGGCCATCTTCTCACGTCGGCTGAGGGCTCACGTCGGCTGAAAGCCTCGAATGAAGCATTGGAACCACGGTCACGGCGCTCGCCACGAAGCGATCGGCTCAGGTGTCGTCCTGCAGTGGCAGATTGCTGCGGATGACCTCGGCGATCGCAGCAGGCTCGGCCATGCGACCGGCACCGCTGGTGCGGCAACTCAGCCAACCGCTCTCAGGTCCGACGAACTCGACACCGTCGCGGCGCAGCTGCTCGACGTTGCGTTCCACGGCGGCGCTGGCCCACATCTCGCTGTTCATCGCCGGCGCGACGACGACGGGGCCGGCAAAGGCGAGATATAGCGTGCTGATCAGATCGTCGGCCAGTCCGTGGGCCGCCTTGGCGAGAAAGTTGGCCGTCGCCGGCGCCACGCACAGCAACTCGCAGTCGCGGGCGAGGTGGATGTGCGAACCGAGCGGATGGCCGGGCTCGTCGAACACCCCACGTCGCACGGGGCGTCCCGTGAGGGCCTGGAACGTGGCCGGGCCGACAAAATGCACGGCGGCGTCGGTCATCACGACTTCGACGTCGCAACCAGATTGCACTAAGTGGCTGACCAGCGCGGCCGTTTTGTAGCAAGCCACGCCGCCGGTCAAACCGATGGCAATCCTGCGGGACGTCATACTGCGGCTCACAGATTTGCCAGGTCGAGCTCAGGCGGCGCGTCGGGGGAAGGCCCGTCGGCCACTTGCACGTTGTTTTCCATGTCGAGGTAGATCTTGTCGCCAAGAATCTCCTCGATCACGATCATCATCTTGTCGCGCGAGGGATTCTCGACGAGGGGGCGGGCCCCGGCGTTGAGCGCCACGAGCCGCTTCTGGATCAAGGTGGAAAGCTTGAAGCGGCCACCCACCTTCTTGACGATTTCCTCTTCTTTCAGCGCGTCGTACATATTCGACTAGTCTCCGCAGGTCTCGACAATTCGACAAAGCTGGCTGACCGCCTCGGCAAGATCGTCGTTGACGACCTGATATCGATAAACGTCAGCCTGATCCAATTCGCGCCTGGCCACGTCGAGCCGCCGTCGCAGTTCGTCTTCGGACTCGGTAGCCCGTCGGCGCAATCGTTGCTCCAACTCGGCCGTCGACGCCGGCCGCACGAAGATCGTCACCGCGTCGGGAAACTGGTCGACGATCGCCTTGGTGCCCTGTACGTCAATCTCCAACACTACCCATTTTCCCGCCTCAAGACCAGTGGCGACCTCGTGGCGGAGCGTGCCGTACCAGTGCCCCCGGCCGTAAACCTCGAAACATTCGAGGAAGTCGCCGGCCGCACGGCGACGGGCAAACTCGTCTTCGTCGAGGAAGTGGTAGTCGACGCCGTCGACTTCCCCCGGTCGCGGTCGCCGCGTGGTCGCCGACACACTGGCAACCAGCGGCCGATTGCAACGCTGATACAGCTCGCGCAGCAGTGTCGTTTTCCCCGAACCCGAAGGCCCCGAAATCACGATCAGGCATCCACGCTTGCTTTGTACCATTGCCAATGTGCGTCGCGGCCTCAAACGACAGCCGGTTTCTTCGTCTCGGAACTCTTGGTCTCGGGTAATTTGGTCCAAAGTCGACGACGACGTCGCCCTGCAGCGTGTTCGCGATCCGGAGCTGGGCTCACTCGACGTTCTGGATCATCTCGCGCAACCGCTCGATCGTTGTTTTGATTTCGATCACGCCACGAGCAATCTCTACGTCGTTCGCCTTCGAGCCGATCGTGTTCGTCTCGCGGAACATCTCCTGCGTGAGAAACTCGAGCTTGCGGCCAGCACTCTTGTTGCCGTCCGGGTCGGGCGGCGAACCCATGATCGAACCAAACTGGTCGAGGTGGCTCGCCAACCGCACGACCTCCTCGGAAATGTCACAACGATCGGCAAACAGGCTTACTTCGCGAACGATATCCGCAGCGTCGACCGTCACGTTGAACTCTGCCATCAGCTTGTTGACGCGTTCGAGCAAACGGTCGCGGTAACTTTCGGCCACCTTGGGAGCCTGCGATTCGATCGCCTTGAGTTCCTGCGCGATCGCCTGACAATTGGCCCGCAGGTCGTCTTCCATCGCCTGGCCTTCGTCGCGTCGCATCTGGTCGACCTGGGCAACGGCCGCGCGGAGAGCCGCCTCGATCACCGGCCAATCGGCGTCGGCGTCGACTGGCTGCGTCGTCTGTTCGTCGACAACGCCCGGCAGCATCAGCAGGCTTTCCACGGTAACGTTTTCTGGGACGTGCCAGCGGTCGTGGAGCTTTTCCAACTGGTCGCGGTAACTGGAAAGGGCCGTGACGTTGATCGCATAGTCTTCGGCCGCCTTGAGACGCGTCACCCGCACCGATACCTGAACGGTGCCGCGGCGAATGGTTTCGCGGACGACGGCTTCGATGCGGGGCTCCAGCGCCGAGTAGCGCTCGCCAGCGCGAACCGAGAGTTTGAAGTGCCGGCTGTTGACGGCGCGTACCTCGGCAACAACGGTCAGACCGCCTTCGGTCTGATGTGCCTCACCATAACCGGTCATGCTCAGCAGCAAGACACCTATCTCCTATCGCGCCGGCGGACTGTCACCGCGCGTCCCACGAGTGGCTTCGTTCTCCCCCCTCGGCACCGGGGGCGTGATTGACTTGACGGGGGCAAGTCCAATGCAGCCGGCCCCGTGCAACTGAATTTCCCCGCCCGCCAACTGCCGTCGATTCGGCATCGACTCAATTGTTTCGCACGCGACAACTCGCCGGTGACGTCGGTTTGACGTCGCGTTTACTCACGTGCGAGGTCGACTTGGCGTCGTCCACCTACTTAGCTTCGTCAGCCTATTTGGCGTCGTTGGGCGGCGTTTCCGGCGCGTCGCCTGCTGGCACAATGCCCGTGGGACCATCGGCCGGAGCGTCACTCGTCGATGCGGCAGCGGCCGAGCTGTCGTCGGCCGAGGGACTCGCATCTGCGGGAGTGCCCGTGGCGGCCTCGGCCGCAGCGTCGCTGGCCTCGCGCGCCGCGGCAGCATCGCCGGCGGCAGCCCCGCTTGCGGCCTCTGAGCTTTGCGCCTCGGACTCGGTGACGGCGGCCTGCCCACCCATGTCGTTGCCGATCAAATCGCTGTTGGCGTGGCTGACGTACCAGGTCGTCACGGCACACAATAGGATCCACACGCAGGCGGCTCCGGCCGTGATCTTGGTGAACATGTCACCGGCCTTGGTGCCGAATGCGCTCTGGCCGCCGGCGCCGCCAAAGGCACCGGCCAATCCGCCGCCGCGACCGCGCTGGATTAGAATCAGCACGATCAGGAACAACGACACCAGAAAGATCAAAGTGCTCAGGATAAAGAGCATGGACTTCACACCATTGGGTTAGAGTACTTCGAGCGCGACGCGAGCAGCGGCTCATTACCACCACGTGCCGAACCGATCGCGGTTGGGCAGAGCCGGCGCACGCCGACCAATCAGCTTGCCGCAGCCTCGACAATCGGCAGGAACGCCTCGGCGGTGAGGCTTGCCCCACCCACCAGGGCACCGTCGATGTTCGGCTGTCCGAGCAGCGACGCGGCGTTGTCCGCCTTGACGCTGCCGCCGTACTGAATCCGTACGGCCGCCGCCACGTCGGCATTGTAACGTTGCTCAAGCAGGCTGCGAAGGTCAGCATGCACTTCTTCGGCCTGTTCGGGGGTGGCGACCTTGCCCGTGCCGATCGCCCACACTGGCTCATAGGCGATCACGATCTTGCTGGCCTGTGCGGCGGACAGTCCGGCCAGCGAACCTTCGAACTGCTCGCGGATTACTTTGCCCGTCTCGCCCGCCTCGCGCTGTTCGATCTTCTCGCCGACGCAGACGATTGGGCAGAGCCCCGCGTCGAGCGCCGCAAGCAACTTGCGGTTCACGTCAGCGTCGGACTCGCCGAGGATGTGGCGACGTTCACTGTGCCCGAGAATCACGTACCGGCAGCCGACGTCCAACAGCATCGCAGTGCTGACTTCGCCGGTAAACGCCCCCTTGGGTTCGTGGTAGACGTTCTGGGCACCGAGTTCGACGGGCGACCCATTGACCGCCTCGGCGACGACCGCCAGGTAAGGGAAGGGGGGGCAGACGGCCACGTCGACGTCGCCGAAGCTGCCGGCCGCGGCCGCCAACTCCGCCGCCAAGGCCCGCGACGACGCCGCGTCCATGTTCATCTTCCAGTTGCCCGCGACAAACGGCTTACGTTGATCACTCATGCGTGGTTCCTTCGGATCGCAGCCTGCTGCGAAAGGTGATGATGTTCCAGTAACGTCAGCCGTGGCGGGGTGGCTGAACGGTCGGCCTGCGGGGCCACCGACGCACCGCAATATGGCCGACATACAACATTTATGGCGGCCGTTGTCAACCGACCGGCTGAGTGTGCGGGTGGCAGCCGAGCAAACGGTAGGCGATCGTCTTCTTTTCCAAGGCCGCAAGCGCTCGTCGAACGCGGGCCTCGTCGGCATGGCCTTCCATTTCCACAAAAAATACGTATTCGCCTTCCGATTCTGAGATGGGAAACGACTCGATCCAGGTGAGATTCACCCGATTGCGCTTGAAGATCGCCGTCGCATCGGCCAGAGCTCCAGGCTCGTGACCGATCTGAAACAACACGACCGTGCGGTCGTTCTTGGTTCGGCCGGCCATGGCGCTGCCGATCACGGCGAAGCGGGTCACGTTCGAGCGATTGTCTTCGATGCCCTCGGCAAGCAGGTCGAGTCCATAGTGGGTACCGGCCTGCACGCTGGCGATCGCGGCGGCGCCGGGTTTTTCGACGGCAAGCTGCGCGGCAGCCGCCGTACTGGCGACCTCCACCAGCCGCGCCTTCGGCAAGTGCATCGCCAGCCAGTCTCGGCACTGCGACAGGGCCTGCGGACGGCTGTACACGTCGGTGACTTCGGCCCGCGGACATTTGCCTACCAGCGCGTGCCGGATCCGCAATCGCACCTCCCCGCACACCTTCACCGGCACGCGGGTGAACTGATGCAACGTGTCGGCGATGCGGCCGTCGGTCGAGTTTTCCAGCGGCACAATGCCGTAGTCGACCTGGCCGTGATGAACCTCGTCGAACACGGCCGCAATGCTGGCCACGGGGACGATGTCGACGGCCTGGCCAAACTGTTCGAGCGTCGCCAGGTGGCTGTACGTGTGTTCGGGGCCGAGGAAAGCAACGCGCATGCGGGCTTCGAGGCCGCGCGAGCCGCTGATCAACTCGCGAAAGATCGCCCTGACCGATTCATCAGGCAAGGGACCGGTGTTGCGGTTCGTGACGCCGCGGAGCACTTCCTGTTCGCGGGCCGGGCAGTACACGGGCTGATTGGCGGCTTGCTTGATTTGGCCGATCTTCATCGCATAGCTGGCGCGCTCGTTAACGAGCTTGAGAATCTGGCCGTCGGCTTCGTCGATCTTGCGGCGCAGCGTGGCCAACGAGTCCGACTCGGCGCGATCGCCCGAGGGGCGCTTTGGTGTCTTCTTTTTGGCCATCGTGTCGAAGCGAAGAACGACGCGGCGAGACGCAGCCGAGGGCTGCCTGCAATCCACACAAACGGAGCCCCTCCTTGTACTTGGGTCCAACTGAAGTGTCAACCTGCCAGAATTCGTCCAAAATCGGTTCGCCTCGCCCGTTGGTGTTTTCCCGCGAGCCGCGTGGCCCAGACGTCAGGGGATGGAGCCTGAGGATCACAAACCGTTCCTGCTTTTCGGGTAACGACGCAAGGCTGCCAGTATGGCAGCACTGCAATTTGGCGGTCTACAGGCGTGTCAAAATGGCAGACCATCGAGCAGCCAAACGGCTAGCCAACGACCGAGCGAGCCGATTCAAACACGTAACCAATTGCACAACAGCTACTTACAGCACACAAACCGAGCCGGCACGTGCTTTGCGACATGGGGAATGCACGGGGGGTTCGCCGCCAAACGGGGAATGCGCCGCACAGCGGTGGCCCCCTGCGGCAAGCACACCAGCAGACGACACACGGCGTACCCCGCCCAGGACGGTTGGGACGCAATACATAGAGAGGAGAAACTCACTCATGGCAGCATCAGAAAAGATCATTGGCATCGACCTGGGAACGACCAACAGCGTTGTCGCTGTGATGGAAGGCAAAGAGGCGAAGGTGATTCCCAACGCCGAGGGCAACCGCCTGACCCCCAGCGTGGTTGCATTCACAGATAAGGGCGAAACCCTCGTCGGCGAGCCCGCTCGTCGCCAGGCGGTCACCAATCCGCAGCGCACCGTTTATTCGATCAAGCGCTTCATGGGACGTCGGCACAACGAGGTCGCCAGCGAAGAGAAGACGGTTCCCTACAAGATCACCGGCGGCGCGGACGACTACGTCAAGGTCGACGTCGACGGCAAGGAACTCACACCGCCGGAAATCTCAGCCAAGACGCTCCGTAAGCTCAAGGAGTCGGCCGAAGCCTACCTTGGACACAAGGTCAACAAGGCCGTGATCACGGTGCCCGCCTACTTCAACGACGCCCAGCGGCAGGCGACCAAAGACGCCGGACAGATCGCCGGACTCGAAGTCGCCCGGATCATCAACGAACCGACCGCCGCTTCGCTGGCATACGGTCTGGAGAAGAAGGCGGCTGAGAAGATCGTCGTCTTCGACCTCGGTGGTGGTACGTTCGACGTCTCGATCCTCGAAGTCGCCGACGGCGTGTTCCGCGTGATCAGCACGAGTGGGGACACGCACCTTGGCGGTGACGACTTCGACGAAGTCCTCATCAACCACGTGGCCGACGAGTTCAAGCGGGCGCAGGGGATCGACCTGCGCAACGACGCCATGGCGCTGCAACGTCTGCAAGAGGCGTGCGAGAAGGCCAAGAAGGAACTCAGTTCGGCGGCATCGACTGACATCAACCTGCCGTTCATCACGGCCGACGCCAGCGGTCCGAAGCACCTGCAGATGAACATCACCCGCGCCGAGTTTGAGAAGCTGGTCGACCCGCTGATCGAGCGTTGTCGCGGGCCGGTAATTCAGGCGCTGGACGACGCCAAGCTGAAGCCGGGAGACATCGACGAAGTCGTGCTGGTGGGAGGTTCAACGCGGATTCCCAAAGTGCAGGAGATGGTCAAAAAGATCTTTGGCAAGGACCCGCACAAGGGCGTCAACCCGGACGAAGTCGTCGCCGTGGGTGCCGCGATTCAAGGTGGCGTGCTGGCCGGCGAGGTGCAGGACGTGCTGCTGCTGGACGTGACGCCGCTGTCGCTCGGCATCGAGACACTTGGCGGCGTGTTCACGAAACTCGTCGAGCGCAACACGACCGTGCCGACCGAGCGCAAGCAGGTGTTCAGTACGGCCGACGACAACCAGACGGCGGTGACGATCTCGGTATATCAAGGTGAACGCGAGATGGCGGCCGACAACCGCCTGCTCGGCCAGTTCAACCTGGAAGGGATTCCGCCGGCGCCGCGAGGTATGCCGCAGGTCGAAGTCAAATTCGATATCGACGCGAACGGCATCCTCAACGTCTCGGCCAAAGATCTCGGCACCGGTAAAGAACAACAGGTGCGGATCGAGCAGTCGAGCGGTCTGTCCGACAACGAGATCGACAAGATGCGTAAGGACGCCGAGGAACACGCCAGCGAGGACAAGGCGAAGCGTGAACTGGCCGAACTGCGCAACCAGAGCGAGTCGATGTGCTTCCAGCTCGAAAAGCTGATGAAGGAGCACGATGACAAACTCGCCGATGCCGACAAACAGGCGGTCACGGCGGCGATCGAGAAGACGCGCGGCGTGGCCAAGGGGAGCGATCCCCAGGCGATCAAGGCGGCCATCAACGAGTTGGAGCAGGCCTCGCATCAAATGAGCAAAACGCTCTACGAGGCGGGTGCTGCACCGGGCGCCACTACGGCCGACGCTGGTGCGGCCGACGGCAGTGCCTCGGCCGGCGGAGCGACGTCGTCGCCGGATGACGACGCCATCGACGCCGAGTTCGAGGTGAAAGACTCGTGATCGAAACGGCTGGCTCGGCGCACTCGATCGAGTGCGCCGGGCGGTCGGCACGTGCACAAAGCTTGTGACGCCGCGATCAGGGGGGGACATGCGGACGATCGTCACCGGAATCGGTAGATTCACAAGAGCGGTGCGCGCACGTGGGCACGTCGCACGTGGACAAGTCGTGGGGCCGGGAGGGCAGGGGAGGAACTCTGAACAATGGCATTTCGCATTGATAAATGTACGCTGAAGACCCAGGAAGCGCTGCAACGCGCGCAGGAAATCGCCCAGGACGGTGGACACGCCCAGGTCGACGCCCTGCACATTCTCGCGGGTCTGCTCGCCGAGCATGAAGGCATCGTGCGGCCGATCTTCGCCAAGATTGGCGCGAACGTCGGTCAGCTCGAACAGATGGTCACGTCCGAGTTGGGGCACCTGCCCAAGGTCAGTGGCGGAGCGCCGCCGCAGCTTTCGCAGACCGGCAACAACGTGCTGCAAAGTGCGCAGGCCGTCGCCGACTCGATGAAGGACGAGTTCGTCTCGACCGAGCATCTGTTGCTGGCGCTGGCCAAGACCGACTCGAAGGCGAAAAATCTGCTCGGACTCTCGGCCATCAACGAGGAGAACATCCTCGAAGCCCTGCAGACGGTGCGCGGCTCGGGTCGCGTCAGCGACCAAAATCCAGAGGAGAAATTCCAGGCGCTCACGCGCTACGGCGTCGACCTGGTGGAACGTGCCCGCCAAGGGAAACTCGATCCCGTGATTGGCCGCGACACCGAGATTCGTCGCGTGATCCAGGTGCTGTCGCGGCGGACGAAGAACAACCCCGTGCTGATCGGCGAACCAGGCGTGGGCAAGACGGCTATCGCCGAAGGGCTGGCACTGCGGATCGTCGAAGGCGATGTCCCGCACAGCCTCAAGGACAAGACGGTCGTGGCGCTCGACCTCGGCGCGCTAGTGGCCGGCACAAAGTTCCGCGGCGAATTCGAAGAGCGGCTCAAGGCCGTGTTGCGCGAGGTCTCCGACGCCCAGGGGCGGGTGATCCTCTTCATCGACGAGTTGCACACAGTCGTCGGCGCCGGCAAGGCGGAAGGGGGCGCCGATGCCTCGAATTTGCTCAAACCAGCGCTGGCACGTGGCGAGCTGCGCTGTGTCGGTGCGACGACCCTGGACGAGTATCGCAAATACATCGAAAAGGACGCCGCGCTGGAACGCCGTTTCCAACCCGTCTTCATCGGCGAACCATCGGTCGAAGACACGATCGCCATTCTCCGTGGTCTCAAGCCGAAGTACGAAGAGCACCACAAGGGGATCAAGATCAAGGATTCAGCGCTGGTGGCGGCGGCGAACCTTTCGGAACGCTACATCACCGATCGTTTTTTGCCGGACAAGGCCATCGACCTGATGGACGAAGCGACCAGTCGGCTGGCGATCGAGCTGGAGAGTGTGCCGACGGAGATCGATCAGGTGCAGCGCCGGCTCGTGCAACTCGAGTTGGCCGCGCGTCAGCTTGCCGAAGAAACCGAAGAACACGCTCAACAGCGACTC
>JAGQPT010000209.1 GCA_020426575.1 Planctomycetales bacterium
AAGGCAGGCCTAGATGCGACATGAGGTATTCGGAAAATGGCGGGACACGGGGACACCGGTGTGCGACTCTCGGTGTGACAACGCTCCGTGCGCACTATAGTGTATGCCGACTGCCAGGCGCGCGGCGACTGGCCGGACCGTTCGTGGCCGGTCCACAAGGGTCGCCTGCGATGGGGGCCCGACCGGTCCCTCGGGCCTCACAAGGGTCGCCTGCGATGGAGGCCCGACCGCAGTCCACCCGAGACCGAAATGCCTGCCCCTCCCACCAACCCGTTTTGACGCCATGAGTGACTTTCCCCGCCCGGAGCACGACGAAGATTGGGAGATCGTGCGGCGCCACTGGAATCTGCGGCCGGGCGTGACCTACCTGAACCATGGCTCCTTTGGGCCGCCGCCGCGGCCAGTCATTGACTGCCGGGAGCACTGGCGGCGCGAGCTCGATGCGCAGCCAATGGATGTGCTCGTGCAGCAATTTGAGCCGATGTGGCTCCGGTCGCGTGACGCTTTGGCCGAGTTTGTCGGCGCGTCCGCCGATCGAGTCGGGCTGGTCGAGAACGCGACCCAGGGGATGAACGTCGTCGCTCATAGCTTTCCGCTCGCGGCGGGCGACGAAGTGCTGCTCACGAACCACGAGTACGGCGCCGTCGAGCGAATCTGGCGCCGACGATGCGAGCAAGCGGGCGCCGAGCTGCGACGGGTCGAGCTGGAGTCGTTTGCCGACGAGCAGCCGATTGATGATCCGGGCAAGTTAGTGGATCGCGTCGCCACCGCGATCACCGACCGCACTCGGCTGTTGGTCGTCAGCCACATTACCTCGGCCACCGCGCTGATCCTGCCGGTTCGGGAGTTGATCGAAGCAGCGCATGCCCGCAACGTGGCAGTGTGTGTCGATGGACCTCACGCGGTCGCCCAATTGCCGCTGGAATTGGATCGACTGGGCTGCGATTTCTATTGTGCCAGCTGCCACAAGTGGCTGTCGGCGGCCTTCGGCACCGGCTTTGTCTACGCCGCTCCCAAGTGGCATGGTCAAATGCAGCCACCCTCGCTGAGTTGGGGGCGCTTGTTGCCCTCGTTGCCCGAGCGATGGACCGAGGAGTTGATGTGGACCGGCACTCGCGACATCTCTGCCTGGGCCACTTTGCCAGTCGCAATCGGGTTGCTGCAAGACATCGGCCTCGACCGATTCCGCGCGCGGCTGCACCACCTGGCTCGGCTTGCGCTGGATGAGTTGCGATCGGGCCTCGGACTGGACCTGCCCACGTTGGCCGCGCCGTTCGACTCCTGGTACGGCGCCATGGCCCACATGGAGCTGCCGCCCGGCGAATCGCTGCCGCTGCAGGTCGCGCTTCGCGAACAGTTCGGCATCGAAGTGCCGATCGTGTCATTCGCCGACCGTCGCTGGCTCCGCGTCTCGTGTCACTTGTACAACACGCGGGCGGATATCCAACGACTGGTGGACGGCTTGCGACAGCTTCTCAAGTAGGCCTCAGGCAATCGGAACAGCCTGCATCGTGCGATCCATGCTGTCCGATTGCCGGACCAGGTCTTGTCAACGGCGTGTTCAACGGCGTTGTCAATTAGCTCTCCAACAGCCAGTCGATCAACGCTTCGTCATTCGAAGCCTGACGGATGCGTTGCTCGGTGTCGGTCGCCAGCGCGTCCAGGTAGCTGTCCAGATCGTCGCCGTCGTCGTCGCCAACCAGCAACTGCACCGGCTCCAACACTGCCGCGATTGGCAGCACCTCGTCGCCGGCTGTCTTGACGTCGACCACAATCGGGTTCGACGCCAAGCTGGAGTCGGCGAAGCTGGTGTGCTGTAGGGAGACATCGATCGGTCCCGACAGCATGCTGATCATGGGCGCGAGTTCGCCCTCGCCCTCCGGTTGCTCGCCCTCGGCAACGTTCAACACCTCGAGGATCAACCGGATGTCGTTGACGGTCACCGCGTTGTTGCCGTCCACGTCGACGAACGGAGGCGGCGCCGTATTGGGCAATTCGCTGCCAAACGTCTGAATGTGGGTGAGCACCAGCAGGATGTCGAACGGCGTGACAAACGTGTCCGCATTGACGTCCAGTCGGTTCCGCGGGTTCTGCCACGGCTGGGTGTTCGGCACGACATTGATCGTCACCGTCGCCGGATCGGAGACCGCGCCGTAGTTGTCCTGGACGGTGTACTCGAGCGTGTCGGTCACCGAAGAGACGTTCAGGCCGATGAAGTCGATGTCAAACGACGTGTAGGTCAGCAGTCCCGTGGTCGGATCCACCGTCACCACGCCATGCGTAGGTGAAGTGACGATGTTGACCGACATCGGGTCGATGGCGCCATCGGCGTCCGTGTCGTTCTGCAGGACGTTGATATCCAGCGGCTCCAACTCGAAGGTCGTCACCGGACCATCGGGATCGGCGACCGGGAAGGCCGTCGTAATCACCGTGACCGTCGCCAGGTTGGACTCGAGTCCCAACGCGTCGCGGATGCGATAGGTAAAGGTGTCCGGGCCGACGTAGCCGGTGTTGGGCCGATAGACGACCTGTCCGCTGGCGTTCGGGCCGCTGATAATCGTCCCGTGCTGCGGGGCAAGCGTCCCCAGGCCGCCAGTCTGATTGGCTGGAATCACCGAGATCGTATCGCCGCTGTCAATGTCGACATCGTTGCTCAGCAGGTTGATCGTGAGATTCGTGCCAACCTCGTTGATCAATGGGCCGTCATCGACGGCGACCGGAGCGTCATTCACGCCACGGACCTGAACCGTCACGGTGCCGTTGACCGGGCTCACCAGCCCCGAGTCGTCGCTGACGCGGTACTCGAAGGTCACTTGGCCGACCACGCCCGCGGGAAGTGCGAGGAAGTCGGTGAACAGCGGAGGGGCGGGCTGCGGGTCGAAGTAGTAATCGCCATTCACGTCTCGCGGCAGGACGCGTCCTTCCGCCGGCCCCGTGCCCGGGACGTACGTGAACGTCAGGTCGCCGACCGTGCCGCCATCCGGATCCAGTCCCGTCAGGGAGTCGAACGGGATTTTCACCGGGGCGCTGTCCGCGTCGATGGGGCCGAAGGTGAAGTTCAACGCGTTGGGCGCGTCGTTGACACCGAGCACACGCACCGTGACCGTGGCCGTCTGCGGGATCGTATCCGGATGACTGTCGGTGATCTGATAGGTGAAAGTGTCGGTGTCGACGGTCAGGCCATCGTTGGGATTCTCAACCAGCGTCTGCAACTGAGCCGACGTCCTGGGGTCGTAGGTGAACGTGCCGTTGGCGTTCAGCGTGACGGTCGCGCCCTTGGCGCTGAGAATGTTGAACGGAGCGGTCGGGCTGGGGTGGCCAACGGGCGGAATCACCGTCAGCACATCGTTGTCCGGATCGCTGTCGTTGAACAACACGCCGCTCGTCGGGCTGGTGACGACCAGCGGCAGATCCTCGGTCGTCGTGTAGAAGTTCGCCACCACCGGATCGTTGACTGCGGTGGGAGCATCGTTCTTGCCGAACACCTGGATCGTGATCGGAGCGTTGAAGCTAGTCGCGCCCTCGAGATCCATCACGGTGTACGTGCCGACCACGGTGCGCGAGTCGCCCTCGCCGAGATCCCTGAAGAAGCCCGTGGGGTCGAACACGAAGCCGACGTAGGTCAGGAACTGGGCGCCGAGCGGCAACGCGTTGTTGACCGTGACGAGATTGTTGAGCGAGTCGATCGCGGTGATCACGGTGCCGGCCGGCACGCCCGGACCTTGGACGCCGAAGCCGACGGCCAGGTTGGCGGGCACTGTGCCCAGCTGAATCGTGTTGGCCGAAACGACGTTCGACGCCAGCGACAACTCCTCAATCGACAGCAAGCCTTCCGAGGGTTGCGAGAAGATCTGGTACGACAGCACAGCGCTCTCGTCCCGATCCGTGCCGGCGAAGGCGCCAGCGTACGGAGGCGGATCACCGATCGTGTCGGAGAGGTCGACGGACAGGTTGACCGGATTGGCGATCGGCACGTCATTCACACCGCGAATGGTGATCGTGACGCTGCCCAACTTGCCTGGCGTGCCGTTGTCCTGCGGATCGTTGCTGGTCGCCCCGTGCACGTCCTCCACCTGGTAGGTGAAGACCGCGGTGGCGATGTCGCCCTCATCCAAAGACTGGAAGTCAACGCCGGGGTTGGGGTTAAAGATGAAGTTGCCGGAGCCGTCGGCGGTGGCGATGCCGCCATCGGGGCTTTGGAAGATCGTATAGGTCAGGTTGCGGAACGTGTTGTCCTTGTCGATGTCCGACGCCGGGAACTGCCCCGTAACGGGACCACCGTCCTCAAACACTTGGAACTCGCCCTGGTTGCCCGAGTCACCGGCGATGGGAGCGTCGTTGACGCCGGTGACCGTGATGGTCACCGTGGCCAGGTCCGAGAACAGGAAGCCATCGGTCGCGCGGTAGGTGAACGTGTCGAGCACGACTTCACCCTCGTTGAGCGCTTGGATATTCGGCGAGTTGACGACACTGGTGCCATCGTAGGTGAAGGTGCCGTTCTGGAAGATCTGCACGGCCGCTCCCAGCTCCGAAGTCAGTTGGAGCGGGAAGGAAACGCCGTCGATCAGCGGCGCCGGGCCGTCCGGATCGAAGTCGTTGGCCAGCAGATTCGGGCCGAGCACTTCGGTCACCGGGTTGAGCACATTCACCACGATCCGCTGGTTCTCGTTGATCGAGATCGATCCAACGCCCGGGTCGTTGCCCGCCACCGGCGGATCGCCCGCTCGAATCGTGATCCGGTAGTCCTCCACCTCGCCGCTGGCGGCCAATCCGGTGGCGCCCAGTCCGCCCAGGTCGCTGAAGCGGAAGCGAGCGATCGTGTCTCCCGCCACGGCCGTCACCGGCGTCGCGATCGTCAAGTCGTTGGCTCCCGGCGCCAAGCGAACGCTGTTGAAGACTTTCTCGCCAACGTCGTTGAAGTCGCCGTCCGCGTTGAAGTCGATCCAGGCGTCCAACAGGCCGGTGGCCGACGCCGTGATCGTGACCGGCGTCAACAGGTTCGAGTTGAAGGCGCCGTTGAACCGCACGCCATCCTCATCGTCGCCGTCGAACTCGACCAAGCCGTCGCCCAGGTGCAGGGGGGTCACGCCCAAACGCTGCGCGAGCACCGCGCGAGTCATCGCCTCGGCGATCTGTTCGTGCGTGAACCGCGGGTCGAACGTGATCGGCACATGCAGCACGTCGGTCGTGTCGAAGTCCGAGTCGAACTCGAACGTCAGCGGACCGTTGGGAGTGGTGACCACGAACATATCGCCGTCGGCCACCGCCGCGGGCACTCCGCCCGAGGTGAACGACGCCCCGGAGGTGGACAGCGTGTGCACTCCGGTGCTGCCGAGGTGGACGCGTCCGCCGCCCAGATTCACCGGGTTCAGGCCCAGGTTGGCATTCGTCAGCAGCCGCACTATATCGTTAGCCAGCAACGTCTCGGTCGAACCGTTGGTGAACGGAATCGACGTGTTGATGCCGTTGCTCGTGCCGCCGTTATTGTCGAACTCGAACGTCACCATGACGTTGGTCTGCGTATTGGTGACGGTGAAGTTGTCGCCATCGTTCAAGCCAAGACCGCCGTTGGCCGGCAGCTGGATGAAGAACATCTCCGGCACGGACACGTTGAACGGCGTGGCCGTGGCGCCGAGCGCCAGGGTTGGCGTGCCGGAGAAGTCGAACGACATTCCGTTCGCCTCGGCATCGTCGCCGTTGGCCAGCAGCGTCGGCAATCCGTTCGCCTCCACGTCCACGCGGCTG
Organism: Planctomycetales bacterium; assembly: GCA_020426575.1. Classification (GTDB taxonomy): domain Bacteria; phylum Planctomycetota; class Planctomycetia; order Pirellulales; family JAEUIK01; genus JAGQPT01. The sequence goes on from JAGQPT010000209.1 coordinate 5,746, forward strand.
CCCAAGTAGAGCGGATTGTTGTCATAGACCACATGGCGGGCGCCGTTGTTCAGCAGGGTGGTTGGGTAGCGGAAGCCCGCCGCCACGCTGCCGTCGGGTGCGTCGCTGTAGTCCAGGCCGATGTCGCCCAACAACACGCTGAACCGCGTCTCCTCGGAGACCTGGTTCGGCTTGAGATCGTTGGTCGCCAAGTCCTTGATGCCGCCCAAGTAGAAGTTGCCGATGTTGCTGATCACCGGGCTGCGAGTGGCGGGATCGTCGAGGCCTTCGACAAAGATCGTGTTGCCGCCTCGCAGCGAGGCCGTGACCTCCGAGGTGAACTTGCCTTCCGCCTTGGCCTGGTCGATCGCCGACAACACGGCGATCGCCATCTCGTTTTCGCTGAAGTCGACCACGGGCACAAAGACGACCGGAACCGCTCCACCGGGCACGCCCGACGGATTCAGGATGCTGGGCACCGCGACGAACCGCTGCAAGGTGGTCGCGGTGATCTCGACCACGCCGTTGCCCAAGTGAGCGGCGACGAGGCCTTCGTTCTGCAAGGCAACCACCACGCGGTCAGCGACCTCGGTTTGCGTCGAGGGCACTCCGCCGGGATTGATGCTAATGATCTGCCGCCCGGAGGTGGTGAAACCGTTGGTGTCGAACTCGAAGTTCTTCAGCACGCCGTCGACGTCCATCGAGAACGCCAGGTTGTCCGGAATCGAGAGGCCGCCGTCGACGGGAATCTCCATTCGCAAGTTGGTGGTGACGCCGGGCGTGCCGGAGGTCGACAGGAAGCTGTCGGTGACGTCGATCACGGTTCCCGGCGTGCCGCCGATGTGGATGCTGCCATCGCGGAGATAGGTGGGATTCAGATCGAGGCTGGAATTCGCGATCACTTGCGCCAAAGTCTGAGCGATCTGCTCATAGGGATCGGCCAGGCGGAAGGGAACGCGGATCGTGCCCGGAGAAGCCACGCCGTTCAAGTCGAACTCGAACGTCACCGGCGCCTGTCCCGGCACCGTGATCGTAATGCTGTCTTCCTCCTTGACCGCGTCCGGAGCGCCGGTCGTGGCCAACGTGCTGGCATGCGTCTCGCCGCTGAGGCCCGTGCCGTTGACAACCAACGAGTGATTGGCGGTGCCGCCCACGTGCACGCGACCGTTGCCCAGGTACGACGGGCTGAGGCCGAGAATCGCCGACTGGTTGCCGATGGCTCGCACCACGGCGTCAGCCACTTCATCCACCGTGGCGCCGGCCGCGAAGGCGACACGCACGTGGTTCAGCGGATCGTTCAGCGTGTTATTCGTATCCAGCTCGAACACGATGCTGGTCGTGCCGTTGACAATCTCGAACGTGTTGCCGTCGGCGACGCCACCAACACCGGCGCCGGCCAGCGGAATCCGCAGCGACAGCGTCTCGAGCACGTTCAGCGTATAGCCGCTCTCGTACTCGAACACGACCTCGCCGCCACGCTTGTCCACAACGGTGAACTGGTCGCCGTCGACCACCGAGGTGCCGGAGACGGCCGACACCACGTAGCGATCGCGATTGTTCAGCGTGATCACATAGGTCGCGTCGCTCTCCCAGATGCCCGACAGCGGAGTGAGCTGGATCAGGTCGCTGGTCGGATCGTAGGTGAAGGTGTAGTCGATGCCTCGCCGCAGGAACCGGCCGTCTTGCGTGACGGTGACGGTGGCGGGCGTGACGGTCAGATCGTCGATGCCGACGCCGTCCACCTGGCTGCCGACCGAGAGGCCGTCAATCAGCTGGATGCGGAAGTTCGAGAACACTCCGTCGGGTCGGAAGACCACGGTGCCGGTGGGATCGATGTCCAGGCCGAACCCGTCGTTGTCGAACGGGTTGATGATCAGGGCGGTCGGGCCCTCGGTGTCCGAGCGGTCGAAGGCGCCGCGGTCAACCGAGGTGTTCTCGCCTTGGCCGGCCGGAGTCGAGATCGTCTGGTCGTCGGTCCGCAGCTGGCCGGTGACATCCCGGTCGGGCGCGATGATCGGCGACGGGGCAATGCCCAGCGGCGAGCGAACGCTCTTCAGGAAGTCGCGGTCGCCGGTCGAAGCCACCGAGCTGTCGATCGCCAGCGAGCCTTCTTCCAGGTAGAAGTTGCCGTTGAGCGGGTCGACGAACATCGGCTCCGTCGGGCCGACATCCAGGAAGAAGTCGCCCAGCGTCGTCAGCGAGCCGGCAATGTTGTTGTTGTTGTTGAAGTACAACATGCCGCTGATCACGGTGTTGCCGACCGACGAGGCATCGACTTGGATGCCCCGGTTCAGGTTGGCCACGATGTTGTTCAACACGGTGGGAGCGGCATTGTTGGACACCAAAATGCCGGTGCCGGTGCGATTGGCATCGCCGAAGATCGTATTGTTCACGATCCGGCCGAACGGAATCGCCGCCTGCTGCTCGTTCAGCAACTGCGAGTCGCCGGAGAAGCTGATGCCGCCCTGTCCGTTGAAGGACAGCACGTTGTTCGAAATGACGACACCGGGAACGATGTTCTCCGTATTGAGCACCACCTGGTTCATCACCGGACCCGCGTGCGGGTTGTTGTTGAACGGGGCGCCCGGCTGGGCCGGTCCCTCCCGCTGTCCCGCCGTTGCCAGAATGGCGAACTGCTGCGAGTCGGTGATGAAGTTCGACTGAATAATGATTTGGCCCTGACGTCGCTCGACATTCGAGTCGCCGTAGATCTGCTGGTCCTCGTAGTAGTGGGACAGCACATCGTTGGCGGCGCCCTTGGTGTCCAGCAACGTCGAGGTCGTGTCGACGTTGTGGACGACGACCTCGATGTCGCCGAAGTTGTAGGGATTCCAGCCCGGGCCGGCCGGCGTGGAGCCGATCGCGTTGCCGAACAGGTTGATGACGTTGCTGGTGCTCTTGGTGCCGGTCACGGTGGCGTCCGAGAGCGCCGCGGTGATGGCCAGCGGCACTTGCACCTGGACCTGCGGGCTGTTGATGGCGTCGCGAATTCGCTCGGCGATCAGGTCCGCCGGCTCAAAGTCGCGATAGCCGATCTTGATGTGCCCGCCGGCCACACCCACATGCGTGTTGCCTGCCACTTGAGCGAGATCCAGATCATCGAACTCGAAGACGGCGGTTTGCAGGCCGTCACTGATCGTGAACAGCTGGCCATCGAAGATGTCCTTGCCCGCCGGCGCCACCAGCGACACGTAGTCGCCCAATCGGGCGTTGGTGTCGAAGGAGCGATAGAGGGCGTTGATCTGCGGCCCGCCGGTGGTGACGGGCTGGAACGTGTCAAACACGGAGACGAGGTAATCTGCCGCGTTGCGGATTTCCAATTGGTAGGAGCCGTCCAGCAACTCGTCTGAGGTGATGAACTGATTCGGCACGAAGCTGGTGTCGACCGACGCATTGATCACCTGCTCGCCGCGCTCGGCAAAGCCGATAATGATGTTGTCGAGCTGAAGGCTGCCCGTATTGTTTTGGGCGCGTGCGTTCGACGACCAGCCGCCGCCATCACCCGGCAACGTCTGGTTGTTGAAGTCACCGGTGTAGCCGAACTTGTTGGTCGCCAAGGCGCCGGGATTGTTGCCCGTCTGCCCCAGGTCAATCGAGCTGATTTGGTGCGCGATCACCCGCACCGTGCCGTCGTATTCCTTGACCAGTCGTCGGTCACCGCCGCTGTAGACGTCAGACATCTTGTGGGCGATCGCGTCGGAGACCTGCGCCGGGGTCATGCCCGAGTGCAACAGAATCTCGACGTTGTTTTGGAACAGCGAGGAGAAGCCCTGAGGCGAGCCCTCGATGAACCTCGCCAACGGCGTGTTGGCCGGGCCCGTCAGGTTGGTCGACGTGATCAGCTGAGCATACGGAATGTTCACCCGGTTGCCGTCGAGATGCGTATTGATGAACGCGTACGGCATGTCGATTTGCGGAATCCGGTCATCGCCATAGATCGCTTCGTCGCCAGCCGCCGGCGACGCGTAAACGACGTTCGGCTTGTCGGTGTTGACGACCTGAATCGCCAAGCTGTAGTCGATCGAGGTCGCCGCAGTCTGGAATGCGCCGTCGGCACTGTACTCAATTTCCGGCAGGTACGAACCGTTGGTGCTGACGACAACGTAGTAGAAGCCCTCCTCGACCACGATGGACTGCTGCCAGGTGGGGTCGATCACGCGCGGCACGGGAGCATCGTCGTGCTGCGGCGACAGGCGATTGACGCGGTTCAGGTTGTCGGTGTCAGTGAACGAGCCCGGTGTGGTGAAGGTGGCGGTTGCGCCCCTGACCACTGCTCCCGTGTCGTCAAGCAGCTGGATCCGCACGCGTTCGCCCAACGTGTTCACGATGGCGGAGACGTTGATGGTGCTGCGCTCGTTCACGCGCAGCTTGTAGATGTCGATGTCATCCTCGGGACCAATCTCACCGAAGACCGCGTCATCCACTTGGCTGAGCGTTCCACCCTGAGCGATCGGAATGTAGTTCGGGTTGTCGCCCAGCACCGCGCTGGCGGTGTACAAACCCTCGCCGAAGTACAGTCCGGTATCCACCGCGTTCTTCAGCTGATCATTGCTGTTCTCGTTGTAGTCGCCCACGCCAGTGAGCGTATTCCAACCCAGCGCTCGGCCGCTGTCGTCAATTGCGACGCCGCCAAAACTCCGAGCGACGAAGTTGTTCTCCACCGCGATCTGAATTCGTTCGGCAACCTCCTCGGGAGTCATCGTGACGTTGAACGGAATCGGCACGTTGCCGAGGGCAGAGACGGGTCCGCCGTACTTGTCGTCGGCGGCGCCGAACAGGGCGTCGTCCAGGAACTCGTAGACCACACCATCCACGGTGAACGTCCAGCCATGCTGCAGCTTGGCGCCACTGGGCGCAACCAGCGTGTAGCCGAGATCCACCTCGAACCGGTCGGAGTTGTTCTGCGCGGGGACGAACACACCGTTGTTATTTGCGGAGACGACAAACGTCTGCTGGTCGCGGAGCTTATCGCCGGGCAACGCTCGCAATTCGTCGCCAACCGTCATCAGGTCACCGACATTCATCTCGCCCGCGGTGGAGAAGTCGAATCGCAGCTTCAAGTTCTCCAGGCCGGCAAAGTCGCCGAGCGGCACGCGTACCTGACGCCAGGTGCCGGTGTTGTCGAACGTCTCCTGAATCTCGAAGAGGTCACGGCCCGTTGTTTCGGTGCCGACGTTGGTCGTCAGCAGAGTCCAATCGGAGTTATCCGACGAGATGAACACGCGGAACGTGTCCGAGCCGGCGGTGTTGAGCTGATAGTCGAAGTACAGATGCGGCTGATCCGCGGCGGAGTAGCCAGCGAGGCTGAAGGTGTTGGTCTCGACCGTGCCGTGGGCGCCGCCCGCCAAGTTGAATCCGCCAAAACCATAGCCAGCCGTGCTAAGTTCGTTGGAATCCAGCCGAGTGCTGTCGTAGGTGTTCTCCCGCTCGACGCCCGTGGCGCCGCCCCAGCGGTTGGTCTGCAGGGTGCTGAAGGCAACGCCGTCGTCACCCGCCACCGGAACGGACCGCTGATTGTCGAAGAACACCGTCTCCAACTGACCCGGGCGGTTGTTCGTCCACACGCCGGAGTTCGGAGTCGGGTCGAAGGCGTAAAGCCGGCCGTCTCCAACCGCAAAGACCAGCTCGCTGTAGTTGTCCGCGTCCGTCCTCGGTCCCGTCGTGGCGCCGCCGAAGCTGATTGGCGCGGGATTGAAAGGATCGTCATTGTAGACGTTGAATACAAAGCGGCCGCGGGCAAACTCGGTATCATAGTCGAGCACCTCGTAAACGGCGCCAGCGTCAGTGACCGCAAACATCTGCTCGCCGAACATTGCCAGGCCCGTCACCAATCCGCCGCCGCCGAAGCCGACCGCGTTCAGGTTGTTGACGGTGAAGCCCAAACCGGAGCCGTCACCCGGGCCGGTATAGTGCAGCGATAGCTCAGTGTTCGACTCGCCGGGTTGCAAATCGAAGTAGGGCAGGCCGCCCACGAAATTCCATTCGTTGAGCAATCCTTGCAGGGCATTGGCCACTGGCTCGGTGTACCGAAACACGCCAGTGGTTGCGTTGATGTTGTTGTTGACGGTAATCGTGCTGTTGGCAATGCTGACCGCAGTCACCCGCGTGTTGGCCGGCACGCCGATGCCGTTGACGGTATACCCCGGCTGCAAGCCCGGCGGCACTGCAGGCACGGCAATCACGTTGGAGCCATCGGTCGTCGAGTTCAGGAAGTACTCGTCGGGCGCGTACGAAACGGTTTGCGTGCTGCCGTCGAAGTCCGTGTAGCTAATCTCCAGCGGGTTCGCTCCCGACACTGCGCCCTGGACGGTCAGTGTGGTGCCCGTCTTGATCTCGCCGCGCTCGACGATGTTCGTGCCGGCGCCCTGATGGCGGCTGCCGGCCGCTCGTGCGCGACCAATCGCATTGCCGCTGGCATCGAACTCATAGATGATATTGACGCCGCGATCGTTCTTCACGGGGTCGTAGTCAGTGCGGCTGCCGACGGCGAAATAGGTGCCAGTCGGCGCCGACCACACCAGCGCCTCGAACTGGTAGCCAACGCCGGGATTGTTCGGGGCCGAACGTCCCTCGCTGCCGTTGACCAACTCGTAGGTTTCGAGACCGTCGTCGTTCGTCGTCAACACGTTCGCGTTGCCCGAATCGATGGTCAAGAAGCGACCCGAGTTGGGGTCCGTGGTGCCGAGATTGAAAGCGCGGATATTGCGATCGGGAATTTCGATGTCCTGAATCTGGTCCCGATTGCTGTCGCCGTCGCTCACACCGCCGACCAAATACAGCGTTTCGCCCGTGAACGGGTTGATCGCCGTAATCGGGTCAGAACCGATGCCCTCGCCGAGCACGTAGGCAGTGACGTCGCCCAAGTGCCACGGCACGGGGCTTTCATCGTCAATCAGCACTTCGACCTGAACGTTGACCACATTGCTGCCGCCGTTTTGGTCGAGGACGTTGACGCTTTCGATCTCCGTCGTCGTGGCGGGCAGGAATTTGTCGACGTCCACCCCGTTTTGGTCATCGTGCGTGACCACAAACGAGTAGTTGTTGAGCGTGTCGCCGCCGTTGACGTCGTGGCCTTCAAAGTCCTCGTCGACGATGCGGGTGATCGAGCTGATTGGCTCGACGCGCGTCACTTGGCTGTTGTTGCCGCCGCCCGGAGCCGCAGTCTGGAATTGCGAAAGCGGGCGAGGGATTCGCGCGGCGCTCGACACCGCCACGAAGTAGGTGCCCTCGGGCAGCTCAACCGGACCGATATAGGGGTCCAGCGGGCCGATGGTGCCGCGGCTCAGGTCGTCCTCGGTGTCGTTCAGCGGCTGTTGCCGGTCGTCGGCGACACTGGAGTCGAAGCTGGTGAGGATCAGCCGGCCCGCCGCGTCATAAACCGAGACAATCGTGTTGGCCCGCGAGTACCCGTCCGCATAGTCCAGGTCGAAGATGACCGGATGCGTGCGGTCCTGCCCCGTCAGCGGCTCGCCGCCGGTCCGGTTATCGGTGATGTCCTGCAGCGAATCGAGACTGACCTCGAAACGATAGTAGTCGATGTCGTCGAAACCGGGGTCGCCGGCAAAGCCCGGGCGATCGGGAATGCCCAAGGTGCCCGCCACGCTGATCGTGGCGATGTCTTGGTCGCCGATGTTGCCGATCGGCTGCGCCGCAGTAAACGAGTTGTTGGTGTCGTTGGTCCGGGTGGTGTTGAGAATCTCAATCGCCTCGCCTTGAATCAGCGAGTGCGCCGGCTGGCCGTAGATTTCGATGCCGGTGGTGGCGAAGCGAATGTCTGCGTATCGCACCGTCGAGCCAGGCACCTCGTCGACCTCCGACAACCGGATCTGCAACTGATACATGCCCGACGTTTCGCCCTTGAGCAGAGCGGTGTTGGCGCCGTTGATCTGGCTGTTGCTGCTGCGGATCCGGACATGGTACGTGCCGGGGTCGCCGCCGGGGACCGGCGTGCCGGGCAACACGATACGCATGCCCGCGTCGCGCGGATTGGTGCTCCAGTGATCTTTCTGGAACGAGATCGACTTCTGCAGCACGTTGGCTTTCGTTGCGACGGCGTTCTTTTCGTAGATCGCCTCGTCGCCGAGTCCTTCCGCGTACGAGTTGTCGGACCGCGCGATCACTTGGCCGAGCGAGTCGACTAGTTCGATGACGGTGTCCAGCGAGTGTGTCGTGTGATCAATGTCCAGCCAGACTTCAGTGCCGGGCTGTGCCTTGAAGCTGTAGACGTCAATGTCGCGCGGGTCGTTGAGGAAGCCGTTGACCACGAAGCCCAGGCGCAGCGACTCGTCGCCGCTCTTGAGGTTCGCCGCCAACTCGCCAAGGAACTGCGCGGTGCCGGGGGTGGCGTTAATGCCGGGGGCCGCGGCGTCAGGGGCCTCAAACAGCTCCTGGTTGACGTCGACATTGCCGTCGTGCGAGTTCTGATCCAACAGGATGCTCCGCCAATCGCCGGGGGCGCCGGTGGAGACGTCGTCGCGAACGTCGAACTGAGCCGTGCCGTCGGGCCGAAAGCCCGCGCCCACGGTGTCGTCATCAATCGACGTCAGCACCACCGGATGGCCGGGCTGACCGATGATGTGCAGCATGCCGCCGAAGCGATCGGGATGATCCGCCGCGGTGCCCGAGGCAGTGAAGCCCGCCACGTCCGGCACGTTCGGGTTGGCGCCGTTTGGATCGCGGCTCTCGAGCTTCACGACCAAGCTCTCGGTCGCGCTGCTCTCCAAACGCAGTCCGCCGCTCGTCTGGAAATTGGGGATCACGATCTCGGCGCGCAGCAAGTGCTGCGTGTCCGTGTCGTCCCACACACCCTCGGTGATCAACACACCGCCGCGGATGTCCATGCCATTGAGGCCATTGCCCGAGAACTTGTTCTCGCGGACCAGCGGACCCTGGTTGTCGATGTACTCGTCAAACGCGTCGACGCGGCCCGTCGAACGGCCCGGATCAAAGATCTGTGCGGCGTTCAACGAGTTGACGTCGATGCTGATCGCCGCCACTTCGTTGACGTTGAACGGATCCACCACGCCGGTGTCGAAGTTGTCGGCGATAATGTTGTTGACGATGATCGGCTGCGAGCCGCGGACGAAGATCGCCGAGGGAGCATTGAAGCCCTGGCCGAAGCGATCCGACGCGGGGCCGCCCGCCTGGCCGCCCTGACCCACCTCGTTCGAGCGAATCTCGCTGTTGGCGATGCGGACCTGATCGGCCTGGTGGATCTCGATGGCATTGAAAGCCGCGGCGCTGCCGCCGATGTTGCCGATGCCGCCGCCGTAGGTGACCAGCACGTGGTCGAGGCTGCCGTTGGAGATCGGGCCAAAGACAATGCCGCTCCAGTTGCCCGCGGCGGCCTGAGCTTCCTGAGCCAGGTTGTCGTCGTTGTTGGTGTCGAACGTGCCGCTGCCGCCGTAACGATCGTCATGCCGGGACGTGAAGATCACCTCGCGGCCGTCGGTGCCCTCGGCCACCAGTTGGGCGCCCGTGGTGACCTCGATCCGCGAGCCCTCGATCTTGATGACGGTGCCGGGATCGATCACCAAGCTCGCATCGAGCCGGGCGCGGCGAATGCCGGTGAACTCGGTCACGCTACGATCGAGCTGGCCAGTGCCCGCTTGGCCGCGATCGATGTAGGTCGTGTCGGTGGCGTTGATCTCGTCGATCAACAGGAACGTGTTGGCGCCGGCCACGCTGCGATAGATACGCCGGCCGACAAAGTCGTCGCCAAACGGAATGGGTGGCAGATTGTTCAGCTTGATCAGGCCGTTGGCACTGGCCGTCACGAAGTTCGGGTTGTCGGTCGCGGCCGGAGTGATCTGCGACGGCGGCCCCTCGTTGCCCTCGGAGTCCACGAAGGTCAGGATGTACTCGTAATTGCCCGACAGCAGCCCGTTGAAGCCGACATTGCCGGGATCGGAGAAGGTCACCAGGTCGACCGGCGGCGCCGTTACTTCCAGCACCGGACCACCCGGAGTGCCTTCGATAATCAGGTTCTCGGTCAGCGTGTGGGTAATATCCGTGTCGTCAAAGCGAGCGGACACCAACAGCTTGGTGACATCGCTGCCGGCCAGCGTGTCAATGCGGATCTCGAGCGCATTGTTGTTGTTGTTGGCCAGCGTGTTGTCGTAGATATCCGGACCGACTCGCGAGTAGTCCGAGGTGTAGGCGCCCTCGAATTGATACTGCGGGCTGTGAAAGTTGGTCTCGCGGAAGCTGTTCGGGTCGGCGGAGATGGCGCTGCCGGCGCCGAACGTGATCGTGTTGTGGCTCAGCGTCGGACGCGCCTCGACAAGGTGGATCGAGTCGATCGACTGCTGCACGGAGTTGATGACAACCTTGCCGCCGCCGTAGCTGATGTTGGCGTGGTTGACATAGTTCAGGAAGATCGCCTCCTGCTGGTAGTCGAACCGCGAATTGATCTGCTCTTGATCGTTGCGGAACAGCAGACCACCCCAGTCGCCGCCGGTGGGGACTTGCGGGGCGTTCGGGTTCGTGTCGGCGCCGATCGCCTCGTTGTTCCACGAGGTGAAGTAGACCTCGCCGGAGATGCGGTTGCCCTGGAGGTCGAGAATCGGGTTGCCGGCCAAGTCGCGCAGGTAGGGCGTGCCGAGCACTTGCAGGGCGCCGCCACTGCGGTCCACCGAGGGCGACTCGCTGCCCACGTTGATGCTCGTCAGGCTGCTCTTGAAGATCACGCCCGAGTCGACCATCACCGTCACGCCGGCGGGCACGTCCAGCGACGAGCCATCCTCCAGCGGAACGTTGAACGGCGGCTCAAAGCCCAGCTCGTAGGGAATGTTGTCGTCGATCGTCTCCAACAACCCGTCGTCACCGCCGTTGCTCACCAAGCGGACGATGTAGGGCGTCTCGTCGCCCGACTCGAGCACCACGCCCGTGACGCCGCTGCTGAGCGAAATGTTGAGTCCGCCGTCGATGACGACGGTGCCGCCCACCGCCGTGGCGGCGATGCCACGGAAGTTGAGCTCAAACGCCAGCTCGGACGCGACGTTCGCCGCGGTGGTCGGGAGAGCGCTGTTGTAGTTGATCGAGGCGCCCGGGGTCACCTGGCCATTGGCCGCGGCGGCGTCGACAAACTCGAACAGCTGGCCGCCGACGTTCAGCGTCGATCCGTCGGTCAGCGTCGAGCCGTCGCCCAGCTTGATCATCTGCGAGCCGCGATTCTGGTCGATGAACTCCAGCGCGGCGGGGATGTTGTTGAACGGATTGTCCAACTGGCCATTGGGAAGCGGCGCCGAGACCGGCGGCTGATTTGACTTGTCGACGTAGATCACCGCCGGAGTGTCCGGCGTGTGAGTCGCCCTATCCAGCGGCGCCGCGGCGCGGAACCAGAAGTTGTAGACGCCGCCCGGCGCATTGTCGGCGTCGCCGTCGAGCGCAACGCGGGTGTCGTCCTCGATGCTCGCGTCCGACTGAGGACGGAAGGTCATCCGCAGCTCGTACTTGCCCTCGCTGGTGCCTCCGAATCCCGAATCCTCGATGCCCGGGTCGTAGTTCTCATTGCCCGTTGAGCTGACGCCGATGTAATAGGTGCCCGGCGTCAAGTCGAGCCGAATCAGCGAATCCTCGCTGAAGTAGTCGTCGTTGCGAGCGATCAACTGCCGCAGCGGCTGGTTGTTGTGGTCCAGGACCACGTTCCCGTTGTCGTCCGTGACCACCTCATAAAGTGTCAGAACCGTGTCAGCCGAGCTGGAGTTCGGCAATCGCTCGGCGAACGTCTCCGCCACGAACGTGCCGGTCTCCTGGATCACGAAGCGGTAGAGATCGATGTCCTTCTGCTGGGGACGATAGAGCAGCTGGCCGTTGATGATGTCGCCGGCGCCCGGGAACACCGGCTCGACGCGCGAGTCGGTGGTCAGGGCATCGATGGCGCTGGGGTCGCCGAAGATGTTGCCGACGGGCAGCTCATAGGCCCAGCCCAAGCCCAGCGTCTTGCCGATCTGCCGAAACGCCTCCTGGAACCAGTTGCCGCCGAAGTCGTCGTTCCAGACCTCCGAGTTGTCCAGAATCGCCACACCGCCGCCGGAGATTCCCAGCGCGTCGCCGGGGCCCGTCGGCACCGTCGGCCGGACCGCGCGAATGTCGCCCGTGACCACCGTGATGCCCAGATTGTCCGTCTCGACAAACTGCACGCCGAGATAATTCGAGTACAGCTCGAACACTTCGCGGGCGCGCGTCTTCTGCTCCTCGGTGATGACGTTGGTGAGCGGGTTGCCCTGGACGTCAAATCCGTAGTGCTCCTTGAAGTTGTAGTAGATCGTGGCGATCTCTTCGGTGAAGTCCTTCGAGTCGCCCAGCGTGTGCTCCTGGAACTCGGTCGTCCGCACGCCCGGCTCGTCAATCCAACCGGGCAAGTCGAACGGATACGACTGCGGATCGAGCGACGCGGGAATCACGACGCTGCTGGTCACCAGATCGACGCGCGCGCCGGTGACCAGCGGGCCGAGCATGATCGTGGCGTTCCCGGCCAGCGTGACGCGGTTGACGTTCGTGTTGGCCTGCACGCCGATGCCGGCGCCGCTGATCTTGTTGGCGATCTCAACCGCCATCTGCGCGGCAGTGGTCGGGAGACTGCTGTCATAGTTCAACGCGATCGCCAGCGACTCGCTTTGCCCGTTGCCGACCGCCGCGTCGACAAACTCGAACATCTGGCCGTTGATCTTGATGATCGAGCCATCGGTGTAGGTCGTCGAGTCGCCCGTCAGTTCCAGCTGCTCGCCGGTCTCGAAGTACAGCTCGATGTCCGCCGCCGTATCGAAGCTGTCGCCCGGGTCGCTGTTGGGAACCACCGTGGGCGGCGCAACGTAGGCCGACCCGACGTGAGTTGTCCCGGGAGCGCCGGTGTAAAGGTCCGCGGCGCTGTAGTCGACCACATAACCCAGGTCTTCCATCGCGCCGACCGTCACGCGGCTGATGAAGTTGGGCTGCGCGTCGTTGATGTATCCCGACATCAGCTCGTTGGGCAGCACCGACTCGAAGTACTGCTCCCGCCAATGCTCGTTGTACGGAAGCGGAAGCGGAAGCAGAGAAGGTGGGCTCTGCACGTCCGACGTGTTGGAGACCGGAATTCGGAACGAGGCAATATTGAAGAACGAGTTGAACTCGTCGACTGCGTTGACGCCGATGTAGGTCGGGTCGACCTCGTTGAAGTCTTCAATCAGCCCATGCAGCTGCCACAGCGAGCCGAACCCGAGCGCCTTGCCGATTTCGCGAGTCGCAATCGTCTCCAGGTCGCTGGCGTTGTAACTGATCGTGCCGAGACCCTCGGCCGGATCGCCCGCGGGCGTGCCCGGAGCGCCGTCCTGCAACACCTGCAAGTTGATCACATCGTAGAGGTCCAAGACCAGCTTGCCCTGGTACGGCAAGTACGAGTCGGGACGCAAGTTGGTCGGCAGACCGTGGGCCAGGAAATGCCCCACGCCGTCGCGATACTCCGAGACGACCGTGATCTCGAGGTCGTCGATCAAGCCCACATTCGGCAAATCGCCGACGATAATCTCTTCCCAACGATCGGCGGCTGCGCGAATGATCTCCTGTTGCCGAGGCGTCAGCGTGCCGTCGGGAAAGTTGAGGTCGATCTGGAAGTCGACATCGGGCGAGCCCGCACCCTCGTACGAAGGCGTCTCGATCGGCGGCGCCGCCGGGGCCTCGTCCGTGCCGATGCGAAGCCGGAAGGTGGCGTCGCCCGACACACCCGGCAATTGATACAAGTCGTTGGCGAAGGTCAGCGTCGCCAGATCGAGGTCCGAGTCGTAGACGACCGACGTCGGCAGAATCGGCGCGCCGTCATCGGTGTTGCGCGCCGTGTCGTTGGTGACAATGAGCTGGTAGAACCGCGGATCGGTTGCCGAGGGCCCCAGGTCGTCGTCGTTGAAGTAAACGAGGATCTGGTCGTTGCGCTGCGTCAAGTCGCCGTTGGCGTCGCGCGAAATCGGCTGCGGCACCACCGAGATGATCTTAGCGCCCAGGTTCAGCCGGAAGTCGACGGTCAACCGATCGCCGCTGCGCGAAAGGAACGCGTCGCCATTGAGATTGCGCAGCGCGCTGACGCCCTCGCTGACAACATCCTCGGCGAAAATCTCCACGCGATACACATCGTCCGGCAACGTCGACGCAAACCGCGCCACAATTTCGTTTTCGTTCGGCGCATCCTTCGGCCCAAGGAAGCCGGGCACAATCACCACGTCATCCGCCGTGCCGAGCAACAAGTCGTCGCCTGCGCGCGTGATGCGAATGCCGTCGGGATTGGCCGGGAACGCCTGGCTCTCATCAAACCGGAACGTCAGGTCGCGCGGAGCAACATTCAGCTCGGTCAGGCCGTCGAGATCCAACAGCTCGCCGTCCGACGGCTGGATGCCGATCAGCTGGGCGCCGGCCAACATTTGCCGATCTTCCAGCCGTTCCAGTAGCATGTTCCGCTGCGCGATTTGCTCGGCCAACTTGCGTTGCCGGTCACGCTGCCGAAGCCGTACCTTGTTCAAAGGGCGCGGACGTCGGATCGACATGTATATTCCCTCTTAGTGGGGGTTCCGTCGTAGCTAATCTCGGGTGCAGATCGCGAGCCGATGCTAGCGGGATGAGACAGACTGGTTGCGTGGTAAAAATAGGGAGATTCTTGCGATTATAGTTGGGGTGCAAGGTGTTGCAACAAATTGGAGCACCTCGAAGGGCACCTCTCTGTTTTATCTATCTTCGCTAATCTCAACTTTCGCTACAGATGTCGGATCTGCGCAGGTCGACACCTCCGGCGCAGGCCGCACATTCAGACGTCACCACCCCGGATCGGGTTCCGTGGATTTGACTAAATTCTTTCCACGTCTGATGTTAATTGTGGATAAGGTGTTCAAAGTGACTCGCAGCGAGTCCCAAATCGCGGCGCGGCGAGCGTAGCGCGTGGATGCTCCCCAACCGAGATCCGGTGTCACCCCTACAAAACGCAAACACATCGCCTGAGACGACGGCGCTCAGGAGTTCGATGGGCGTCCTCGCCCGTGTAGAGTGCGCAACACCCACAGGCTGGCAGCCTGTGCCACGACAACACGGCCGGTCACGGATCAATCGCCTGCGAGTCGACGATCGATCACCTGCGAGAGGGGGGTGACCAGCTCGGGAATCCAGAGCTTCGAACGCGTGGGGCCAGCGAAGCGGGGGCACTCCATCACCACGTGAATCATCCCGAGCCGGGGGGAAAGACCACGCTGCGCGGCAACTTGCTCCAACGCGGTCAAATGACTGCCGCACACAGATGGATTGCCGTTGGCGAACCCTCGCCACTCGGTTTCCCCCATTTCGGCGGAAATTGCCAGCTGGACCCACACGTCGCCCAGTGCGCCCATCGGCACCACCTCATTCATCCAAAGCGCCGGTGTATTAGCCACCGTCAGCTGGTCGACCCAATCGGCCAACCCTCGCGGGGCCAGCAGCGAAAAGTCGTCCTGCTCGACCCTGAACCCCGGAGTCAAATAGGCCGCATGGGTCAGCAGTCTACGGACCCGCTGGCGGTCCCAGCCAGTTTCGCCAAAAACAGGTGGTGGAGCCCGTGACTGCCACTGTCGCCGATGTACATGCCCGGGCGACGCCGAACGTGCTCCACGTCGGATAGCATTTCCACAGGCCACTCCTCCGCATGTGATCGAAATGTCCCGTGCTCGGTTCAGCCGCTGGCGCAGCGCGAGGCGGCCTGGGCTCCGCCACCACCAGTGGCCGCCAAATCCGCGTCGACCATCATCTCGACCAGCTGGCCGAAACTGACTTGGGGCGCCCAGCCGAGCTCCGCCTTGGCGCGCGCCGGATTGCCGAGCAGGTAGTTGACCTCGGCGGGCCGGAAATACTCGGGGTCCACATGCACCCGGGTGACGCCGCGTTTGTCGACGCCATGCTCGTTCAGCCCTTCGCCTCGCCACTGCAGCGGCAGGCCCGCATGGGCAAAGGCTCGGTCGCAGAATTCGCGGACCGAATGGGTCTCCCCTGTGGCGACCACCAGATCGCTGGGGCTGTCCTGCTGGAGCATCTGCCACATCGCTTCCACGTAATCGCCGGCGTAGCCCCAATCGCGGCAGGCAGCGAGATTGCCGAGCGCGATCGACTCGCGCTTGCCGTGGACAATCTCCGCCACACCCGAGGAGATCTTGCGGGTCACAAATTGCTTGCCGCGCCGTGGCGATTCGTGATTGAACAGAATTCCGTTGACCGCGAACATCCCGTACGCCTCGCGGTAGGTCCGCACCGCGTGGAAGGCGAACACCTTGGCCACGGCGTACGGATTTCGCGGCATCAGCGGAGTTTGCTCCGATTGCGGCGACTCGGTCGCGTTGCCGAACATCTCCGACGAGGCGGCCTGGTAGAGACGAACGTCGGTCATCTGCAGTTCGCGCAGCGCCTCCAGCAACCGCAGCGCTCCCATGCCGGTCACGTCGCTGGTGTAGATCGGCATTTGAAACGACACCGACACATGGGACTGCGCGGCGAGGTTATACACCTCGTCCGGCCGAGTCGCCTCAAGCACCTGACGCAGCGATGCGATGTCCGCCAGATCTCCGGGGACGAGTTGAACGCGGGGAGTGTCCCCCTGGATGAGGTGGTCAATCCGCTGGGTCGAGGAGGACGAGCTACGGCGGACCATGCCGAAGACTCGATAGCCGCGGTCCAGCAATAGTTCCGCCAAATAAGAGCCGTCCTGGCCCGTGATTCCCGTGACCAGCGCCGATTTGTTAATTTTAGGATTCATGCCGCCATTATGAAGAATCGCGAGCCTCGGCTGTAGGGCACTTCGTGGTTTTCGCCGCAGGAGAATGTGGTTTTCACCGCAGGAGAACGCTGATGATCGTTGGGGTGCCGCGGGAAATCAAGAAAGACGAATACCGCGTGGCGATGTTGCCCGTGGGCGTTGAAATGCTCACGCAGGCGGGCCACCGCGTGTTGGTTGAGTCCGGCGCGGGGCTCGGCTCGGGCCTGCCCGATCACGACTATCTGCGCGCCGGCGCGGAGCTGGTCTCGGGCCCCGAGGAGCTGTTCCGACAGTCCGAGATGATCGTGAAGGTCAAGGAGCCGCAGGAGTGCGAATGGCCGTTGATCCAACCCGGCCAAATTGTCTTCACCTACTTTCACTTCGCCGCCAACCAGTCGCTCACCGAAGCAATGGTCCGCACGGGCGCGTCCGCAGTCGCCTACGAGACGCTTTCCGACCGCCGGGGCCGGCTGCCGCTGTTGACGCCGATGAGCGAAGTGGCGGGGCGGATGAGCATCCAGGAGGGCGCGAAGTACCTCGAGCGTCCACAGATGGGCCGCGGCATCTTGCTGGGCGGCGTGCCGGGCGTGCACCCGGCGCGGATCACGATCCTCGGCGGAGGCATCGTCGGCGCCAACGCCGCCAAAATCGCCGCCGGCTTCCAGGCCGATGTCAGCATCTTGGACATCAACATGGACCGGCTGCGGTACCTGGACGACATCATGCCCGCCAACGTCAACGTGCTGTTCAGCGACCCGCACACCGTGCGGCAAGAGATTCAGCTCGCCGATCTCGTCGTCGGCTCGGTGCTGATCCCCGGCGCCAAGGCCCCTCGGCTGGTGACCGAGCAGGACTTGCGGCTGATGAAGCCTGGCGCGGTGATCATCGACGTGGCCATCGATCAAGGCGGCTGCTTCGAAACCAGCCAGCCCACCACGCATAGCAACCCCACCTACATCGTGCACGACGTGGTGCACTACTGCGTGACCAACATGCCGGGCGCCGTCGGCCGCACCAGCACCTTTGCGCTCTGCAACGTCACGCTGCCGTGGGTGCGGCGGATCGCCAACCGTGGCTTGGAGCAGGCCGCGGCCGAGTCGTGGGAGG
>JAGQPT010000210.1 GCA_020426575.1 Planctomycetales bacterium
AGGAGGCCGAGGCAAGCGACACCGCCGAGTCGACCGACGAAGCAGCCGCCGACACCGCCACCCGCGGCGCCGAATGATTGCCGGGGCGCCATTCCGGCTGGGGCGTGCACGTGTGTCTGTGACGCAACGATTCTTGCTTTCACTTCGTAGTTCTTTGCCGTGCAGCGAGATTGGCGCCGCATTGTCCGGAATCGGTCGTCGTGGATCAGAGATTCGCTGTGGATTCGCATTCGATTGCTATGCTACGCCTCACGAGTGCCGTCGACATAGTGATAGTGCTCTAGATACGCGGACGAGAACCGCGAAATGAATCGCGGCGTCTGCTGGTAGCTCTCCTTTGGACTAAAGTGCCCTTGTTTGATCGCCCAGTCGTAGACGGACACGTCAATCGGGTAACCGGTCAACATCCCAGATACGCCCGCGACCGATATCCATGACTCCGCATCGGCTCGCGATGAAAACAGAGCGCTCGGCTGGTGCGCGCCGTCACCCATGAAAATCCATGCTAATTGTATGCCCATAGTCAACTAAAGCATTTCTTCCAACAGAGTCGTTTGTTCAAGCGGTTTATTGCTTTACGGATATCCGACAGTTATTGCGCAATGGCTAGATCGTCTCGATCTGCACGCCGTCGATGCGACCATCAACGACAACCAAGACGACCTTTTCACTTGGAAGCCACAATCCCGCGTCGCACGCTTCGACATTGAATCCAGCTTCGCGCAACTGAGTCTCGACGACACCAATTTCCACGTCGAGCAATTGAATCCCTGATAACTTCACTTCGCGCGGGCGAAAGACCGAGATGTTGCGAATGACGTCGCCCACACTCAGTAGCACCTGGACATGCTCGTCGCGGAAGTCCAATTCATATTCGTCGTGTTCTGCAAAGCGCTTGAACTGAGTGAATCGGTCTCCCAGGCAATCGATACACGCGGCCTTCGTCATGCCGACATGGAGCGGCCCGATTGTGGCTGGCGGAATGAGGTCCCACATTTATTCACGTCCGTATTTACAGTACCTCGTCGATTGCGTTCAGAGTAGCACCATCATATAGATCTCCGAACCTACCTTGGAAATTGTCAACACCCCCTCGACGGCTCGTTGCACCGCCCATTTTCATTGTGGGACGGCTATCCACTTGGATAGGAGTTCGTGCACACCGAACGCTATCAATACAATAGAGGCGACCGCAAGCTGAATGATATGCGACCAGTCTCTCTGTGTATCCTCAGAGTCTGCCGTTCCACGTTTTCTCCATGTTGGGTCTGCATACAACCTGAACGCAAGGCCGTAACCTGCAAGCCCGAAGGCCAATAACGATCCCCAGAGATCAAGCAGATCTGGGAGCCAAGCCCCAACAGCGAATAAAAGTAAGAACGGAGCAATCGTCAGCAGATTTATCGCCAGTACCCGTCGCTTCGCCCGGGTATCAACATCAATGGAATGACCGCTGATCGTCGCGCTATAGCGCTGCTCCGCCATGTTCCAGATAAGCGGTCCACCGCAATACGTCAAAAAGGCCGAAGTGAAGCATGCAACCCCCAACAGTCCCAGGAGACGGATTTCGCGGGGCAATTCTGGCCAGATGTCGACCATGAAGTTGAGAATATAGAGTGCAGCAGTTAAGCAGATAGTCAAAACGCCCCAAAAAAAGAGCATGAAGCGAAACCGCCCACGTTTGCGCCAGCGCAGCCAGTCTTCCTGCTCGGCGCGAGACATCGTTTCCAAGCCATCAATGTCGTTCATGTCGATGAAGTGTTTACCGGTCGGGCGGAGTTCTGCGTCGCAATCCCGGTGAAGTGCTTCGTCACTCGGCTGTTTTCAGGTGGCGGTCGAAGAACTCGAACGTGGCGGCTTCGGCGATGGCTGACGCGTCGTCGCGGAAACCGTGACCGGCCCCCGAAATGATGATCAGCGTGTGCGGCACGCCGGCAGCGCGCATCGCTTCGTCGAAGAGTTCGGCCTGTTCGAGCGGAACGACCTTGTCATTTCGGCCGTGCAGCGTCAACGTCGGCGGGTCGTCGGCGCTCACGTGGGTGATCGGACTGGCCAGGGCGTACGCGTTGGGTTGTTCCGCCGGCGTGCCGCCGAGCAGGCCCTCGCACAACTGGGCCACCGGTTCACTGGCGCCGTGCAGCCGCGCCATGTCAGTCGGGCCGAAGTAGTTGACGACGGCCTGCACGCGGCTGGACGTGTCGGCGTTACCACCTTCGCCTTCGAGCATCGCCGAATCGTCGACGACACCCAGCATCAGGCTGAGGTGGCCGCCGGCCGAGCCTCCCGTAGCGCCGATGCGGTCTGGGGCGACGTGATAATGCTCGGCGTTGGCCCGCAGCCAGCGGACCGCGCACTTGGCGTCTTCGATCTGGTCGGGAAAGGGATGGGCGGCGTGGTTCTGGTCGTCGGGGTCGGTGAGCCGATAGCTGGCAGTGACGGCGACGTAACCGCGCTGGGCGGCCCGTTGGATGTCGTCGTAATACGTGCCGCGACCGCCGTAGCGCCAGCCACCGCCGTGGACGTAAACGATCGCGGGAAAGGGCCCCTCGCCCTCGGCCGGCCGTGCCAGGTCGAGCTTGAGTTCGACGTCGTCTCCTTTGCCATAGACCACGTCGTTTTCGACGACCACGCCATCGAGGATTTCGTCGGCTCGCAGGCGGTCATTGCCGCCGCCTGCGGCCGACAACGCCAGGAGAGCCAGCAGCGCAAGATCGAGCGACACACGAGAGCGTGGAATTTGGCACATGAAAACGTCCTCTGCAAAAACGGCACACTTGCGTAGTAGCGACAGTCCCCGCAAGCGAATGTCGGGAATGGGCAGCAACACGCTGCCAGGCACGACATCATAACCACCGCGTCCGCGGCGTGCGCGTCAGGGGGAAATTTTGGCCACGTGCGGGTGGGACGCGTGTGAGCCTGGGTCGTCAGTCTCGAGGCCATTCAGCGTGACGTCCGCGAGCCGGTGGATACGGTCCGGAGGGTGCTAGACGGCGTCGGTGGCGAGGCTGGCCGAGATCGCCTGTGTCACGCCAAAGAGTTCGTTGGGGCAGATCGGCTTCGTGACGTAACCGTCCATCCCGGCTTCAAGGCAGCGATCAGTGAAGCCCTTGAGGGCGTGGGCCGACATGGCATAGATCGGCGTGTGCGTGTTGCGGTCGACTTCGATTTCACGCATCTTGCCGGCGGCGGTGATACCGTCCATGTGGGGCATTTCGATGTCCATGAAGATAACGTCGAACTTGCCGCGGCGAAAAGCTTCGACGGCTTCGAGGCCGTCGCTGGCGATCTCGACCGTGTGGCCGCGCAGGCCGAGCAGCCCCGCGGCGACCTCCTGGTTCACGGGGCCGTCGTCGACGACCAGGATATGTAACGGGTGGTCGGCCTCGGCAGTGGCGTTAGCCGGCGCGTCGTTCTGTTGGTCCGCATCGCCGCCCAGCAGCGCCGCGACTGCGTCGGCGACTTCGGCCGGTTTGGCCGGCTTGATCAACGAACGCGCCGATGCAATCTGGCGGCAGCGCTCGGCCGCCGCCACCTGGCCTGCGGGCAACAGCATCAGGATCGGCGGCGCGGAGGGCGTGATCTCTGCATGCAGACGTTCGGCCAAGGCGAGGGCCGCATCGTCGCTGGCGAGTTGATCGGCGACGACGAGTGGCGGTTGATCGTGCTCGGCTGCGAGTTGTCGAACATGCGCGAAGGCGGCATCGACGTCGGCGTGGGTCGTGACGGAGTAGCCGAGGCTCCGGAGCACGTCGGTGTAGACCTGCCCGGAGCGCGGATGCGAGCTGAACACCACGACGCCGGCAGCGGGGCCGACGGCAGGTTTGACGGACGTGTCGGGCCGCTCGACGGCAAACGGAAGTTCCAGCCGGAAGGTGCTGCCGATGCCGAGTTTGCTTTCCAGCCAGATGCTGCCACCCATCAGTTGCACGAGCTGGCGCGAGATGGTCAGTCCGAGTCCCGTGCCGCCGAAGCGGCGAGTGGTTGAGCTGTCGCTCTGCCGGAAGGCCTCGAACACCGTGTCGATCTTGTCGGCGGCGATGCCGATGCCGGAGTCCGCCACCGAGACTTCGAGCACGACGCCGTCGTCAGTTTCACGTTGCAGGGCGACGGTGACGACGATCTGGCCTTCGGCCGTGAACTTGACAGCGTTGCTGACCAGGTTGACGACGAGTTGCCGGAGTCGGTTGGGGTCGCCCACGACATGTCGGGGCACTTCGGCGGCGATGTCGCAGATCAGCTCGAGTCCTTTGTTGGCGGCCGAGACGGCCAGTAACCGGGTCGACTCGACGACGACGTCATGCAGGTCCATCGAAACCTGTTCGAGCTCCATGCGGCCGGCCTCGATCTTCGAGAGGTCGAGGATGTCGTTGAGCAGGGTGAGCAGCGCGTTGGCCGAATCGCGGACAATGCCAACGTAGTTGCGTTGTTGGTCGTCCAGAGGGGTGTTGAGCACGAGTTCGGTCATGCCGAGCACGCCGTTCATCGGGGTGCGGATCTCGTGGCTCATCGTGGCGAGGAAGCGACTCTTGGCTTCGTTAGCCGATTCGGCGGCGCCTTTGGCGACGAGCAATTCGTCCTGGGCGACGCGGAGCTCGTTGGCGACGCGCTCGAGTTGTGTGTTGGAGACGGCAAGTTCCTGAGCCCTCGACTCGGCGGCGGCCGTGCGTTCGGCGACGCGCTCTTCCAGCGACTCGTTGAGTTGTTGCAGTTCAGAGAAACCTTCGGCATTTTCCAGGGCGGCGCCGGCGATCGTGGCGATGAAGCCGGCGAGCTGTTCCTCTTCGGTGCCGAAAAGGTTGCTGATCTGATCGTTCGTAACGTAGAGGCAGGCCTCGACGCGGCCACGCACGTAGACCGGCACGCAGAGGACCGAACGTTCGCTCGAAGCGGCCGCGGCGCCACTGCCCGTGTCGGCGGTGTCGTCGGCGGTGGCGACGACGCGGCCACTCGACAACGCGCGTTGCACGACCGCTTCGTTGAAGTCGTCGTCCGGTCTCCTGTCGATTCGCCAGACGGTCGTGTCAGGGCTATCGAGCGACTCGACTTGGCGAACGGTGAGGACCTGGCAGCGATCGCCGCGCAGCAACCGGATGGCGGCGGACTGGGCCGCCGCGAAGATCGTCTCCTTTTCCAACGCCGAGGCGATCTTGCGGCCGGAGTCGAGCACGGTGTCGAAACGGTCGGCCAGCGAGAGGTTGGCCTGTGGGCGGTGTTCGTCGTGCGGAGTGTTGGCCTGTTCGCCGGCGAGTTGGAACTCGGCGAGCAACTTTTCGGCCGTGCTGAGTTGATCGTGGGCGCCGGTCCAGCCCGCCTCGACGCCGACGCGTCCCATCGCTTCGAGTGTCAGAGCGTACTGATACCGCTGCTTCTGTGTTTGGGCGACGCTGAGGCTTTGTTGCAGCACGCGGCGGGCCCTGCGCATCTTGCCGCGCATCGAGAGCACAAGTCCGTAGTCGCGCAGCGACTGCGCCAGGTCGTTGCGGCAAAGCCACCGGGCACGGATCGCGCGGCGGGCGGTCTTTTCGGCCGTTCGCAACAGCTTCTTGCGGCGGTGCGGTGTGTACTCGCTTGCCTGTTCCGCGAGGACACGGCGGGCCGTGGCCTCCCAGGCAAGCGCCGGTATCGTGTAGCCGTTGGTGATGCCGGCGCGGGCTGAACTGGCGAACGCTTCGCGGAGCACTTCGATGGCCGAGCCAACCTGGCCCGATTCGAGCAAGTGGATGCCAAAGGCGAGTTGCACTTCGGTCGAGCCCTGCACGTCGGAACGTTTTCGCGCCAGTTCGGTTTCCAGGATCTTCTCGGGAAGGACGCCACGCGCGGCGCGGATCCAGACGTCGAGGATGATCCCCGAGGCTTGTTCGTCGCCGAGTTCGACGCCCGACTGGTGATTGCGGGCGGCCTCGTCGACGGCGCCTGCCAGATCGCCGAGGTGATAGAGCGACGCTGCGACCTGGTAGCGGGCCATGTGGACCTGCCAGTAGTCGCCCATCCGTTCGAGATAGCGAATTGCCATCCGCGACTTCTCGATGCTCTCGTTGAACCGCGAGGTGACGTAGAGCACGATGGCGTAGAAGACGAGCGACTGGCCCTGTCCCCAGAGGTCTCCGAGGTCCTTGCGCATCTCGAGCGACTTCTGGGCGTAGCGGATGCTGCGGCCGAACGCGCCGAGAAGTGTCATGGCAGGTGCGTGTTCGGAGTAGGCCTGGGCCAGTTCGCGGCTGGGCTGCAGACGCTCGGCGATGTTGAGTCCACGGAAGTGGGCCCAAAGCGCGTAGATTTTGCTCCGCGAGTACCAGCAACTGTGGGCGAACTTGCTCAGCAATTGCAGGGTGAGCCGTTCACGTTCGTTGGGCTGGCGCTTGACGCGGTGCAGGAAGATCGTCGGCAGCAGGGTGTGGCAGGCCTGGACGGCGACGTCGCGCGTGAGCAGTAGCGCCGCGATCCAGATACGCTGCGGCACGTACCAGCCCAGCAGGCGTAGGGCGTCCTGGTATTCTTCGGCCGAGTCGTACATCGCGCCGCGCTTGAAGGCCAACTCGCCCATCTTGCTGCGGAGATCGGCCTTGGCGAACGAGCCGCGGGCCAACTGGTCGGCAACGGAAAACAACTCGCCGGCGTCGTCATAGCGGCCCCGCATCATCAGCGTTTCGCCAAGTCCCTGGGCC
Source organism: Planctomycetales bacterium (assembly GCA_020426575.1). Classification (GTDB taxonomy): domain Bacteria; phylum Planctomycetota; class Planctomycetia; order Pirellulales; family JAEUIK01; genus JAGQPT01. Next base: position 6,666 of record JAGQPT010000210.1, read on the forward strand.
ACGTCGCAGCGGACTTCGTCCGAGCCACCGCCGCGCAGCGCGATGCGGTACTGCTGCTCAGCGATCGCCAAGGCGTTTTGTGCCCGCGCCTGTCGCGCCGCGTTGAGGGCAAACGGCAGTGCCGACTCGCGGTCGCCGGCTGCGTCGAAGTGGTAGGCGAGGTCGGAGACGCGCTCGGGTGAGTGATGCTGGAGATGTCGGGCGGCGCGGAGGTGCAGGTGCTGACGACGCTCGTGGGGCAACCGTTCCAGCAGCGACGAGCGGATCTTGTCGTGCACAAACACGCTTTGACCGCCGTCGGGGCGCAGCCAGACCAACCGGCGCTGGCGGGCCTCGTTGATCGCCGAGACCACGTCCGACGGGGTCTGTTCGGCGATTTGCGCGGCCATGTCGAGCTCAAATTCCTTACCGAGCACAGCGCCGGTCGCCAGCAGGTCGATCGTCGAGTCGGGCAGCAGGTCGAGGCGGCGGGCCAGGAACGAAGCGGCGCGACTCGACGAACCAATGTCGTTCATCGCCAGCGGTTCGACGTTCCAGCCGTCGCTGCCTGCGACCAGGGCGCCGCTTTCCACGAAGCCACGCAACACGGCCGACGCCATGAAGGGGCTGCCTTCGGCGATGCGGTTGATGGTTTCGACGGCTTCGTTCGGCAGCGGGCCGGCCATCGACTCGACAAGTTGTTGGATCTCTTCGCGTCGCAGCGGGGGAAGCCGCAGGTGGTCGTTACTGGTCACCGTGCGAAGCAGGTGGTCGTCGCCGACTTCTTCGGCGCGAAAGGCGACGATCATCAGCACGCCGCGCTCGTGCTCGTCAGCCGAGGCCAGCGGTGTCGCCTGCGCGTGGTTGGCCGTCCAGCGGCGAATCAGCTTGAACGTCAGTTCGTCGGCCCATTGGCAATCATCGAGAATCATCAGCACGGGCCGACCCGCGGCGGCGAGTGCGTTGAGAAATTCCTCCAGGGCCTGGATCGTGAGGATTTCGCCGGTTTCGTCCGGCGCGGCCGCAGCTGTCTCCACGTCGATGAGCACGTCGGCCAGGTTCGGTAGTGCGGCGGCCACGGCGGTTGACATCACCACGCCCAAACGCTGACGCACCTCGTCGAGAAACTTTGGGTTGTTGCGGGCCGCGGCAACGAAGCCCTCGACGATGCCGTCGAGCACCTGGAACGGGCGCTGCGCCACTTCGCTCTTGCCTTGTCCGCGGAGCACCCAAAAACCGTCGCGGGCTGCGCGGCGGGCGGCTTCTTCGAGCAGCCGCGACTTGCCGCCGCCCGATTCGCCTTCGAGCATCACCAGCGAAGACAGACCACCTCGGACGCGATCAAACTGTTGATCGATCTTGCGCACTTGCACGGTGCGACCGACAAACGACGGTTCGGTGATCGTGTGCCGGGTGTCGTGCGAGCCGACGACGATCGACGGATCATCGTCACCAGTTGCCAGCCGGTCGAGGATGGCTTCGACGTCAGCCAGGGCAGCCTCGGCCGTTTGGTATCGATCGCGGGGATCCTTGCGGAGCATCCGCTGCAACACTTCTTCCAGGGCCCGCGGCACAGCGACGCCGATCGAGCGCAACTCCGGCAGCGGACTCGTCATGTGAGCGAACAGGATCGTGCCCAGTGCGTCACCCTGAAACGGGGGGCGGCCGGCAAAGCAGTGGTAGAGCGTCGCCCCGGCACTGTAAAGATCGGACGCAGGCATGATGTCGTGGTCGATCGATCCGGCTTGCTCGGGCGATGCGTAGGTGGCGATCTCCAGAGCACGATCGCCGTGTTTGGTTTCGGCCGGCGTGTTCTGCACCGAGCCTAGGCCCACGAGAGCCGCTTGCTGTGGATCGTTCGGCGTGAAAACGATCTTACTGGGTCGCACGCTGCGGTGCAGTAATTGGTGGCGGTGCAGGTCGCTGAGCGCCGAGAGCAGCGACCGCGCCACGGCGAGACCGGCGTGGACGTCGAGTCGGCCGCTGGCCAGCCGGGCCCGCAGCGATTCTCCCTCGACGAACTGCGCGACGACGACAAACGACCCCTGGTCTTTTCCCGCCTGAAGGACTTGGCCGCACCAGGGGCTGTCCAATTCGGGAAGGATCGTCGACTCGTGTTCGAGCCGCATCAACGTACCAGCCGGGATCACGTCGAGGGGCGTGGTCTTGATGGCGACGGCCGAGTTAGTCTGAGTATCGACGCCTCGGAAAGTTCGCGTGTCGCCTTCTTCGCCCAAGAGGTCCGTCGTCTGAAAGCGCTCGAAGAAGAGCGCAGCAGCAGCCTGCGTCGCCGGGACTTCGCTCGACAACTGTGGCTGGTTCAGAGGCGGGAAAGCGGATTCAGTGTCCATGCGATATCGGCGTGTCGTCGCAGGTTGCAGGGAAGCTTGACGCGTGTCGGGGCGGCGAATCGGCCCAGTCACTTCACCAATTGTCAGTCACTTCACCAGTCGACGGTCGCACCGGTCATCTGTTGTCGTTGATGCGTGGACGCCGGTGTGTGGATTCTGCTGCGCCAGCAGCGAAACTACCGGTGTGTCCGTAGTCGCGTGTGGCAGCGCTCGTTGGCAAAGTGTCTCGCCGCCCGGAGCGGTTCGCGCGCAGCTTGGCGCGCTATAACCCTAGCTTTTTTCTGAGGGTCGGCTGTTCCGATTGTGTGGATTGTGCGAACGGGCAGCGGTCGTGTGTTATTAACGGTTTCCTTGGTATTCGCCGGGACCATCTGATGCGGCAACGCGTTCGATCGGGACGATCCAGCACGGGTGTGCGTTCGGCGACGTGGCGACAGCGACGGTGCAGAACGCGCAAGTGCCGCGCAATGCGAAAAGGCGCGCACAGCGTTTGCTAATCGGTACATCCGGTCGTCATGTTGGTAACTTCAACTGACATCTTCGGGAAAACGGCCCAGGTTTTGTTGCAGTTCGTGCAGATTCTGGCACAATCGAGGCCTGATCGGCGTCGGTCTGTGCGGTGGTCGCGGTCGCAACGTCGGGCGGCGACGCTCGTCGGCCGAATCGCATCGCGATGACCGCGGCTGGTGCGCCGTCGAAAAACCGAGCTCGGATCGGCGACGGCTGATCGCATCGGCTTGAGCAGCGGAGTTGAGCGGACGGGGCAGAAGTGAAAATCTCGTCGTACCAGGTGCCGAATGTCGCAACTCCGTTTCGATCCTCCACAACATCAGCGACTGTTTGATATCTCTTGGGAAGCCGATCGCCGTTTTCGCATGAATCCGGGCAGTGTCACGTCGCTGTTGCGTGAACAGGTTCCGGTGTTGAACTATGTGAAGTGGTCCCTCAAGTCGATCGAGCCGGGCGTCACGCAATCCGTGTTGCCGCTGAACACCGAGTCGACGAATCAGCATTTCACGCACCAGGGGGCGTTGTTCCTTCTGGCGGCCGAGTACACGGCGGGCACGGCACTGGCTTCGTTGCTGACCGGTTGGCCCGTCATTGGCGTGCACCCGGTCGAAACGCCCGACTCGGTGTCGCTGTGGTTGATCAAGGCGGACATGCGTTACATTCGCCCGAGTGTCGAAGACCTGATCGTCACGGCGCATATCGACCCGTTGCGACACACGCGCGTGCGCGAACGTTTTGCGGCGGGCAAGCCGGTGATCGAAACGATCGACATCGAGTTTCGCAACGGGCAGAACGTGGTGGCCAAGGCAAAGACGACTTGCTTTGCCCGCCAGACGCGGGAGCTGCGTTCTCTGGGGCCCGATGGCGACCGGGTCCACGCGCTGTACGAACTGAAGCTCACGTCTTCGGCCGAGATGATCGCGGGAGTCCGGGCACGGGAAAACGGCGAGCTGTTCGACGACCCCTACGCCGATGCCATGGCGGGCCAGCACGGACGCGCCCTCGCCGAGCGATTCTGTGAACGCTCGCCGCAACTGGGCGGCATGGTGGCGGCCCGTACCTGGCACCTCGACTCACACATGTCGCACTACCTGGCAGGTGGCGGTCGCAACGTCGTCATCGTCGGCGTCGGCTGGGACATGCGGACGTTCCGCCTCGACTTGCTCGAGGGAACGCGCGTGTTCGAGCTCGACCTGCCGCCCGTGTTGGCTGAGCGGCGGCGGAGATTGGCTGAACTCGGGATCGACGATCCGCCGGGCGTCGAGCGGACGATGGTGCCGATCGACCTGTCGACGACTTCGCTCGCCAGTGCAATGCGCGAACACGTTGCCCCCGACGAAAGCGTGTTCGTGGCCTGGGAAGGCATGAGCATGTATTTCGAGGAGGACGAAGCGCAGCGCGTGCTCAGGGGCATGGCGCCGATGTTCGGCAACCCGCAGAGCCGACTCTGGTGCGACGTGATTCGTCGCGACGCGATCGAGCGGCCCGAGTCTTACGGCGCGTCGGTCGCCAACTTCATGCGGGGGATGCAGATTCTTGGCGAACCGTTTCGCTTCGGCGTCGATCGAGTCGAGGACTACGTGCGGGCCAACGGTTTTCGCTGTCTGAAGTCGGTGACGTCGGACGTTTGTTTGCCGAACAAGTCAGATCCCGTGTATTCGATTTACGAGTTCTGCGTGGCGGCTGGCGAGCCGGCGCGGGTGGGCACACCGCACGCGCTGCGCCCGCACATCGATGCAAAGAGCCAGATGACGCAGGGCCCGATGCTGCCCACGACGGACGACTACACGCGCGTCGATCCGCTCAGCGAGGATCCTTCGGCACGTCTTTGAGACGCGCGTTCACAACGGGCCGACGCGGCGGCCAGGATGGCGCAGATTCCCTCGCCACGGATCACGCGCTGGTCTCAGTTCGGGCACGCGCGAACCCGTGCCGTGCCGACGTGGGGCGGGACGTCTTGCTCGGGCCGTCAGAAGCGTTGTTGGAAGCTGACGGCGACGGCGTGTGTTTGGGCGCGTTGTTCGCTGTTGTCGAAGTCACCACCGACGAAGTCGCTCGTACCCACGTGCACTTCGGGGCCAAACGTGTACATGTACGCGAGGTTCGACTCCCAGCCCCACATTTTCCAACCGTAACCGACTGAGAAGGACTGTTGCAGCGACGCGGGGATATAGGGCGAGGCCGTGCCGGTGGGAACCGGCGAGCGGTGGTAGACGTAGCCGAGACGTAGCACCCGGTCGCAGCAGAAGCGCTGTTCAAAACCGAGCCGCACGGAGACCGTGTCGCGCCAGTCGAGGGGGAATTCGTCGGAGAACTCGGGAAAGTACGGATTGCTGGGGTTGGTCATCTGGATGCCGAACGAGTCGAACGCACCGGACCAGTCGAACCAGATCACGTCGGCCGAGACGATGCGGTGGGGGCAGAGCTCGTGCCGTACGCCCAGTCCGACCGACTGCGGCCAGGTGATACTCATCTGCGTGTCGTAAAACGATTGGCCGAGGCCAGGGACGGTTCCGAGGGTACGGCCGTCGGCGTGGAAGCGGGATTCGCTCTGGTAGGTGGCACCGATCCGCGTCGACTCGGACAGTTCGTACATGATGCCAAACGACCACACAAATGCCGCACCGTCGACGTCCATGTCGAGCATGGTTGGCGTGCCGGCCAGCCCGGGCGTCTGCTGCAACACGTAGGGGCCTTCGAGGTCGGCAATCGTGACGCCGAGGCCGGCAGTGGCACCGATCGACAGCCGATCGGTCGGTTTGAAGGCGATGCCGGGAAGGATCTTCATCAGCGCGCCGAACGACTTGTAGAGCGTCGGCCCACTGAATGGTGCCGGCGGCTGAAGGTGATATTGCGAGCCGAAGCCAGCCGGAGTGAACACGCCAAAGCCGAAGGCGAACTGCTCGTCGCAGGAGCGGCGGATGAACGCGAGTTCACCGAGCGGGTAGCCGCGGTTCTGCGTCTGGCGGGCGTTATCGGGATCCGAGTAATCAAAGTCGGTAATCAGCACCGTACCGCCGACTGAGAATAGCGACGGCGTGTCCATCATCGTCATCGCGGCGGGGTTGTCGTGCAGGATCGAACCGTTGTCGGTATGTGCAATGTTCGTGCCACCGCGGCCGATCGTCTGCGCGGAGACGCCGTTGAGGATCAGGCCGTCGGCCAACGACGATTGACAGGTGAGCAGGAACGCAGTGAGGGTCACCGCGCCGAGCATTCGTGGTTGCATTGCAGGCTCCGCCTTCTGGCACTCGCGCGTCCGTGCGTCGCGACGTTGTCGGTGCGTAGAGAGATGAGAAGCGAGACCATCGGCGATGGCCCCCCAAGATGAGTGTCGGCTGCGGCAGCGGCGGTCGGTTAGTCGAACGCTTCGGGCGGCTCGCACAAAAATAGCGGCCGCGCCGGTCGTAGCGATTACAAAAGATGGCGAAGCTGCCGTCACGGCCGAGGCGGGCATCCCTGCGAGTGACGTGTTGGACGACACGCGCGACAAGCAATCATGATCGGCCGGGCACTCGGCGCCGGCGATCACGCCATCGCTGCTTTCATGGCAGGCACCGGCATAGCGGCGGCGGAGTTTTCGTCCATCGAGCGGGCCACCTCCGTGATCTCCTGCTCGCGGCGGAGAAACGCCTTGACGACGTCGGGATCGAATTGTGTGCCGGCGCCCTCGACGATGATCTCGCGGGCGCGCTGGTGCGAGAACTTCGGTTTGTAGACGCGGCGAGTCGTCAAGGCGTCGTAGACGTCAGCAACGGCCGTCACCCGACCACAAAGCGGGATGTCGCGCCCAGCCATGCCGCGCGGGTAGCCCTTGCCGTCGAAACGTTCGTGGTGGGTGAAGGCGATATCGCGGGCCATCGTGAGGAAACGGGCGTCTTGATGCTGGCTTGTCGCGGCGGCCAGCGTCTCACCGCCGATCGTCGTGTGCAGCTTCATGATCTCGAATTCTTCCGGCGTGAGTCGGCCTGGTTTCAGCAGCACCCGGTCCGGAATCCCCACCTTGCCGATGTCGTGCAGCGGGCTGGTCAGGTAGAGCAGTTCGATGTATTCCCCGTCGACCGTCGACTTGAACTCGGTCCAGTGGGAAAGCTCCTCGGCAAGGATGCGACAGTATTCCCGCATCCGCTCGAGATGCATCCCCGTTTCGATGTCACGCGATTCGGTCATTTTGGCCAGCGTGAACAGCATCACGTCGCGACTCTCGAGCGACAACACGCGTTCGCCGGTGCGTAACCGGGCGCGGAGCTCTTCGACCTGGAACGGTTTGGTGAGAAAGTCGTCAGCGCCCGCCTTGAGGCCCTCGACGATGTGCCCCAGTTCGTTGTGCGACGTCAACAGCACAAAGTAAACGTAGCGGCTCCAGTCACGTTGCCGGATGCGGCGGCAGAGTTCGGCGCCCGTCATCTCGGGCATTTCCCAGCCGGAGACGACCATGCGGTAGTCGCCGGTGCGCACCAGTTCGAATGCTTCGAGGCCGTCCTCGACGACGGTCACCCGATAGCCGAAGCACTCGAGGGAGTTGGCGAGCAGTTCCGCCGAGACACAGTCGTCCTCGACGACGAGGACTCCGAGGCGACTGTCGGGTGCGGAGTGGCACACGCCGGCGACGGACGTATCGCGCAGAAGTGCCGTGTTGCGGGTGGCGGCGGCAAGGTCCGCAACGGTAGCGACGACGATCTCTTGTCGGGGCGCATCGGCGGTGAGCACGCTGGTGTCAATCAGGGTCTCAGCCATCGGTCTTCCATTGCAGCTCGGGCACGGCCGCGACGAAGTGAGCCCACTCGTCTTGAACTTCCTGGAAGCGAGCGGTGACGTCGTCGAGCGCGTTGGCGCAGGCGGCTTGCCGCAACTGGGAAATCCGTTCGCAGAGCGGATGAGCGGCGGCATTGGCGCACGCCCCTTTGAGCCGGTGGGCGACCGCCGCCACGCGCTGGAGGTCCTGCTGGTCGATCGCTTCTTCGAGTTGTTCGAGGTCGGTTGAGCAGCGGGCCTGAAAGATCGCGATGATCCGCTCGGCGAATTCGAGGTTGCCGAGACACCTGCTGAGCAATTCGTCGACGTCGACTACCGTGGTGGCCGCTTCGGTCTGGGCCTGTATCATAGCTCTACTTCTCCACGAATTCTCTGTTCCACGCTCGGCGCATCGTCAACTGATCCGCCGCTGCGAACACATACGTGTCGACGCGGAGCAACCCCCTCCGTCCTCCCGCGACGAGCCGTCGCCCGTCCGGTCTTCAAGCAAACATAGCTCACACCTGCCCGATGGCGGGGGGTGCATTGGTACAATCGCGCCAGGCGGTTGTGCGCGGCCGACGAGTTGCGCCGACCGTCCGACTGGGACGATCGTAGCCTTTCTGCGGTCTCGGCTTTTTCGTTGTCGCTGACCCCCGTCGGAATATACTGAACCCTCATCGTCGTTTGCAGCCGTCTGCTGACGGCGAACGACAACGACACAGCCCGATGGAAACCGCTGATGATGCAAGTTTGCCCCGAAGCCAGTTCTACGCCGGTCGAAGTGCGGCGTTGGTCCGGTCGGACGCGGCGCCCGTCACGACGGTTATCCTGGCAACGGTCGCTTGCGGCCGTTGTGATGTCGTGTTTAGTCGGCTGCTTCACGACGTCAGGCGTGGCGGCGCCGCTGTTACCCGACTTGTTCGCCTGGGAGAGTCAATCTCGTGGTTACATGTATGGCGGTACGTTCGACCTCGTCTCTGAGCCAGGCCGTGTACTCTACCGCTTCAATGTCGCCATTCCCAACGTTGGCAGCGGTCCCTTCGAAGTCTATGAAGTCACCCACGCCGATGCGACGCAAGACGTCTATCAGAACATCTATGACAGTGACGGTGGATACACGCAGGTCTTGATGGGAAGTTTCTCCGACGTGCATCCTACGTTCGGCCATTTGCACCTTGAGGGGTTGGCGCGATATAGCCTCAGAGAAGTTGTCGCAGGCGACGGCGTGGGCCCCGTCGTGGCGTTCCAATTGAAGACCAGCCACGGGTTGGTCGACTCCGTGGCGTTTGACACGTCGCTGCCCGGGGCGTCGCCTACTCGGGTCTACGACGACGTGCTGGCTAACCCGTTGGGCGTATCGATCGGATGGGCGGATCTTTATGCGAAGTCGATACCGGCTCAGCGGATCGACGTGACCGGCGTTCCCAGCGGGCGGTACTGGCTGGAAGTCTCGATCGACCCGAACGACATCGTCCGCGAGTCGGACGAGACGAACAACGTCACACGGATTCTCGTCGACCTGGATATCCCCCGCGTGCCGGTCCCCGGCGGTTTCACCCTGCTGGCCATCGCGTCGGCATTGCTGCCGATTTGGCGAACCCGGGCCGCTGGATTGGTACACTGACGTTGAGTGCTGGTTCGTCCGGTAACCGGGAGCGGCGGAGGTTCGCCGAGTGGTGCTGCGAACCTCCCGGAGGGCGAGTCGCCGGCCGACCTCGGGCGCAGCCGGAAAAGTATATTTATCGCGCCATATCGCGATCTGGGCAACGCCGCGGCGGGCGGGTCCCCAGCGAGTTTCGGGGGCTGCATTACACGCGCACGATACGTCGGCGGATACGCGAAGTGTAGTAATATCGGCGAGCGGGACGACATTGCCAGCAGTTTGGCCGACGATCTCCTGTGGCGCGGCACGTAAATAACGAGCGAATCGATCACCTTTCTGGGGGAGGGGTGATTGCGAATTACGCACATTTTGTCTCGTTATCCCTTGACGACCCGGCGCTGGCCGGTCATTCTCACAATCGATCGGATCAAGGCGCGCGTCGAGGCATTAACCAGTCGTTGGCGTGGCCGGATATGGCAATTCGGCGCAACGCTTACGGCGCCGCTGGTACATTTTTTGACCTGCATGAGCAGGCAGAGGTGAACATCATGAATCGACAGCTTGGCTTCGCCGCGCTGGCACTGGGAGCATTGTTAGCGCTCGCGCCGTCGTCCGCCGAGGCGGGATTGTTTCGTCATCGCGCGTGTTGCACGCCGTATCAAGCATCGTGCGCGACGGTCGCCGCCGTGTGTGGCGACTGCGGCAGTTGCGGTGCCTCGACGAGCTGCGGCCCCCGAACGGTGATGGTGCCCGAGTGGAGTACCGAGACGCGCACGGTGAAGTGCACCGAGTATCACAAGGAGCAGCGCGAACGAAAGGTGACGGTATACAAGAACGTTCCCGAGACCGTCGAGAAGACAAAGAAGTACACGGTGATGGTGCCCGAGAAGCGCACCAAGACGGTGAAGTACACGGTGCAGAAGCCGGTGTATGAAACCAAGACCAAGGAGTACGTGGTTCGCGTTCCCGAGTGGAAGACGGTCGAACAAACATACACGGTCAACGTGCCTTACACGGATTACGTGGAAAAAACCTGCCAGGTCCGCGTGCCCGAGTGGAACGAGGTCGAGAAGACCTACACGGTGATGGTTCCCCACGTCGTAAAGTGTGAGGGAACACGCAACGTGACGCGCTGCGTGCCCGAGACCGTCACGAAGACAGTGACCAAGGACTGTGGCCACTGGGAGACGCAATCGGTCGAAGTCCCCTGCGGCCCGTGCGGCAAGTGCGGCGGTTGCGGCAGCTGTGGTGACGGTTGTGCCCCGGCCACGCGCACCGTCTGCAAGCGCGTCTGGGTGTCGAACGTTGTCACCAAGGAAGTTCCCTGCACGGTGTATCGTAAAGTGACCGAGCAGGTGCCTTACACCTACGAGCGCACCGTTTGCAAGCCCGAGCAGCGCACGAAGACCGTTCGCGTCTGCTCGTATCACATGGAGGACCGCACGTATAAGGTGCCGGTGGCGCGTTGCAAGCAGCAGGAATGCACCCGTTCGGTGCGTGTTTGCAGCTATCACGACGAAACACGTACGAAGCAGTATCAGACCTGCAAAATGATCTGCGAAGAACGTGAAAAGGAAGTTGAGTACACGGTGTGCGTTCCCGAAGAGCGCGAGAAGACATACACCGTAACGGTTTGCCACCGCGTCCCCGAGGAAAAGACGATCACCGAGACGGTCTGCGTTCCCGTGGAAGTGGAGAAGCAAGTCGAAGTGCGCGTCTGCAAAATGGTGCCGAAGACCGTCGAAGGCAGTTGCTGTGGAGACTGTGGCAGCGCCTGCGGCGATTGCGGCAGCAGCAACGCCTGCGGCGGTTGCAGCAGTTGCAAGTAAGCCTTGCGGCGAAGAATGAAATGACGTCGATTGTCGGTCGGGCACTCCAGATGCTGGGGTGCCCGACCGTTTTTATGCGCCAGCCGTTGTTGCTTGCTGAGTCGCCCCCAGCTTGGTCGGACATGCGTTTTGCCGAAACTTCTTGCCGCAACGCCACAAAGCGTCGAGGCGTCGTTGCCCGGGAACGATGCGCTTGACAGGTCGATCGCCACGTCGTCTGATGGCGAGGCTAGGCGGCGTTTCACTAGAAACAGTGTCGATGAAATGGCCATGCAAATGAGCAAGCTGAGGGATGTAAGCGGCGCGGCACGAGCGCTCGGCATGTTAGTCGTGTGCTGGGCGGCGGCGACGGCGACGGCTGCGGATCGTCCCAACATTGTTTTCATTCTTGCCGACGATGTGGGGTGCGACGCGATCGGCTGTTACGGCGGCCAGTCCTATGCCACGCCCAACGTCGACGCCATTGCCGCCGACGGGTTGAAGTTCACGCACTGTTACAGCATGCCGTCGTGTCATCCGACGCGGATGACACTGTTGACGGGACGTTATCCGCGGCGGCTCGGCGGTCCCAGATGGGGATCGTTTCCGGCCGATGAAGAGCCGCGGACGATTGCCCGCGTGCTCAAGAACGCCGGCTATGCCACGGCCGTTGCGGGGAAGTGGCAGTTAGCGCTGCTGCGTGACGACCTCGCGCAGCCGTTTCGACTCGGCTTCGACCAGTACAGCGTGTTCGGTTGGCACGAGGGGGCGCGCTACTACGATCCGTTTATTTACGAGAACGCCGGCCGGCGCGACGACACCGCCGGGAAGTACGGCCCGGACTTGTACAGCGACTTTCTCATCGACTTCATGCGGGCGAATCGGCGGCGGCGTTTCTTCGCCTATCTGCCGATGGCGTTGTGCCACGACGTGACGGATGACCTCGACGAGCCGGTTGCCTATGGCCCGCGGGGCCGCTACGACAACTTCGCGGAAATGATGGTCGAGATGGACCGCATCGTCGGGAAGGTGACCACGGCGATCGCTGAACTCGGGCTGGCGGAGAACACGTTGCTGGTGTTCACAGGGGACAACGGCACAGCAATGCGGTCGATCGTGCGCGTCGAGGACGGCAAATACATCCGCGAGCCGGTTTTCTCGGTCTACAACGGCCGCCGGGTGCAGGGAGGCAAAACCCTACTGACGGACGGCGGCACGCATGTTCCGCTGCTGGTGCGTTGGCCGGGGGTGACTCGGCCGGGTGAGGTGGTCGACGACCTGATCGACTTCAGCGATTTTCTGCCGACGTTTGCCGAACTCGCAGGTGCCGAGTTGCCGACGGGGGTGACGCTGGACGGACACAGTTTCGCCCGACGGCTGACGCGCGACGAGCCGTCGATGCGGCGCTGGGCCTATGCCGAGCGGGGCGAACATTTTTGGGTCCGCACTGGCGACTGGAAGCTGTACGACGACGGGCGGCTGTTCCACATGGCCGACGATGCGGATGAGCAGAAACCGATCGATCCCACGAAGTTGGACGGCGCGGCCGCCGACGAGTACACCGTGCTGCAGGCAGCCGTCGAGCAGGCGCGGACACTGCCCTGAACGCTCCGACGGTGAATAGCCCGCCTCAGACGCTGAACCGTATCATCAGCACGTCGCCTGACTTGACGACGTAGTCTTTCGGCTCCTGACGGAGCAGGTTCTGGGCCTTGACTTCGCGTTCGCTTCCCAGGCGGATGAGGTCCTCGGCGTGCATGGTTTCGGCACGAATGAAGCCGCGGGCCAGGTCGCTGTGGATGTTATCGGCCGCCTCGAGTGCCGTGCCACCTTCGCGGAGCATCCAACTGCGGACTTCCTTTTCGCCGGCGGTGAAGTAGAGGAGTTGCCCCGAACGTCTGAGGATCGCATCCACGACGGCATCGCGGTCGCAGGACTCGATGCCGAGGTCGGCCTCGAAGGCCTCGCGTTCTTCGGCGGACATCCGCGAGAGTTCGAGTTGCAGTCCCAACGGCACGGCCACAACCGGCACGTCATCACCGCCGAGCTTGCCGGGCGAGCTACCGTCGTCGTCGGCAAGGTTGATGACGACGAGCTTCGGCTTTTCGGTGAGTAGCCGAAAGGAACGCGTTGCCCGGCGTTGATCTTCACTCATCTCGACATCGACGAGCGGCTGTCCAGCTTCGAGCGCGGCGAGCACGGCTTCAAGGGCTGTGAGTTCGGCGATTTCCTGGTCGCGGTTTGGCCGCGGCTTCTTCACACTCTCGCGCAGGCGTTCGATGCGGCCGGAGACGATCTCCATGTCGGCCAGGGTGAGGTCTTCCTCAAAGCTGGCGACGTCGGCCGCGGCGTCGCCGCCGGCGTAGGCGGCGACGACGAGCACGAGGCACCCCGCCTCGCGGATGATGGCTAGGCGGGCCGCATTGCCTTCGTGGGTGCGGCTCAATCCGGGGGTGTCGACGATTTCCATCGCCGCGCGGGTGACCTTTTTGGGATGGAAAATGGCGATCAGTTGCTCGATGCGCGGATCGGGCACCGGCGCCATCGCCGCCTGTCCTTGGTGGGCGACCGCCGGGTCGGCCGCTTCGCCGGTGAGCCACTCAAACAGTGTGCTCTTGCCGGACCCTTGATAACCAACCAGTCCAATTTTCATGTTCAACCGACGTTGGGGGAAAACGGTGAGCTGGTGCGTCGCCCGGACGCGCGGTCGGGGGCACCGCCTGTGGTGGCGCTGCGCCCCAACTGAACTGTGCCGACTCGAAACCGTGCCGAATCCGAGACGTCTCGCGGTTGCCCGCCACCGGCGTGCCGGCGGCGGTCGCGTTCACCGTGCCGTGCTGATGGCACTGACGGCGCGTTCTAGGCGCTGGAGGGCCTGTTCTACTTGGGCGTGCTCCTGGCTGTCCAGTGGTTGGTTGCCAAAGCGGACGCGGTAGTAGGCCTCGACGATTCCCAGTGGTGCGGCAGCATCGGACTGGCTGCTACCGTGCGAAGCGAGCCAGCTCTGCGCGAGCAGGGCAAAGTCGCGAGGCGTCTGGGTAGTGGCGCGTCGCAGCCCCAGGCGTTTCATCATCGTCGTGAAACGGCGGTAGAACTCGACGTAGATGGCCGTACCTGCCTGGCTTTTGCCGCGGCGGCGCCGAAGGAACCGGACCACGTGGCGGACTACAAAGCGGACAACGCGGTAGGCGGCGATCATGATGACTCCGACGAGGAACGTGGCCGCCGCCGCCGGCCAACTGAAACGCCCTTCCCGCACGAATTGGGTAATCGCGTCACGCCCGTCCTGCCAGAACTCCGGGTCGAACAGTGACATCGCGGCGTTCTTAATCGGCAGGTAAATCTCCTGAAACTGGCTCCCTGCGTCGAGCCGCACGACGTAGCTCGACCAGAGAAACTGCGCGTAATCGGCCACCTGCCGCACACGTTCGGCAACGCCGTGGCTCGCGGCGGTCGCATCGAGTGTTCGTCCGGGCGTGGGGTCAAGCGTGAGCCAGCCGCCGTTGGCCGGATTGGCCCCCTGTTGCGGCACGTCTTCGGGCAAGCGGTCGACGAACGCTTCGACCCAGGCGTGGGCGTGCAGTTGTCGCACGAGGTAGAAATCGCCGTAGGGGTTCCACTCGCCCCCTTTGAAGCCGACGACCATGCGAGCCGGGATGCCGACTCGGCGTAACATCAGCGTCAGGGCCGTCGCGTAGTATTCGCAGTGGCCGCGATGAGTGTTGCGGACGAAGTCTTCGGCGGGATCGAGCGAAGGATCGCCGGGGATCGTGCTGAAGGAGTAGTAATAGTCGTTGCTTTGCAGGAAATGGGCTTCGAGGCGTCGCGCCCGGGCGACGACGTCGGTAGCGGGAATGTCGGCGACCAGATCGTCAGCAAGCGCGGCCAGCGTCGGCAGTTCACGTTCGGGGAATTGCAGCAGCCCGATCGTCTGGAGCCATCGACGCCCCCCCTTCATGAACGTGGGCACGATCGAAAGAGCGTGCCGGCTCTGGAACCCGGTAGTGATGGTGGAATACTGCAGTTGTTCGTCGCGTTGGGAGGAGGGCCGGCGCAGGCACTCCGAACGGCGGTCATATCTCAGCATGTTGTTGGTGCTGTTCGATTCGTCCAGAAAGAGCGGCCAGACGCCGAACAAGTTGTTCGAGGTCATTGGCTCGATGGTGATTTGCTGGCGAACCAGTTCGGCGCCGACCTCGGGAGCGGGCCGCAGGGTCTGGTCGTTGCCGTCGTCGTCGCTTGGGCCCCACCACTCGCCGCTGTCGTACCGCGCCAGCCAGGTGCCGCGCAGCATCGGCTCGCCTTGGAGTAAATAAGGCGCGCCGCCGCGGTCCGTGAAGCGTACCCGCATCACGGCTTCGGGGCTTTCCGAGATCGAGGCCGCCTCGCCGATTTTGACCGTTTCGGTGTAACCTGTCGCCGCCATCATCGTGGTATCAGAGGGTTGCATGGACGAACCGCCGACGCGCGGGACGATCGGGAACACGATGGCCGTCAGCAGCAGTGTGACAACGCAGATCCGCAGCATTTCAAAGGCGAAGCTCCAGCGGCGCAGCAGTGACAACGGGTTGGTCGATCGGGGCGAGACGAATCCGGGGGACCGCAGTGGCCGAGGTGTGTGTGAGGCCGACAGTACGGAGTTGGCTGGTTGCTCGGACGATTGCCAGTTCCGTTGGCGCTGGTAGAGCGTGTGGATGTGCAGCAACGTCAACGTGCCGATCGCCACGATCAGGTAGACGAGCAACAGGCCACCGAAGGCGATTTCCAGGTTCAATGCGGCGGCGACGGCGACCTGTAGCAAGCTCAGCGCGGCGATGAGCCAATAGCGGCTCACGTTCTTTTCCTGGTAAAAGAGCACGAACTGCAGGTAGGCCAGTACGTTGGCCAGGCCAAGCATCCGCGTCTGGTCGTCGAAGCGCTGTGACATGTCCCAGGCACAGGCGACGACGGCGACGACGGCGGCAACGTTGGCGGCCGCCCCGCGCAGCCGCAGCCAGCCCAGCGTGTCGGTGAGCAGCACGGAGCTGATCGCGACGATCGCGCCGAGCACCGGGAGCTTAGGATCCTGCTGGCCCATGCCGAGCACGAGCATCCCCAACATCGCCAGCGTGGCCGTGCCGATTTGTAGCAGCCGTTCGAGCGTCATGGCGATGGGACCTCGGATGGCAGGTCAGGTGCGGCGAAGAACTCGTCGAGGCCGTCGGAGGACGTGTCCAGGATGAGCAGCCGGTTGGCCCAGCCCACCGGCGGCGCCACGCCAGCGGCCGCCGCCCGACGGTGGAAGTCGTCTGCATCGACCGGTTGTGGCGTGACGAGAATCACGTGGGCGCCTGGTGTCGACGCGGCGGCTGCCTGTGCGATGAGTTCGTCGAGCACGTCATCGACCGTCGATTCGGCCATGGCGAGCCGACGCATCGCTTCGTCGTACAGGCCGGTCGAGGCGGGACCGTCGAGCCAGCTGGGGCGCCGCGCGCCGATGCCTAGCTTGCAGCGACAGCCGCCGCGTTGGCAGACGTCGGCAGCGATTGTCGCCGCCAGGCTGACGGCCGTTTCCACGCGCTCCAGATCGACGCGGCTGGCCCGCTGCGGACGCAGCAGCGAGACGAGCACGACGAAATCTTGGTTGGCCTGCTGTTCGAATTGACGCACCATCAACTGCTGTTTACGGGCCGACGTGCGCCAGTGGATCCAGCGCGTACTGTCGCCGTGGCGCCAATCGCGGAGGCTGTGGAAGTCGCCCTGTTGCCAGCCGTGGCGGCGGTGGACGTGCTGAGCGCCCTGGTCGGCCTCGCGGAAGAGTGTGTCCCAGCGGCGGGTGAGATGACCGAGTTGCGGATAGACGATCAACGTGTCGTGTTGCGTGATCAGACGATTGCGCTGAACGAGTCCCAACGGGAAGGCGGCGGCCAGACGCAGCGAACCGAGGCGGTAGCGGCCACGTCGCGCGAGTCGGCCCTGGTAGTGGACGGTGGTTGTGTCGCCGGCTGCGAGGCGGGGGATGAGCACACTGGCCGTTTGTGCCTCCTCGACGCGGCCGTCGTCGCCCAACCGGGCAATCATGTCGTGGACCGTGAAACACCAACTCGTGCCGCGACGGCGCGTGTTAGAGACGGTCAGTTCAACGACGAGGGGATCGCCGGCGCAGACGGTGTGGGGCACGAGCCGCCGCACCTCGATGCCGCGGAGTGTTAGCAGGACGGTCTGCCAATTGAGCAAGAAGGGGCCGGCCATGAAGCAACAGACGATCATCAGCAGGTTGATATCGCGGAGCATGGCGGCTGCGAAGGTGAACCCGATGAGAATCAGGTAGGCCCAACCGACCGGTCGCACGACGGTGTTCTGCTGGCGTTTCATGTTCGGCCAGTCACGTTGCCTGAATCAGAAAGACTACGAGTTCGCCGTAGCGGTCACTCCGGGGCGGGCACGTCGTCAGCGAGGCGACGCACGAGGGCCTCGATCACGTCCCGTTCGCCGGCGTGTCGGTAGCTGCGGGATATGACTCGGTGCGCCAGCACCGGCACGACGAGCGCCTTGACGTCATCGGGGACAACGTAGTCGCGGCGATTGCTGATCGCGTAGGCCTGCACCGCGCGGTAGAGCCCCAACATGCCACGCGTGCTCACGCCGACGTGCAGGTCGTCGCAATTGCGCGTCGCTTCGATGATGTCGAGAATGTAGTCTTCGATCGCCGCATCGACGCGGACGTTGCGAGTGGCCGCCTGCAGCGAGGCCACTTGCTCGCAATCGACGACCGGACGCAGCCGTTCGACCGGCTCGCCGGTGCGGTGGTTTCGCAACACTCGACGTTCGTCGTCACGGCTGGGATAGCCGATCCGCGTGCGCAGCAAGAAACGGTCCAGCTGGTTTTCGGGAAGCGGGTACGTGCCCTCGAATTCGAACGGGTTCTGCGTGGCGATCACCATGAACGGGCTGGGCAACGAGTGCGTCGTGCCGTCGGCGGACACCTGGCCTTCGTTCATCGCTTCGAGCAGCGCGCTTTGCGTCCGCGGCGTGGTGCGGTTGATCTCATCGGCCAGCACGACGTTGGCGAAGATCGGACCGTTGGTGAACGTGAACTCGTTCGACTGGGAGTTGTAAATCGTGCTGCCGACGATGTCGCTGGGCAGCATGTCAGGCGTGAACTGGATGCGGCAGAGCCGACCGTCGAGACTGTGGGCGATGGCACGGGCCAACAACGTCTTGCCGACGCCGGGCACGTCTTCGAGCAGAATGTGTTCGCCCGCGAGCAGGGCGACAACGCACAGCCGCACGACTTCAGTCTTGCCGAGAAACACTTGCGAGATGTTGGCTTCGAGCCGCTCGACGAGGTCGTGGATCGACGAACCGGCAGCAGGTCGCGACGGCGAGCCGTTGGCCTCGGCGGATAACTCGGGCGAGCTCTCCGCCGGGGACCGGGAGGGCCGTTCCGAGCTTGGGGCCGGATCATTGGCGGTGACTGGATCACGTTGCATGGAAGGCTGCCGCCGCGGTGAAGGCCCGTTTGCTGTGAGTAAATTCCAACGAAGGTGTGGCTGCTCGGTCACCGCGCGGGGGAGGTGAGGCCGGGGACGAGAGCCAACGAAATGTATTGTAGGCGGTTTTCGCAGCCAATAAAATGATCCGGCAAGCTCGACGTTCGCGCACACGTCGCTTCGGCCCCGTCCGCAGTGGCGCGACCGACCGAGCAGGAGCGGCATCGGCGCACGATGTGCGTCGCCCGCAGCGGCGAAATCGAGATTGCGAGTTCGGCGCGCGGGGCAGGCGTGGCATGTGCCCGTCGGCGAGTCAGCTCCTGCGGCCGACGTCCCACCTTCCCACTCCCGCCAACACTGTACGACGCGATGACACGCCCCGGACCGGAACCGTCCGTTTCCCATGCCGTTTCCCGGCGGTGCGTCCTGCGTGCCGGGGGAATCGGTCTGTTGGGGCTGGGCTGGGAGCACCTGTTGGCCGGTCGGTCACCCGGAAGCGTGACCGCTGTGAATCGGGGCGGCGGCCCTGCGGCGCGAGCCAAGTCATGCATTTTTCTCTTCATGTGGGGCGGGCCGAGCCAACTCGACACGTTCGACATGAAGCCCGATGCGCCGGCCGAGGTCCGCAGCGTCTTCGATCCCGTGTCGACGAGTGTCCCGGGGCTGCAGATTTGCGAGCACTTCGAGCGACTCGCGCCGCTGATGGATCGGGTGGCGTTGGTGCGATCGCTGGCGCACAACGACCCGGCTCACCTGTCGAGCGCCCATGCCACGCTGACGGGGCACCTCGCGCCGGTCATCAAGAGCGACGCGGTCACGCCCAGTCAGCGCGATACGCCGCACATCGGTGCCGTGATGAGTCACGTACGCGGCGGTGACGGTCGGTTGCCGCCGTTCGTCACCATCCCCTGGCGGACGTCGCATCCGGCCGCACCCGGCGGTGAAGCGCCCGGTCAGCTCGGCGGTTGGTTGGGGTCGCAGTACGATCCGTTTGTGGTCTCGGGCGACCTCGGCGAAGCGCGGTGGCGTGTGCCTGAATTGGCGCTCGAAGACGGCGTGTCGATCGAGCGACTCGACGCCCGGCGGGCCTTTCTGCAGATCGTCGATCGACAGCGATCAGCGCTTTTTGCCGCCGGCAGTGCCGAACACCTCAGCCAGTTGCAGAAATCGGCGTTCGGGATGCTGGCCGGTTCTTCGGCCCGCGAGGCCTTCGACCTATCGGCCGAGTCCGCAGCGGTGCGGGACTGCTATGGCCGCAATCGCCATGGGCAGGCCGTATTGCTGGCGCGGCGATTGGTCGAACGCGGCGTGCCGCTGGTGAGTGTCAACTGGCACAACGACGGCAAGAATTTCTGGGACACGCACGGCAACAACTTCAACCGACTTAAGGACGAGCTCATCCCCCCGGCCGACCAGGCATTGGCGGCGCTGTTGACCGACCTGGAAGAGCGGGGCCTGCTCGAAGAAACGCTCGTGGTTTGGGTGGGGGAATTCGGCCGTCGCCCGCAGATCACCCAGGGAAACGCTGGCCGCGAGCACTGGCCCCGCTGTTACAGCGGCTTGCTGGCCGGTGGCGGGATTGCCGGCGGCGCCGTGTACGGCGCGAGCGACAAGCTGGCCGCGTATCCGGTCCGCGATGCCGTTTCGCCGCTTGATTTTGCCGCCACGATTTACCATGCATTGGGCGTCTCAGCCGATCTGCGGCTGCCGGACGCGGTGGGGCGGCCCACACCCGTTTGCCAGGGCCAGCCAATTCTCGACCTGCTCACCTGATGCCACGGTGCTTCGCGGCGGTTTGAGCGTCTCACGTTGCCGAGGCCGAGGCCGCGTGGAGAGAGTGGGAAGTCTCAGTAGATTGCCGCAGGTGGGCAACTGGTGTTGACCGGGGGATTCGGGTGGCGTTAGCATCGCTGGGCCTCGGCGGGAAGCAATCCACCAGGAAGCCGTGGATCGGCCGGTCCGCCCCGCAGACGCCGACGCTGGAAATGAAGGAGCAAGCAGCATGAATAGGTTGATCGTGACGCCGATCGTGGCACTGAGCACGTTGGTTTGGGCCATGCGCGTCGAAGCCCAGCAGCGCGAAGAACAAACGGTGCAAAACGCGACGGCCGTGCTCCGCGAGATCATGTCGAACACGGCAACGCGGATTCCCGACAACATGCTGCACGACGCCTATGGCGTGATGATCGTGCCGAGTTTGATCAAGGGCGGCTTCGTGATCGGGGCACGATACGGTAACGGTGTGCTGTTGATCCGCGACGAACAGAACCGTTGGCACGCGCCGTCGTTCGTGACGCTGACTGGTGCGAACGTCGGTTTCCAGGCCGGGTTGCAATCGATCGACCTGGTGCTGGTTTTCAAGACGCAGCGCGGCGTCCAAAATATTCTCTCTGGCAAGCTCACGCTGGGGGCCGATGCGGCCGTGGCGGCCGGTCCCTTGGGCCGCGAAGCGGCCGCGGCGACGGACGCGCGCCTGAATGCCGAGATATTTTCCTATTCGCGCAGCCGGGGATTGTTTGCCGGTGTTTCGCTCGACGGTTCGGTGATCAACGTGGACAATTTCGCCACGGCGGCGTATTACCATCAGGGGGCCGGCAGCACGGTGGTCGTGCCCCCTGCCGCGGCTGCGCTGGCGCAGTTGGTTGCGGGTTATGCGGGGACCGATCCGGTGGCCGCGGCCGACACCGCCGCCCGGGAAACAGCCCAGCCCAGTCCGCTCATCGCCCAGTCGCAGACCGAGGCTGACGTGCTGCGTGACCAATTGGCCCGCGTGGCGCCCGAGTTGTACGAGCTTGTCGACGAACAGTGGAAGCAGTACCTGGCGTTGCCGGCGGAAATCTTCAGCGGTCAGGGGCATCCGACCGAGACGGCGCTCGACACCTCGCTGGCCCATTTCGCCACCGTGGCGAACGACCCGATGTACGCCCAGTTGTCGGAGCGTCCGGAATTCCGATCGACGTATGGCCTGCTGCAACATTATGCGTCGACATTACTCAGGCCGTCGCAGCCGGCGGCGTTGCCGGGACTGCCGGGGCAGCCGGGCTCCGGACTAGCGCCCCCGCCGACGTCGATACCGGGAGCCGGCTGATCGATGAACGAGACATCGCCCGCCGCCTCAGCACCCGACGTGCCGGCTGAGTGCCCTGGTCTGCGCTGGGGCATCTTCACGTTTCGCGTGCCGTTTTACCACACGCGCGTCGAGTGGCCCGAACTCGCTCAGGGGATCTTCGTCGCCGGCGCGACGGGACTGGCCCTGGTGCCGGTGTTGACCGCTTCGTTCGGACTCAGTTTCGAGGAAGCGGTCGCCTGCGTGTTCATCCACTCGGTATTGATCAGCAGCGCGCCGATCGTTTTCGGTGAACCGTTCGCCGCCGGCTGGATCACGCCCGCCCTGCCGCTCGCGCTGCACTTCGTGGCGCCGACCGACGGCAGCACCGTCGCGTACGTCACACCGGCCGAACGGTTCCAGGTGATGACGGCGGCGTCGCTCAACCTGGCGATGATCACGTTGCTGTTGGGCGTCACGGGGTTGGGACGACGGTTCGTCGATTGGGTGCCGCCGGCGCTCAAGGGGGGCATCATCCTGGGCGCCGCCATCGCCGCGCTCAAACGGGTGTTTCTCGACGAGGCACCGCCGTTCTTCTATCACCAGCCGGTGGCGTCATCGCTGGCCGTGGGCATCTGTCTGTTGTTGACGTTTTCGCTGCCGATCCAGCGTTCCCGGTCACGCTATCGATGGTTGGCCGTGGTGGCCGGTTTGGGGCTGCTGCCAGGCTTTTTGATCGCGGCGGTCGTGGGACCATTCGTCGATGCGCCCCAGTTGACCGAGGGCGCCGCCGCCACCAAGGAGATCGTCTACAACATCGAGTGGGGCATTCTCGTGCCACCGTTTGCGGCGCTCTACGAGAAAGTGTCGCCGTTTGCGATCGGCTGGCCCAGCCCGCAGATGTTCATGGCCACGTTGCCGCTCGCACTGATGGGTTACGTGATTCTGTTCGGTGACATCGTAACGGGCTGTGAAGTGTTGCGGATTGCCGAGCCGAGCCGGCCGGACGAAACGATCCGCATCGACATGGCGCGGACGCACTTCTCGCTGGCGATCCGCAATGCGCTGATGGCGCTGTTCGCACCGTTCTTCCCCACGCAGGGTTCGCTTTGGACCGGTGTGCACGTCGTGATCGTGGAGCGCTGGAGCCAGGGACGTCGCGCCATGCAGTCGATCTACAGCGGGATCACTTCGTACTACGTCTTCGGAATCCCGCTGTTGTTTCTCGTGCGGCCGGTGGTGACGGCGCTGCAGCCGCTGATGGGGATTGCACTTTCGCTCACGCTGGCGCTGACCGGCTTTGCCTGTGCGTACGTGGCGATGGCGATTCCCACGACGCGCGTCGAACGCGGCGTGACGCTGCTGACGGCGATGGCGCTGGTCGTCTTCTCTCCCTGGGTGGGCATGATCATCGGCCTGCTGGCAACGCTGGCACTGGTGGGCCCACGCCCTGACGACGAGCTGCTCTGAGGTTCGTCGGTGCAAACGGCATTTCCGGCAAAATCGGAATAACCGCTATTGTTTGCCTGATCGTTACCCGAAGTTGAATAGTAGCGGCCCGTGTTGCCGCACGTAGTTGGCGTGTGTCCGGGTTCGCGCACCGGCGACCGCCAGGGAACATGTCTGGCCGGGGAGGGTCGGGCGAGGGCAAACTCAGGCACGAGGGAGCGCGACACAGGGAGGTGCGAAGGAATGTCGCTTCAGCAGAAATCAGTGGGCGTGGTTGCGGCCGTGGTCGCCGGACTGATCTTGCCGTCGTTGGCGACGGCTCAAGGTGTGTCGCAGGCGGCCTACAACCGTCTGTTGGACCGCGTCGCGTCGCTCGAGGCCCAGCAGACGAGTTACTACGAAGAAGGGCCCTACTACGACGGCGGCTTCGAGAGTGATTATACGTCGGGCGAATTTGCCTCTGGCGAGTTCGGCGGCTGCGAGAGCTGTGGCGGCAGCGGGTGTGACAGCTGCGCGGGTGGCTACTGCGGTGACAGTTGTTACACGGGCTGCGGCACTTGTTGCTGCAGCGGATTCTATGCCCTCTACGAGAACGTGATCGCTC
>JAGQPT010000211.1 GCA_020426575.1 Planctomycetales bacterium
CGTGCGATTTGCCGCCACCCTCGACTTTTCCCTCGATCCGGCAACTCAACAGGCCGCGACCGAACTGGCCGCGGACATCCGCGTCGTCAGTGCCGAACGGATCGCCGCGGAAATCGAGCGCATGCTCGTCGATCCACATCGGGTCCGCGCGCTGGAACTACTGCGAGAAACGGGTTTGCTCGTCATCGTCATGCCCGAGGCCGCCCCGCTCGTCGAGGATGCCCGGCGTTGGAACGCTACTCTCGCCGTGCTCGAACGCCTCGAAGATCCCAGCTTCGGCCTTGCGCTGGCGGCCCTGCTCCGCGGCGTGCTGTCTACGGCCCCCGTAGGCGACGCTTCGGAACAGCCCCGTCGACGGCGCGGCGGCCCAACGTCCCCTGTCGAACAATTGGTCGACGCCGTCGTCACGCGCTGGAAATTGTCCAACGCCACAAGCGACCGCACGCGCTGGCTAATGGAAAACTACGCCACGTTGGCGCAAGCGCGTCAACTGCCGTGGTCTCGACTTCAGCCGCTGCTAACGCATGAGTTTGCCGGCGAACTCGTCGGGCTTTCGGCAGCGGTGCTGTCCGCCGTCGACGGTGACGCCACCCAAACAGAATACTGCCGCCAAAAACTTGCCCTGCCGGCCGACCAACTCGATCCGCCCGCGTTGCTCAATGGCGGAGACCTTAACCGGCGCGCGATTCCTGCCGGACCGGCCTACCGACGTTTGCTCCAGGCCGTCCGCGACGCGCAGCTTGACGGAGCCGTTACCACCAAAGCTGAAGCCCTCGAACTGGTCGATCGCCTCACCGACGCTGACACGAACAACGAGTGCAACAACGCCCGTTAGCGGCCGGCGGCCTGGTTCTCTTCTGTCACAACACTGAAGTGCCGGCGACCTAATTCGGCCGCTGGACAACCGGGGCGGCCACAACATACCATGCGGCAGATATGGCGTCGGGAACTCGGCACGACCGACGTTCGTTTGCCGGCCCACAGAGTTGTCCCAGCGAATCGAATCAACCGAGGCCCCCGAGTGGAAAGCGAATTCCTCCTGGCGATGGCAAGCCCATTGACGCTCGTAATGCGTTGGCTGCACATCTTGGCGGCAATCACCGCCCTGGGAGGCGCGATCTTTGCCCTCCTGGCGTTGCATCCGACCGTGGCAACGGCGCTGGACGCCGAGGCCGGCAAGTCGTTTTTGGCGACGGTACGTGGCCGCTGGAGCAAGGTCCTGCACACCGCCATTTTGGTGTTGATCATCAGCGGCGTATACAACGTCTCCCAAACGATCGGAGATCGCCCGCCCGTTTACCACATGGTCTTCACCCTCAAACTCCTGCTGGCACTGGCGATTTTCTTCTTTGCCATCGCTCTGACCGGCCGCAGCCAGGCGACGCAGAAGCTGCGCGACCATACCACCAAATGGCTCACGGTCGTCGTCGTGCTGGGGGTGATCGTGGTCTGCCTTTCGGGCTTCTTGCGGTTCGTGCCCCCGAAGTCAGCCGAACCGGCGGCGCCAGCTGACGCGTCTATACAGTCGCCGACGGGCGAAAACACTTTGCCCGCCGCCGTCGGCTCGACTATCGTGGAAGTCTGACACACTTCGGCTCATCGACACGACGACGGCGGACCGGCGTTCGCCTCTCGGCTGCATCACTGCGCGACGGTGGTCCCGGCGCAGTGCGGCGTTTCCATCGCCGTGCGGCACGTCGAATCGCAACCCAGGTCTGCCATGAACGACACGGCTCGCGCCATTTCCATCCTCCGACAAGCCCGCGACATACTTAGCGAGCGGCTCGTCCACCACGTCAACGAACACCAGGAAGCGCTTCTTGCCGATGCGCTGGGACTCGATTTTTCCGGCGAAATCGACTCGCTGTACGAACAGATCGGCGCCCGACTGGCGCACATCAACACGATGTTGTCGCAATTGCCCGCTCAACCCACCTCAGCCACTGACGCGGGCGAAGACGTCATGACGGCCAGCGAGTTCCGCGCCCACGCCGCGTATATCCACAGCACAACGGCCACCGTCGGATTGCTCGCCGCTCCGGAGCATGGTGGTGACATGTCCGTCGCCGTGGAAGCGACGATGTCCGGACCGCTCAGTTGGGAGGCTCTCGTCAGCCAGATTCGTGGTCGCGACGTCGACAGCGGCGCCGCTCTGCTAGCCGATTACCTCGACATCGACGTTGCCCTGGCGACGAGCTGCACGGCGACGTTTCACCGGCGCGTCGATGCCGCACCGCAACTCTTCGCCAAGGCGATGCAGCTCAGCGGCGAACTGCGCGTCGGCAGCGTCAACGCATCGATCATGCTTCTCTGGGAATGCTTTGGTTTGCAGGGCAGCGACGCCGTCAACGCGGCACACACGCTGCGAGCGCGACTCGCGTCGCCATGACAGACGCGCCTTGACAGACATCGCCGCGACCGATATCCACCATGCGATCGCCCCCCTTGCGGCCGTCAATAGATCGGCCCAAGGGGCGAGCGGCTTGCGTGACCGCAATTTCGCCTGGTTCGTAGCGTCGGCGGCGGTGCTTGAACAAATGAACCGGCGCCGCCGCGCGTCGTCCCCCGCGCCCTCACCACGTCATGGACACGTATGTCATGGATAAAAAGACGAAGAAGAAGATCGACGTACTCAAACAGCGGCTGGGCAAACGGCGGCAGTTACTCGCCGCTGCCCGTCAGCAGATGGACGATCCCACCGAGGTGAAACAGCTCGAAGACGAAATCACCGCCATCGAGCGCGAGCTCGACGAACTGCGCGACTCCTGAAGCTGCAAATCGCGTCGCCGCACATCCCGTCGCCACGCCTGCTTGATCGTTCAGCTCGCGTTGGCAAGGCCGTCGCCGCCCCGGCGATACACGCCTGGCTCTTCCGCGCCGTCTCCGTCAAAGTCGCCGCGTACCGGAACGTCGCCGGCTTCGCCCATCTCGATCCTCAAGTCCGCATCGTCGATCATACGGTTGCCGTTCGAGTCGATGATGAACAGCCCATTGCGGTACACTGCCAACTCGTCGACGCCGTCGCCGTCGTGATCAATCACCACCGGCAGGTCACCGACCGCGCCGAACTCGACGATCGGATCGCGGTCGTCGAACTGGCCGTCGCCGTTCTGATCCAACCGCCATTGTCCGTGGCGGAACACGCCGATCGTGTCGATGCCGTCGCCGTTGAAGTCGCCGGCAACGGCGCGGTCGTCCGGCCGGCCGTAGTGGAAAACGTGGTCGATGAGGTCCTCGCGGATCGGTCCCTGGGACGTCATTTGCATGGCTCGCAGCCGATCCGTGCCAGCCCGGTACGTCTCCGGTGGCACGTTCTTAGGTACTGTTCTCGTAGGGTTGTCGAAGTCGGGCAGGCCCGGCTCTTCGAGCAACGCCTCGCCGTCACCCGCCCAGCTGGGGCCGTAGATGCCAATATCCGTCTTGCCGTCACCGTCCCAGTCGCCCGTCACCGGCTGGTCCTGCTTGTCGCCCAGTTCGGCCCAGAGGTCGTCGGCATCCCACTGGCCGTTGCCGTTGATGTCGATCAGCCAAAGGCCTTCGTAGTAGACCGCCAGTTCCGACACACCGTCGCCGTTGAAGTCTCCGGTCAGAGGCACAGCGTCTTCGAGCCCAAAGACCGCTTCGTACAACGCGCCCGCCGAGGGCGATCCTAGCAACCAACGCCCCTCGTTCATCTGTCCGGCATATTGGTTGAAGACGTTGGGGCCGGCGCTTGCCGGGACAATCATCTGCGACGCCGGCATCAGACCGCGCGGAGCCCCCGCGTCGACGATGCTCAAGTGCCACGTGTACCCGCCCATCGTGCCGCCCCCGAGCCGGTTGGGTGACTCCGGACGCGGAATGTAAGTCAGCGGCCGGTACGGCTGTTCGGGTGAGCGCGCCAATGGTTGTTCAGTGCGCGGCAGCGGCGGCGTCGGCGGAATCTCCTGCGGAGGATACAACGTCGTCTTTGTCGCCACCTCGCTGAAGTTGTTGAACAGCGACGCGTCGCCGGCCTTGACCCCAATCCGCACGATCATGTCGAAGTCGTGGCTGACCACGAGGCTGGACAACACCGCCAGCGGTATGGCGCGATTGTGGTTGATGGCAAACCCGCCCAGCGTGCCGACAGTGTCCAGACTGTCGATGTACCCGCCCGGCTGTACTTGACGCACGGAATACGTTCCCGGCGCCAAGTCCGTAAATTCGTAGTACCCGTTACCGTCGGTGACGGCCCTGACCGGGTTGCCCGCCGCGTCCAACACAGGCTCGCCCGCAAAGTTTCCCAGGTAGAGCACCGTGCCGGCAATCGGCGTATCGTCCGGGGTGAACTGTCCGTCTCGGTAAAGCGACGGTTCGATCGATTCGCCCGGCTGGACTTCGATCGCAGGTCCGTCCTGGAAAACGTAACCCGATATTGTCGCCCCGCGCACTTCGCAGAAGTCGTAATCGACCGCCGCCACTCCCGAACCGAGTGCGACCAACTGGATCTCGTCGTCCGCGGTGACGGTTCCCCCGGCCGAACCGACGACTTGCCCGCCCTGGAAGTAGCGGGGTGGTTGAATCTCGCGAACGCCATAAACTCCCGGCGGCAGACCATCGAAGTGGTATTCGCCGTTCCCGTTCGTTTGCGTCGTGGCAATCACTTGACCGTCCGCGTCGAGCAACTCGATCACGACACCGGACAGGGGCAACTCGCCCGGATCGATCACACAGTCGCCGTCCTCGTCGACAAACACGTGTCCGGCAATACTGGCCGGTCGTAGTTCGCCAAAGTCGTAGTCAACGGCGTCTTCTGCCGGTGAAAGCATCGCGCCGGTGATGCGGTCGCCGGGGTTGACGGCCACTCCGCCAGCGCTACCCGCCGAGTCCAAACCGTCAAAGTAACCGGTCGGTTGTGTCTCGGCGACGCCATACTTGCCCGGCTCGAGGTGGTCAAACCGATAGTACCCCGTCGCGTCGGTCGTCGTGGTGCGGCCGGTCGAGTTGCCGTTGGCATCCAACAGTGTGAGCACGACGCCGCTGATACCA
>JAGQPT010000014.1 GCA_020426575.1 Planctomycetales bacterium
ATTGTTCGCGTCCCGAAGACGGAACACCACCCCGACGGTGATCGTCGCGAGGTGCCAATCTGCCCGGAACTTCGCGTCGTGCTGGACGAAGCATGGGAGCGCGCCGAGCCTGGTGCCGAGTTCGTCGTCTGCGGTGACTACCGCCGTAGTGGGTACTCATCGAAGCGCGGCTGGCAGAGCGCTCACATCCGCAAGCGATTCGAGCGCGTCATTCGGCGCGCCGGGCTGACGCCGTGGCCATCGTTGTTCCACTCACTGCGAACGAGCAAGATCAACGAGTGGGGGCGTGAGGTGCCAGAGTTCGTCGTGACGGCGTGGGCTGGCAACAGCCGTGAAGTGCGTGACCGTCACTACAACGAGGTTCTCGAAGCCGAATTCAAACGCGCCAGTGCGGCGGTTTTGAATCCGCCGCAAAATCCGCCGCACCACACGCCGCTTCAGGCCACCACGAGCGTCACACCGAGCGTGAATTTGCAAAAACACACTGGTATGACGCGTGGTGACCATCATCACGCGGAGGGCATGGGACTCGAACCCACAACCGGTTTCCCGGCACGACATTTCCAGTGTCGCCGCTAGCCATTCGCTTACCCTCCGTTGCTGCTCTCTTTTGCCCGATTCCGCCGGCGCTGGCCCGCGCAACGGCGCCTCGGTGAGCAGACGAGACGCCAACGGTGCGTCTATGAATTCATGCCTCAGTGAAGTCGCGCTTGTGGAGAAACCATGCGTCTCGGAAGCGCGACCTTAAGGTCGAACATCTTTCGGGTACGACCAGATTCACCAGTCGTAACGGCGGCGTGGCTCACCGCTATTGGATCAATTGCCCCTAGTCCATCACCTGCGCGCCGCTGATCAGCTGGATGAAGTCCCTATTCGATTTGAACTTGCCCAATTTCGACACGAGTTGTTCCATCGCGTCGACGTGATGCATCGAACTGAGTGTGCGACGCAGCATCGTGACGGCGTGTAGCGTTTCTTCGTCGAGTAGTTTTTCTTCCCGCCGCGTGCCCGACTGTTCGATGTCGATGGCCGGCCAAACCCGCCGATCGGCGAGCTTGCGGTCCAGCACGAGTTCCATGTTGCCGGTGCCTTTGAACTCCTGGAAGATGAGTTCATCCATGCGGCTGCCGGTGTCGATCAGGGCGGTGGCGACCACCGTGAGGCTGCCACCCTCCTCAAAAACGCGGGCCGTGGCGAACAGCTTCTTGGGGATGTCGAGCGCCTTGATGTCGACACCGCCGCTCATGGTGCGGCCGGTGTTGCCGACCCACTTGTTGAAGGCACGCGCCATCCGTGTGATCGAGTCCATCAGCAGGAAGACGTCTTTGCCCGCCTCGGCCATCCGTCGGCAACGTTCGACGGCCAGCTGCGCGAGCCGGACGTGGCTCTCGACGTCGCGGTCGAGACTGCTGGCGAGCACTTCACCCCGCACCGTGCGACGCATGTCGGTGACCTCTTCAGGACGCTCGTCGATCAAGAGCACCATGAGGTGAACTTCAGGGTGGTTCTCCGTGATCGCTTCGCTGATGTGTTGCAACATCACGGTCTTGCCGGAACGCGGTGGAGCGACGATCAGCGCACGTTGTCCCTTTCCCAATGGAGTGAGCAGGTCCATTACGCGCGTGGTCATTGGCGTCGGGCCAGTTTCCAGCCGTAGCCACTCTTCAGGGTTGATCGGCGTGAGCTTGTCGAACGTTTTGATCTCGGGATATTTTTCGGGGGGCATCCCCTCGACATCGAGGATCTCGCGAACTCGGGGCCCCTGCTGTTTACGCTGCGGCTGCACCATTGCCCGGATGAGCACACCTTCGCGGAGGCAAAACTTTTCGACCATTGCGCCGGGCACGAAGGGATCGGTGCGCTCGCGCTGATAATTGTTGTTTGGATCGCGAAGAAAGCCGTAGCCGTTCGGATGCAGTTCCAACACGCCAGAGGCCTCGACCAGTGGCAACGGTTCTCCGTTGTCCTGCGGATTGGCTTCGAGCGCTGGCCCGGGGCCGATGTCACTTTGAGTGTGACGTCGGCGCTGGTGTCGGTTTTGTTGTCCTTGCCGACCGGATTGTCCGCGGCTCCGTGTGCGGCTTTTTTTCTTCTTTGCCATCCGTATTGACCCTACGAAGCGAAAGCATTGTGAGCAGAATTGCGGTGCCGCGTCGGTCGTAGCGAGGTGCCGCGATCCGTTGCGCACAGCGGGACTCGAAAATCAAAGTCCGGGAAAGAAATCCAACATCGTGTATGTGATTGACGTTGCAGCCCGGCAGGACGTTTGCCGTGTGAGCCGCTCGGTGGTGCCGCGCGTTCGCATCCTCAGCCGAGTTGCGAATTCTCACCAACTCGCAACCGTTGCGAGCAGGTGAGTTGTTGCAACGGCGCCGTCATCGGCACCGGTGCAGCGGCCCGGCAAGCAATTCCTGCTGCGACCGCCGGTCGGCAGGCAGGACTTGTCGGTATTCAGGCCGTCTTGGCCCCGTTTGCCGGGTGAAGCTCAATAACAGAGACTCACCCGATGGATCAACCAGACTTCGTCAGCGAACCCATGCTGGAGTACCCGCCCGTCATGGTTTTAGCATGCCCGAGTTTGGTCACGCGCTGCAACCTTTTGCGGCGAAAGTACCAACCCGTACACGAAGCAAGCCGACCCAAACTGGATCACTCGATCAGGCCCACCGGCATGAAGCGACGCACACGCCTCCCCGACCGCTCCGGCTGACCGCGAAAACCGTGGCTTTCGCAATGGCCGCACTTTGGCTCGATAGCGGATTCAGGGAGTTCTCGGCCCAAGACGTCGGAATTAGAGGGCCGACTGCGCCTAGCCAGTAGGCAGAACCATCAAACTACGGTCATCATAGCTTGCAGTCAGGCCCTGTCAAGTCGAAGTTCAATGGCCCGAGGGGATTTGTGACGGTTGTGCGATTCCACCGCTGGTCGTCCGTCGCTGCCCGGACGTGCGTGAGGATCGCCTGACGCCGCCAGCCGGTGCTCCAGAGCGGCGGAGGCCGGTTGGGTCCGTAATTGCCTCATGCCCCCAAATTCCGTGTCCCCTGTAAAATGAATGCCCTCTTCGCGGAATTGTCTGCTGACAGGGTAGCGTTGGCATTTCCCTCGCAATCGGCAGAATTTACGCAACCCGCACCGGTCGACCGGCCGATGAGTGCGTTGAGCAGTGGTGTCGGCAGATGGGTGTCGGCAGGTTCCGCCTGCGTGCTCTCAAAGGATCGTTGGGACGGATACCGCGACTCTTGAGCAAGTGCGCCCCCGGGACAGACCATTGCCCCTAGCCGTCGACGGCCGGACGAATCAGCTCAAATTAGTCAGGATTGAATTGCCATGAGTCATCGCCCCTCGATCCTGCGGACCTTGTTGGTGGTCTGCGTGCTTTCATGCGCCGGAATGTCGACGGCGCGAGGTGACGGTATCGCCTGGCGTGCGAGTTACGATGCGGCCCGTGCCGAGTCAGCGGCTTCGGGGAAGCCGTTGCTGTTGCACTTCGGTGCCACGTGGTGCGGCCCCTGCAAAGGAGTCGAGCAGGCCGTCTTCACAAACCCTGAAGCCATCGCCACGCTCAACACGCATTTCGTGCCGGTGAAGGTCGACGTCGACGAGCGACCGGAACTCGTCGGCCAGTATCACGTGGGGCCCATTCCAGCGGACTTGGTCATCGCGCCGAACGGCGCCGTGGTGCAACGTGAAAGCGGTGCCAAGTCCGCAACCGTGTATGTGGCGTCGCTCACGCGTGCCTTGGCCTACTACCAGCAGGGAGCGAATCAGAACGCGCAGGTCGCCGCGGCAATGCCACCGTTTCCCCGCACGCCGACGATTGGTGTCAGTCACACGACGCTCAACGGGCAAGTACCGGCATCCGGGCTGTACGCCAATCAGTCCGGTGCGGTTGGAGCGGTCACGATGAACGCGCCACTGGTACAGTCCACGCCGCCGGCGTCATATCCTCAAGGGGCGTTTCCTCAGCCTCCCGAGCAGCAGCCTCCCTATCAACAGCCGGCTTACCAGCAGGGCGTACCGCCGCAGCAGATGGCCGTACAGCAGGTCCCCATGACCGGTGTGCCGATGTCCGACACAACATCGCCACAGGTTGCCGTGACAAACCCATCACCGGTGGCGACCTACGCGCCGATGCCCAACGGGACCGCTGCGCCGCCTGCGCCTCCGGTCGCGGCGCCCGCTGGAGAGAATCCGCCGTTGGGACTCGACGGTTATTGCCCGGTGAGCCTAGTCGAGAAATCGGAGTGGACGCCCGGGCGCCCCGAATACGGTCTGCGTCATCGGGGACGCACGTACCTGTTTGCCGGTGCTGACGAGTGGCAACGCTTCAACAACGACCCGGACAAATACGCGCCTCTGGCTGCCGGACTCGATCCGGTGTTGATGGTCGACGAACAACTTCGCGTCGACGGTCGGCGTCGCCACGGCGTCACGTACCGCGGGCAGGTGCTGTTGTTCGCCAGCGAAGAAACGCTCGATCGCTTCAGCCACAATCCGGAACGTTATGCATCGTTGGTGCGGCCAACGACGCGCTAGTATCCGACGGTCGCGCTTACTGCGGCACATCCCAGGACTTGGAGCGCTCGACGGCCGTGTGCCACTTGGCGTAACGCGCGTCGCGCTCTGCCGTGGACATGCTGGGCGTGAATTCGCGATCGAGTTGCCAGTGGGCCGCCACGTCGTCGCAACTGTCCCAAACACCGACGGCGAGTCCCGCGAGATACGCCGCTCCCAGTGCCGTCGTCTCGGCCACACGGGGCCGCACCACCTTGGCGCCAAGCACGTCCGACTGGAACTGCATCAGCCGGTCGTTGACGCTCGCGCCGCCGTCGGCCCGTAGTTCACTCAGCGCCGTGCCGGCATCTTTCTCCATCGCGATGACCAGGTCGCGCGATTGCCAAGCCATCGACTCGAGGGCGGCCCGGGCGAAGTGACCGGCCGTGGTTCCCCGGGTGATGCCGAAGATGGCACCGCGAGCGTAAGGATCCCAATGCGGTGCCCCGAGACCCACGAACGCTGGCACGATGTAGACACCGCCGTTGTCCGTCACCGACGCGGCGAGTGATTCGATCTCGGCGGCCGACTTGATCAGCCCGAGTCCGTCGCGCAGCCACTGCACGACGGCACCGGCGATAAACACCGCACCTTCGAGGCAGTACGTCGTCTTGCCGTCGACGGTCCAGCCGACGGTGGTGAGCAGGTTGTTCTGCGACGTGACGGGCCGTTCGCCGGTGTTGAGCAACGTGAAGCAGCCCGTGCCGTAGGTGTTCTTGACGCTGCCGGGCTCGAAGCAGGCCTGGCCGAACGTGGCGGCTTGTTGATCGCCTGCGATGCCGGCGATGGGTATTTTGGCGCCGAATAACTCCGGCGTCGTCTCGCCGACGATCTCGCTCGACTGTCGCACTTCGGGAAGAATGGCGCGGGGAACGTCGAGGATCCGTAGTAACTCGTCGTCCCAATCGAGGGTGTGGATGTTGTAGAGCATCGTGCGGCTGGCGTTGCTCGGATCGGTGACGTGCCGCCCACCGCCGGTGAGCCGCCAGACGAGGTAGGTATCGATCGTGCCGAACAGAATCTCACCCGCCTCGGCGCGACGACGTAGCGCCGGATCACTGTCGAGCAGGTGCTTGATCTTGGTGCCGGAAAAGTATGCGTCGACGACGAGGCCCGTCTTTTCGCGAATCGTCGGTTCGTGGCCGTCGGCCTTGAGGCGGTCGCAGATCGGCGCGCTCACGCGGCTTTGCCAGACGATGGCGTTGGCGACCGGACGTCCGCTGACGCGTTCCCAGAGGACCGTGGTTTCGCGCTGGTTGGTGATGCCGATGCCCGAAACGTCGGCGGCTGAGAGTTGCGCCTGGGCAAGCGCGTCGCGCGCGACTTCGAGCTGCGCCGTCCAGATCGCTTCGGGATCGTGTTCGACGATGCCCGGGGCCGGCAATATCTGGGGAAACTCCTGTTGTGCGACACTGGTGATCTGGCCCGCATCGTCAAAAACAATCGCGCGCGCCGACGTCGTGCCTTCGTCCAATGCCAAAACGTAGCGGGTCATTGAGAGTCCTCTTGCGGAGTGGGCGGCAGGTTTAAACGACGGCTTTGCCGAAGTGGTTGTTCAAACGATCGATCGTGGCGGCAATTTCGCGCTCGATGTCGTCCGGTGCCAGACGACCAGCATCGACGAGCATTTTGGCCAGTTCGACAAGCGTCTCACGGCCAAGCGGCGCGAACAACAGCATCAGCCGACGTTCGACGAGGTCGTCGAGCCGCGTGACCCACTCGTCGCGGATCACACGGCGGACGATTCGCAGCGGCAGGTCAGTCCCGGCGAGAGACGCCTTGTCGACGGAGCCATTCTCACCACGCAAGTGTTCGCCAGCCGTGGTGCCGTAAAGGCGCCAGCTCGCCCGAACCTGTGGCAGCGAAAAGCCGGTTTCGCTGGCCATCGTTTGTTGTTGCGCCGTCAGGGCGGCATCGCCGTCGGGATAGTGCTCGCCGCCAGGGACGATGCGTGCGCGGCTGTCGGCCGTGCGCTTGATGGCCAATTTCGTCATGACGGTGTTGGCGGCGGTTTCGCCCAACGAGCGGCTGGTGGTCAACTTGCCGCCAATCAGCGAATACGTCGGCGGCACGATGCCATGGTGTTCGTGCAACCAATGGCGGCGCGTCACCGAGGCGGTCGACTTGTCGTCGGTGCGCGGCAACGGTCGCACACCGCTGTAGTGCATGTCGACGTCGTTCCACGTCAGCGCGACGTCGGGGAACACCTGGTTGGCACCGCGGATCAGATAGGCGATCTCGTTCTCACTGGCAACGGCGGTCTCGGGTCGCTCGGTGTAGGGGATGTCCGTCGTTCCTACGAGCACCCGGCCGTCGAAAGGCAGGATGAAGATCGGCCGGGCGTCGTCGGCCGACTCGACGTAAACGCCGCGAGTGCCGAGCTTGGCAATGAGGGCGGGCGACGAAGTGAGGAAGTGGCTGCCTTTTGTGCCGGCCAGCAACTTGGGCGAATCGAGTGCCAGTTCATCGAGCGTCCAATCGAGCCAGGCGCCCGTGCAATTGACAACGGCCGACGGCATGAACGAGTCGGTCACGTCATCCGGCGAAGCACCGCTGAGCGTCGAATGCAACGCGAAGTGTTTGCCGGCGCGTCGCGCGCGGTGATAGGTGCGAACGTCGAGCCGTGTGCCGTTGGCGGCCGCCGCGATCCGGGCGTCCTCGAGAAGGGCGAGCACGTAACGCTCGACCAGCACGATTTGGGCATCGTAGTACGAGCTGAGATAGCGGTATCGCCCGGAGTCGACCGCGGGGACGTTTCCCTCCCCTACCCTGTGCGTCTCGTGCTGGGGCAGCGCCGGATCGTGAGCGAAGCGGTCGTAGAGCCAGAGGCCACAGCGCACCAGCCACGAGCCGCGCCCCTTTGTCGACGCGGCCCCACCCAGCCGCAACATGCGAGCCGTCGTGCTGAATGCGCCCGAGAGCCGCGACTCGGTAGGAATGTACAACTCGATGGGCCGCACGAACTGGGGCGCCAGTCGCAACAGTCGGGTGCGTTCTTCGAGCGACTCGCGAACGAGATCGAATTCGCCGTATTCGAGGTAGCGCAGCCCGCCGTGGATCAGTCGTGTCGAATACGCCGACGTGCCCGAGGCGATGTCCGCTGTGTCGACCAGGCAAACGGGCACGCGATTGAGCACCAACTCACGCGCCAGCGCACAGCCATTGATGCCGGCGCCGAGAATCAACACGGGGCGTTGCTGATCGATAGCGGCCTGGGGGGCGGCGGTCATGCGGCACACGTCCTTGCACTGCGACTGAAGCCGGTCGCCACGGTGCGCCCACCGTCGCTCGGCCGTCAGAGATGCTGCTTACACACGCCCACAGCCTAACCGGGCGACGCCCTGGTTCGTCAATCCTTTTTCAGCGTCCGCTCGAGATACGCTACGCCGGCACGGATGCCTTCGAGGTTCGGGTTGAGCCTCAGTGCACGACGGAAACATGCCAAGGCAGCCTTGGTGTTTCCCAA
>JAGQPT010000212.1 GCA_020426575.1 Planctomycetales bacterium
CGGCGGCGGCAAAGATGTATTGTCCCGTCGGATCGATTGCACAGCAAAGAAACGGGGCGGCGTATTCCCACACAACGCCCGGCTCGTGCACGAGCGTCGGGTCGGCTTTGATGGCGGCGGAATCCGCAGCGGCAGGTACTGCGGCCGCCTCGGGAGTTTTCGCTTCGTCACTCACGCCAACAGCTCCGAGATCGGGTGGGCGGCGGGATCGGCGGCTGGGATCTCTCGTCCGGCAATGTCGAACGTCACGCTGGAATCGATGCCGAGCGCCTGCAGATACGTGTGGAAAAGGTGCCCACCCCCGACCTCGCCGTCCACGACCTCGGTCCCCTTGTCGTTGGTCGCGCCGTAGACGGCGCCCGGCACGATGCCGGCACCTCCCAATGCGATCGACCAGGCCGTGCCCCAATGGTCGCGGCCATAACGGTGATTGATTTTTGGCGTACGGCCGAATTCCGACATCACGACCACGAGGGTGCTTTCCAACATGCCGCGGTCGGCGAGGTCACCCAGCAACGTGGCGAACGGCCGGTCCATTTCGCCGAGTTGTTCGATGTGGAAGTTGAAGTTCTCGTTGTGCGTGTCGTAATTCGTGTGCGTGACGCGGACAAACGTCACTCCTTTTTCCAAAAGCCGGCGGGCCAACAAACAGTGCCGACCGAAGTCGTGATCACCGTATCGCTGCTGATCGGCCTCGGGCTCGAACGACACGTCGAAGACGTCGCGGCGTTTCATCAATTCGGCCGCCTGTTCGTACGAATAGCTGTAGGCGTCGGTCTCGGCCGTGCGGCGACGGCGGGCAAAACGTTCGTTCGCCCGCTGGCGGAGTTGACTGCGGCGGACCACGTCCTCTCCGCTGAGCCCCTCGGGTACGTCGATGTTTTGCGGAGGTTTACCGCCGCCGAGGGTGACCGAGGCATACTGGGGGCCGAGGAATGCCGAGTCCTTTGCGTTCACCTGGCCACCGCCGCCGGGTGAAATGAGGATGTGTCCGGGCAGCGCCGCGTCAATCGGGGCGAGCAGCTTTGCCGCTACCGAACCGAGGTGCGGATAGACGTTCGCCGGGTCGGGTTTGCGGCCGGTCTCCATCACCGTGCGAGCGCGACCGTGATCGTTTTCACCGATGTTGATGCCGCGGATGATCGAAAGGTGGTGCATCAGCTTGGCCGTGTGCGGTAACAGTTCGCTGATATGGACGCCGGGCACCGAAGTGGGGATGGCGCGAAACGGCCCGCCGGTCTCAGTGCGGGGCTTGGGGTCCCAGCTTTCGAGCTGGCTGACACCGCCGGCCAGGTCGATCAACAACACGCGTTTGCCTTCGCTGGCAAGCTGTTCGGCCGCAGCGGGTCGGATCAAACCGGCAAAACCGGCGCCGAAGGCTCCCATCCCCAGTGCCCCCATGCCGCCGGTAAGCGTGCCGAGAAACGAGCGACGCGCCCAAAGATGTTCGCTCGACTGGCAGGCGTATTTGCAACGCATGGCGCGTCTCCTCGGTCGCGGTCACCGAAACTCGCGCTGACGGGGCGCGTCGAATTCGGGCGAACCGCTCGGGGTAGTGGTTAGTGGTTCAGGCGGAACTCGGCCGAGGCCAGCAGGGCCCAGGCGAGTTGGCTCAAGGCGTCGGCCGGCGCGGC
The DNA here is from genome assembly GCA_020426575.1 of Planctomycetales bacterium. Classification (GTDB taxonomy): domain Bacteria; phylum Planctomycetota; class Planctomycetia; order Pirellulales; family JAEUIK01; genus JAGQPT01. The sequence goes on from JAGQPT010000212.1 coordinate 1,635, forward strand.
GTTTGCATCGGCCATCGTCTGACAGACCTCGCGACGTTCATCGTTGCCGGGAGGCCGTGACAATATGGCAAGGTACATCTCCTCGGCCACCCGCTGGGGATCGCGCTGCCGGCTGAGGCGGTCGACCAGATTGCTCGAGGCCGGTTGGAGCCAGCCCGCCACGCGCGAGCCGTTCGCCATGTACAGCGCCTGGTGCACCGTGGCGTCGAAGCCCACCGGCGTCGTACCGGGTTGTCCGCCGAAACGCGTGGCGAACTCGTTCATCTCGCCACGTAGTCGATCATGCAGTGTGTCTTCACTACGCACGCTGGCCCGATGCCGCAGCCGGTCGTTGCTGCTGAGCAGATCGCGCGTGCGGGGATCAATCGCCGTGCCAGCCGCCTGCTGTTGCCGATCGAGCGTCCCGGTCGCCTGCATCAAACTCTCAGCCAACTGCTCCGGCGTGAGCGGACGCAGGATGGCGACGGCA
>JAGQPT010000213.1 GCA_020426575.1 Planctomycetales bacterium
ATCGGGGACGGCCGTATCATTTCGTCGAGGCGGTGACGGCCAAACGCCTGGACGGCCGACTCGAGCGCCCCGGTGACGTGCTGGCGCATCAACTGCGGATCACGACGGTCTCGGCGGTTGCGAACCGCTTCGGTCGGATCGACCAACTCGTCGTACAACAGCGCGGCCAGTTCACGCAGCGTTCTGGCCAAGAGTTCGCGGTGCAAAACGTCCGGGTCTTGCACTCCCTTGGCCAGCAGCGGGATGAGGTCAAATTCCCGCACCAACAAGGCCATGCGACATCCGTTGACGCACATTTCATCGTCGGCATCGAGCACCGCCTCGCGCAGCGCCTGCGAAATCCGGCCCCCTTTGTCAGCCAGCGCCTCGCATGATGCTGCGTCGAGCTGGTCGAGGCGGCGGAGCACTTCCAGATGAGCCGCCGGGCTGCGCCGTTCCAGGCAGCTCGCCAGCGAGCCGTCGCGAATCGCCGCGTCGTCCGAGCCGAGTCCGCGCACGAGCACATCGACGGCCGCCTCGTTGCGAGTCGTCGCCAGAATCTTGAGCGTTACGGACAATCCTTGCGACACGGTTGTGATCCCGTTTTGCGTAGCCAGCGCCCGCGTACCGCCTGCATTCGATCGGCGGCCGGCGGACCGCGTTTGAGTGAATTTGTGGTTCGTACTGGGTAGAGAATTCCTCTGACCGCTTTTTCGGATGGCACCTTCCGGTGGTGGCCAGCCGTTGATTTTCACAGCCCGCCCCTCCAAAATAAGTATTGGTTAACATTTGTATTGCGCCGGTGCCGACGACACTTTTTTCCGGGCCGCGCCGTCCCCCCCGCCTCACGCCACACCTGCCGAGTATCAGATATGCCGATCCCAATGAATGCGCCGGACGTACTGGAGCGCGAGTTTCTCACGATGCGAGCCAAGACCCTCGAATTGGCCGCTTCACTGGATCGCCTCGACAGGGCCGTGGCCGACCACGGCGCCGCCGTCGACGACGATCCTCGGACCGAACGGTTAAGGCAAGGCTTCGAAATCCTGCTTTCCGACGGCGCCGACCGGGCCGAGCGCGTGCAACAACTGTTCTCGCTCCCCTACCACGATGATTGGCACACTCGGCTCGGCATGCCGTCTGTTTGACCCCCCGCCCATTCAGCGGAAGTTCCGCTCCCTACCACCACAACCGGCCAACGCTTCGACCCGACTCATGTACTACATCGATCCCCACATCCACATGGTCTCGCGGACCACCGACGACTACGAAGCCCTGGCCAAGATGGGGTGCGTCGCGGTGAGCGAACCCGCGTTCTGGGCCGGTTTCGATCGCGGCAGCGCCGACGGGTTTCGCGACTACTTCCGACAGCTCACCGAATTCGAACGCAAACGGGCCGGTTGGTACGGCATCCAGCACTTCACCTGGATGTGCATCAACGCCAAGGAGGCCGAGAACGTCGAACTCTCGCGCGAAGTGATCGCCATGATGCCCGAGTTCCTCGATCGGCCGGGTGTGCTGGGCGTCGGCGAAATCGGGCTCAACAAGAACACCCGCAACGAAGCGATCATATTTCAAGAGCACGTGCAGTTGGCCGTCGCACGGGACGAACAGATCCTGATCCACACGCCCCACCTGGAAGACAAGTACCCGGGCACGCGGATGATCCTCGACATGTTGGCCGACCACGCCAGTCTGGATCGCGGCCGCGTGTTGGTCGACCACGTCGAGGAACACACGATCGCGCATGTCCGCGACGCCGGTTACTGGGCCGGCATGACGCTTTACCCGACGAGCAAGTGCACGCCCCAGCGGGCGGCCGACATGGTCGAGATCTACGGCCCCGAACGCCTGCTGGTCAACTCGGCCGGCGACTGGGGCCCCTCGAAACCCTCGGCCGTGCCCGACTTCATCCTGGAAATGCGTCTGCGCGGCCACTCCAACGAACTGATCCGCCGCGTCGTCTACGACAACCCACTAGAGTTCTTCTCCCAGAGCCGCAACTTCGAGTTCCACCCACCGGAATTGCCAGAAACGGCCGACGTGTGAATCCTCGCCATGCGCAAATCCCACGGTTTAGACCGTGGGCTACTCTCGCGCTTTTCTCGGCGCAAGCGAGCACACCAGCGTGAACGACTGCTAGTTGGCACAACCACTAATCACCTCCCCACGCCCAGCCGCCGCAACACGACGTCGTGCACGTCGACGTCGCGGATCGTTTTGTTGTCCAGTGTGCCTGAATGCGACGTGAGAACGACGCCCTGTTGTGCCGCTGTGGTTACTGGCGCGCCGTGTGAACCGCGAACGAGTGTGGCGTCCAGCGGAATCGATCGAGTCGCCATGTCGACGTGCAGTTCGACCGGGTCGTACCCCGGTTTGCGGTGAATGTCGACCGTGCGGGCAAACGACGGTGCCTGGGCATCGTCCAGCCAGTAATAGTACGCGAACCAACTGTCCGGCTCAGCCACCAGCACGACCTCGCCGCTGCGGGGGTGATCGAGTCCATAGCGGGCCAACTCGTCGCCGACCAGCACTTCGGCAACACTCTCCAGCCCGGCGAATAATTGCGCCACGCGGGCAATGATCCGGGCGTCCGCATCGCGGACGAACACGTGGGCGAACTGATGATCGACCAGTGCCCAGGCGTCGCTCCCGGCGAGGTCGAGCACTTCGCCGCTCCCTTGCCCCGTGTGGCCCGCGTTCGTGGCATCCACGTCTTCCGGGCTGACACGAAGCAGCCCCGCCTCGCGCAGCACCCGGTTGGGGTACACCACCCGATCGACCGCCCCGATGGCGTATTCACTCGCGATGATCCACTGCAGGTCCGCGCCGTCGTATGCGGCCGACATCCCGTCGAAGAGTTGCCCCAACACCGCGTCGAGGTCGCTCACGGCCTGCTCGGCGTCGGCGCTGTCGGGCCCCGACTTCTGCGCCGCATAGTCCAGGTGCGGCAGATAGATATAAAAGAAGTTCGGCCGCTGCTGCTGGGCGGCAATCACCGCCGATTGGGCGATCCACTGGCTCGATTTGACGTTGGCCATCGGTCCCCAGAAGTGCTGCAAGGGAAAGTGACCGAGCGCGTCGCGCAGTTCCCCGTACAGCATCTCGGGGCGCGTGTAGCACCAGAGCGATTCGCTGCCATCGGGGTTGTGGATCGGCGCAGGCGTACAGATATACACGGCGCCACAACCCTTGCTGTGCAGCGGGAACCAGACGGCCGAGGTTGCCGAGGCGTCACGCTCGCGCAGCGTGTCCCAGATTTGCGGTGCCTTGATACATTCGTTCCACGCCTTCCACATCTCTATCTTTTGAAGCTTACTCCAACCAACTCCATTGACACCCATACCATACTCGACGGTCTTCACACATATTTTA
>JAGQPT010000214.1 GCA_020426575.1 Planctomycetales bacterium
AAAACGGCGCACACGGTCACCAGCGCTGCGCACCACAGCGCGAGGTGCACGGCAATGTAGCCGGCAGCGCGGCCACCGAACGTATTGGCGGTCAGCGACAACAACACTGGCGCCAGGGGACGATTCGAGAAGAGCGGGAACCAACTGCGAAACGTGTCCCAATAACCGGGCGCGGTCGCCGGACGGTACGCTACTTTCCAGTCGTCGTCGACAAAACAACCGCTGAAGACGTCCGGCAGGTAGGCCGCGGCCAGCGTGACCAGCAAGAGCACGCTCACCAGCCACAGCGTGCGGTTCGCATCAGCGCGGCCGTCGCCGCCTATCGACTTGCCGGAGATTGTGGTCGCGCTCATGGCGCCGTACTCTGGTCGACCGTGGTCAGCGTCGGCTCGAGCGCCGTGTGCAACCAGGGCAGATCGACAAACAATAGCACTCCCAGGAGCACGGCACAGGAGATCACCGACGCCATCAACATCGGCTCGCGATACAACCGCTCCGGCGCCTGGGCCGGGCTGTTCGGCTTGAAAGCAATGTGCAGGTACACCGCCATCACCAGCGCGATCAACGGGTAGGCGAGAATCCACTCGACACGGTAGCGGATGGCAAACGTGCCCAGAAACAGCATCGACGCCGATGCGTAGAACATGATGGAGATCAGCAGGTTCTCGTTCGTGTAATAAGCGAACGAGGCGCGATACGTGGCGGCCACTTCGCGGCTGGGAAGATCGCGGAGTTCGGCGAAGCGTTTGATCGCCATGAAGTAGCAGCCAACCATCCAGTAGCTCAACAACAGCGACGCGGGCGGAACCGCCGCCACGCCGACAATGTACCAACCTGCCAAAAGACGCAGCGGGTTGTTGACCGCCTCGGAGAGGATGTCGAGATAGGGCCGCTCCTTGGTCCGAATCGGCGGGATGTTGTAGATGCACCCCATCAGCCAGAGCGCCGCCATCGTGATGGCGAAGTTGCGCGAGATGCACAGCGCCAGCGCCATGCCGATCAGCATCATCACGATCCACTGGGCGTAGGCGATCGGCACACTCACCTGCCCCGACGGCACGGGCCGATGTTTCTTGATCGGATGGGCTAGGTCGTACGAGGCGTCGAGCAGTTCGTTGATGACGTAGTTGCTCGAGGCAACCATGCCAACGGACAACAATCCGACGACGCAGGAAATGGCCAACTCGGTGTAGTCGACGGCCGGCGCCACGCTCATCGCGGCGATGATGCCGGGCAATACGAAGACGTTCTTCACCCAATGGTCGAAGCGGGCGATCTTCACGTGTCCCCAGAATCGCGTACTGGGGGTCACGTGCGTTGAGACGGAATCGTCGGCGGCGGAGTCAGTCATAGGGTCGCCCAGGGAACAGGCCGAGTGATCAAGGTGTCGTGCAACGGCGAGGTGGTTGGTATTAGCTGGCCCACTCTTAGCTGGTCGGCGATTGGTCGTCCAGTGTCTGGGCGTCCAATGTCTGGTCTTCCAGTGTCTGGTCGTCCAGCGACATGAACACGACCCACGAGTCGTGCGGATTCACGGGCACGGTCATCTCGTACAGCCGTCTCACCCCGGGAGTCGCCCGTGCCAGGCGGTTGAGGGTCTTCAGCGGCAGGTATTCGCCCAGGCGGTCAGCCACGTAGCCAAGCGGAAAAAACCAACGTGCCCGCTTGAAAACTTCCGGCTTCAGTCCGGCTGTTCGGGCGGCCGCCGTCATCGAGTCGCGATCGAAATAGCCGACGTGCGCCAGCCGATAGTGCCACCAGCGGTCTTTGAGCATTCGCGCCGCCATGCTGCCGGCGTCGGGTGTGACGACGACGAACAATCCGCCCAGGTTGAGCGCATTGGCACATGACTGCAGCAACTCGACGGGGTTCGAGACGTGTTCAATCACGTCGACAAGAAAGACAATGTCAAACTTTTGCCCTGCGAGTTGCTCGTGAGGATACGTTCCCTGCAACAGTTCGACGGCGTACTGTTCGCGGCCGCACGCCACGAGCGACGCACTCGGCTCGACACCGACGGCTCGCAGCCCACGGGCGGCTCCTTCGGCCACGAGCAATCCCGTGCCGGCGCCGATGTCCAGCATCGACGCAGCCTGCGGTCGCATCGACGTCGCCTTATCCATCAACCAGCGCATCTGCAGCGCGCGGGCCGGCGAACTGTCGACGTAGTCGTCGTCGGTCAGTTGCGAATACAGTTCAACCAGGTCCGAAACGGCCGCGTCATCCGCAAAGATGAACCCACACGATTCGCACTTCCACAGCTCGGCGGTGAGCCCGTAGCGGCTGTCAGTGATCCGCAAATCCTCGGGCGTGAGCGGCCGATCCAGACTGGCCGGCTTCCAGTGTCGAACGTGCTCCGAATTGCAGACCCAGCACTGATTGGCGCTCTTGGCGGGAGCGGTATTCGTCGTCATTCTCGTCGTTGGCCAACAGGCGGGAAAAGTGCTGCGGGTGAAACACACGGGTCTAATTTAGACCATCAATAATGTCGCCGCAAGCAAAAACAACGTCGCCGTTTCGCTCGTTCAGAGCTGATTTCTCGCGCTTCGCACAACTCGTGAATAAGACATCTGCGCAAAGTCCGCCGTCGTAGCGTGATGCACCCGCAACGGGCATTCGCTGCTATCGAAAGTCGAGTCGCACCGTACCAGACGTTTAACACGATTGTAACGGAAAACACGGTTCGTCGCGCAAAAGCGCAGCGGCGAACTTAGAGTATTTGTCCATGTCTCCAGACCCTCGTCGTGACCAGCCGGCGATAGCCGGTGAGATGAAGCACGACGGCATCAGGACGCCGCTGCGTCGCTGGGCGAAGCGTCGCCCGCTCGCCGGCGGCGGCCGAATACGCTTCGAGCACGTTGACGGTCGACGTCGTCAAAGATGAAGCTCCAGCAGAGCAGGGCCCAAATACCGGACACGACCAGTGCAGCCGCGATCAATCGCGGCCAACTGTCGATCTTCATCGCCGCGTCGATCCCCCAAGCCACGGCCGCAAGGACCAGCATCGTAACCACGGGCCTGGCATACGACTGCATGAAATAGCGGCGAAAACTCGTGCCGCAGGCATGGGCGGCGTGCCGCGACGTGATGGAGCGTTCGACCGCCCTGATCACGACTCCGGGGAACACGACGGCCAACGAGCAGGCCAACAACCGATCCGTTTCGCTCGGCCAGGTGCGGTGCGAGGCCAACCATACGAGCAACAGCGCGGCCCCCACGTTCACCGCCGCCGCCGAGATCTGCACGACGGTGAAGTACCGCACTTGATTCTTGCCGAGCATCACGCCCCACTGGGAGCCCAGGGCGTAGTACATCAATTGCCCGCAGCCGCCGACCATCAGAATCCACGAGGTCGTTTCGCGCCCCGGACCCAGCCAGACGAACACGGCCGGATGGGCAAAGGCGACCATCATCACCACGGCCAACACACCGATGCCAAAGGTCAGCCGCGTGCCACGGAAGAGAATCTCTCGGACACCGGCGTCGTCACCGGCAGCATGACTGCCCGTCACCAGTGGTGTGAACTGCCGAGCAACTCCGGTGACAAACGGCCACGGCGCGTTGAAGAGCTTTTGGGCCGGATCGTAAAACGACACCGCCGCTGGCCCGAGAAACGCCGAGACCAACAGCGGTTCGACGGACTGGCTGACGCGCAATGCCATCTGCCGCAACGACACCATTCCACCCAGCGAGAACAGATCGACGAGCGTGCGTCGATCCACAAGCGAAGGCCTCGCCTTGAGCCCCGGTTGGCAACGATGCGACAACGCGATCGTCAGCGTCGTGCCCGTCATCTTCGCCGCCAGCACGGCCAGACACCAGCCGACCAAACCTAGGTTCGTGAAGTTCAGCAACACGACGACGCCGATCGCTCGCATCATCACGTCGGTGACTTGGGCTAGGTCAGTCAAGTCGAAGCGGCTGTGTGCAAAGATCACGCTCGACCAGGCCGGCGTCGTCATCGCCAGCGCCAACATGGGCGCCGAAAAAAAGCGCACCAGCGACGCGGCCTGCGGCAGTAGCGGTGCCGGAACGCCGCAATACCGCACAATGGGATCGGCGAAGATGCCGAGTCCCATGACGACGGCAAGCGAGATCGTGAGAAACGTCGCCACGGCGCAGCTGTGCAGCCGGTTCATCTCGTCGTTGCGACCGAGGGCAACCTGTTCGGCCATGTGACGCCCCAGTGCGACGCTGACACCGAGTTCCGCAATCAGCGAAATGTTGGTGATCGTCAGCAACAGGACCGAGAGGCCGTAGCCGCTGTCGCCGAGCTGGCGCTGCAAGAAGGGAACCAGCGCGATCGCCACACCGGCGTTGACTAGCGCCGCGAACCACTGTGTGACTACGTACCAGGCAAAGCGGCGGCTGCGGGACATATATTGGTGGTGTCGGTGCAAGACTGGCCCGGATCAACCGCGCTGGCGCATCCGCCACCGCCCGATCCGTGGGACCTGGCGCAAGAATATAGCTCCGGCGGGTTGGGGCGGACAGAGCCCCTGGCCGGGAGCATCGGGACCGGTGGAACGGCCCAGCCAAAGGCGCGAAGTGGCAAGATTCCGGCAAAATGCCAAGAAAGTGTTTTGCACCGCCCGCCACCGGGGTGTACAATCCGGCCGTTCGCTGAGTCGGAACCGGAGAAGGGGAGCACCGGATTCCAAACCCGCCGACTTGGAGAACGTTATCATGTCGCGCTTTTCGATCACGCTTGCCGTATTGCTGGCGCTCGCTCACGGACACTCCGTCTGGGGCCAAACCTGGACCATCAACACCGGCACATCGGCCGTGTTACTGAACGCCGATGCATTTGCCGACGATTTCACGGTCCCCGGGTTCGATATGGACGTGCAGACGGACGGCACGTTTCAGTTTCCTTTCGTCGACCTGATGGGTGGCAACTTCACGATCGGCGAGAACATCAGCGCCTCGGCGCTCGACGGCGCCGTGCACTCCGACAGTGCCAGCGTCGTGAAGGCCAATGATGGCAGCTCGTTGAGCATTGAATGGCGTGCCGCTACCGACCTGGAGATGAGCGGCGACACCAATTACGTCGGTAACGCCCACAGTGACCTCGGCTCGACGCTCGAAGTCGAACTCTCCGGACTTATTCCCGGCAAATACTATGAAGTGAGTTACTCGTACGGCGTCGACGCGATCGCGATCGAAGACCACGAGGGCGCCCTGGAAGACCCCGAAGACGCCGCCTCGTCACTGAGCTTCACGTTTGGCACGGCCCCGATGATCAACGCCAATGCCATGGCGGGCCCTAGCGCCGGATTTCTGCCGGTTGATGGCACGGGAGGGAGCGGCAGCTACCTGCTGTTGGCAACCGCGGCGCCGATCGGCCTGATTGTCGACGTCTCGGCGATATCCAATGCCTCATTCGCCGATCCACCGATTCAGGGTTCGCCGCCGGAAGACGGTGCGGGCTCCGAGGGTTTCGGGTTTCTCAACTTTCGCGCCGTACTGGTCCCCGAACCATCGAGTCTGTTTCTGCTGCTCGCGGCGGGTTTGATGCTGGGAGTGCGCCGCCGGCGGCGTGAATAAGGGACCCGGGAAAAGAGTGGCTCCCAGGAAAAGGATGCGTCGCGAAGGTGCACCGTCCCCAATGATCTGGCGTCGTCGCCGTCCGCTGCTTTTCAGCGTCGGCTGCGACGCCCCATCAGAGCGACCCCTGCGATCAAGAGCAGTGACAGCGTCGCGGGCTCGGGGACGGCGACGCCGTCGTTCGGCCCCATTTCGAAGTTGCTCGCCCACACGATGTAGTCCAAGCCGTCGACCTTGCCATCGTCGTTGAAATCGCCGTTGGCGGGCGAGCCCGGCGGGTCCTGCGCCGGATTGTCGTCAAAGTGTGAGGCCCAAATGATGTAGTCCAGGCCGTCGACGTGACCGTCGCCATTACCGTCGCCCGGCGTGTTCGGTTCGGGGATCACGACGTCCCAACCGATGTCATCAAGCCCGGCAAAATCAAGTTCGGTGAAGTACTTCCGCTGGCCCTGGGTGACGGTCGGATCCATCGCCGTCTCCTGAGCCACGCCATTGACGGTGCTGTCGACTCCTTCGGCCCAGTGTCCAGCGGTGACGGGAACGGGGCTTCCGTACGAAGCAATCGACGCGGCGCCGAAGAACTGGCCGCCCGATACCAGAGCAATCCATTCGTCGGCGGTGCCGAACCCCAGGGCGTGGGCCAATTCATGGACGGCGACGGAATAAAAGTCGTCTTCGCCGAAAGAAGGTGTCGTGGCATAGTCGTAGTGCCAGTTGGGCGAACTGTCGCTGTCGAAGGTGATTGAACCGCCCCAAGCGGCGAACTCGCCAGCCGATTGGCCGCGCGTGCTCACGGCGTCCTCGAAGGCGATGCGAATCGACTCGAGTTCGTCGAACTCTTGCTGCGTGAAGAATCCGCCGTTCGTGTCGCGTGACCAACCACCGGGCCCGCCGATGCCGAGCGTCGAGCCGCCCAGAGGCCGAGCCCCCGCGTAGATGCGGAATTCGTCCGTGGCGAGCGTGGCTGGATAGATCGGATCGTAACTACCCGTCGCCGGGTTTGTGAAATTGAGTTCCCAGGAAACGACGCCGTTGAAGACCTGGCTCACGTAGGGAGCCGGCACGGTGAAACCAACCAACGAGTCCGTGAGCGCGTCGGAGAAGAGCGCCGCCGCCGCCTCCAGCGCCGCCGCAGCTTGGGATCCGGCCGCCGCACCGTCGGGGTTGCCGACGCCAAAAAAGTGACTGCTGTCGTACGTGTAGTCGATCACGACGTTGACGGCCCGAGCCGGTGACGACGTCAACAGCAACAGACAACTCGCCAAAGCGCTAAATACGAAACGAGCACGACACATTGATTGCCCCCTGGGCGTGGAGTTGGCGACAAGATTGGCAGGTCCGCACGGCAGGCACGCCAGCCGACTCCACGCGAGGCCTGTGCACATGCCCAGTGGCGGAGTCTGTGACTCATGCTAATCGATCTCCCCGCACCCTGACAAGCAAAAACCTCACGTCGTTGACACAATCTGACACAATCCATTGGCGAATGTCGCAGGTGACCGAAAAACCACGATTCGCAACGCGATTGACGGGGTGATTTGCCGCCTCGCACACCTGGTCCACCCGCGCAAGGAGCGCGTCGAATCCTCGCCTGCCCATCTGCGGCCCCGGTCAACGTACGCAACGGGCAAATTTGCGATTATCCGGCGACCATGAGATACTGACGCCGTCGTGAGACCGCAACGACCCCCGTTCCTCCGCCTCGCAGGAGATCACCCGATGCCCCCCGCCATTTCTTCCCGACAGCACCGGCGAGCGGTCGCCGGTTTCACGCTCGTTGAGTTGTTGGTCGTGATCGCCA
>JAGQPT010000215.1 GCA_020426575.1 Planctomycetales bacterium
CGTACATCGTGTTCGGCGTCTCTCCCTGGTCGTTCCATTGGAACCGCCCCCCCAGGGCCATCACCCGCACCGGGTGGGTCTGGTCAACGTCGAGCGCCCAACGGGCCACGTCCAGCTGATGCGTGCCCTGGTTGTTCATGTCGCCGTTGCCGGTCTTCCAGAACCAGTGCCAGTTGTAATGGACCAGGTTGTCGTGGTAGTCGTCGACCACGGCCGGCCCGCGCCAGAGGTTCCAGTCGAGGTTGCTGGGCGGCGCGCTGACCTCTTTGAAGCCGATACTGGCGCGTGGTTTGCAGCAGTAGCCGTAGGATATCTTCAGCGGACCGAACTGACCGGCTTGGATGGCTTCGTGCAGGCCGGCGATCTGGGCATCGCTGCGACGCTGGGTGCCGTGCTGCACGACGACACCGTACTTCTGCTGGGCCTCGACCGCCGCGCGACCTTCGGCGATGTCGTGGCTCATCGGCTTTTCGACATAGACGTGCTTGCCGGCCTGAGCTCCGTTGATTGTCATCAGCGTGTGCCAGTGGTTCGGTGCGGCCACCGAGATCGCGTCGACGTTCTTGTCATCCAGCGCCTCACGATAGTCGGCCACGCCCTTGCAGTTCGAGTTACCCGTGCGCTCCGAGACTTCGGCGAGTCGCTTCTCCAGCACGTCGCGGTCCGGGTCAATCAGATACACGATTTCGACGTTGTCCTGGCCAAGCCAACCGTCGATGTGCGAACCCCCTCGTCCGTGCAGGCCGGCCACGGCGATCCGTACGCGATCGTTCGCTCCGGCGATCGCACCCGAGGCGCGGGTGCCGAGCAGCAACATCGAGGCGCCAACGGCGCTGCTCGTCTGCAGGAATTGGCGGCGAGTGGTTCGTGACATGACGGAGTCCTCCGTTGGCGTTTTGAGAATCGATGTCGAAGTGTTCGAGAAACCGCGGGTCAGCCTCAGCAAGGCCGACCGCAAGCGATGAACGGGCGAGTGTAAACCTTCAGCCTATCTCACTCGCCACGTGGAGGTCAAATATTTGCCGGAAATCGATCTCGTCGGCCGCGCCAACCCAATCCCGCGCCACGACCGCCTCAAGGGGCGAAAAGTTGCACATTGGTAAGAAGCCGCTACAATCGCGGCGCGACCTCACCGGGGACGGACTTTGGGGCGACACGTTCCCGCTGGCGTTGGCGACATTCAGCTTCTACGCTCAGTTCACAATGCTCAATTCACAATTCAAGCTCCTCAAGGAGGTAGCTTTGCGATGAATCGAGATCAGCTTGCCCGCATCGCCGTGGGCGACGACGAGCGCGGGGGCGTGTCCCGCCGTGCGTTCATCAAAGGTTCCGGCGCCGCGGCAGCGGCCACGGCAATCGCTCAAGGCGCCATCGTGATGGCCGACGAGGCCCCGACGTCCACGGCGGTCGTCGGCCCCGAGGCGACCGCTATCACGATGACCGTCAACGGTCGGCAGCGCACCGTCAGCGCCGAACCCCGCGCCACACTGCTCGAGGTGCTCCGCACCCAATTGGATCTCACGGGCGCAAAGCCTGTGAGCAGCGACGGCAGTAGTGGCGCCAGCACCGTGTGGCTGGATGAAAAACCGGTGTCGGCCTCGACGACGCTTGCCATCGAGTGCGAGGGCAAATCGGTCCGCACGGTCGAAACACTCGGCGGTGTCAAACCCGACCCGGTCGTCAGCGCGTTCGCTGCCCACGACGCCATGCAGTGCGGTTTCTGCACTCCTGGGTTTGTCGTGGCCGTCCGCGCGTTTCTCGATAAGAACCCCACGGCCAGCGAAGACGAGATTCGCGCCGGCCTGAACGGCAACCTCTGCCGCTGTGGCACCTACGCAAACGTGATCGCCGCCGCGCTCGATGTGGTGAAGGGAGGCTCAAATGGCTGAGTACAGTTGGCCGCGGCGCGGCACGACGTCGCTGATCGACACTGAACAAACCCGCATCGACGGTGTCGCCAAGGCATCGGGCGCCGCCAAGTATTCCTGCGACATCAACCCCAAGGGCACACTCGTCGCTCGAGCTATGGGATGCCCCCACGCCCACTGCAAGATCAAGTCGATCGACATCAGCCTGGCCAAGGACGTGCCGGGCGTCGTCCTGGTGAGCCCGGCCAAGGCGATCGGCGATGAGATCCAGTGGCAGGGCGACATCATCGCCTACGTCGCCGCCGAGACGGAAGGCGCAGCGGCCGAAGGCGTCGCCGCGATTACCGTCGAGTATGAAATGCTCGACGTCTTTGTCGACGACCAGCACCTCGCTGCCGCCGAGGCCGCCGACCGCACTGGCAAGCCGTTGAGCAACGTGCAGTTGGTCAACGAGCCCGGTGACGACGAAGACGAAGAGGCCTTTGAAGAAGCCGAGATTCAGCGGCTGCTCGAAGCGTCGGATGTCGTTGTCGAGGGCAACTACGGCATCAACGTGATCACCCACATGTGCATGGAGCCGCACGGTTCGACGTGTGAGTGGAACGGCGATCAGTTGACGGCCCACCTCTCGACGCAAAACGTCTCGGGCACTGCCGGTCAGTTTGCCGATCCGCTGGGCATCACAGCCAGCGACGTGACCGTGCACTGCGACTTCATCGGCGGTGGCTTCGGCAGCAAGTTCGCCGCCGACAGTTGGGGCGTGGCTTGCGCCGAACTGGCCCGCCAGACGGGCCGCCCCGTGCGACTGATGCTCGATCGCGACATCGAGCTGAAGACGGCCGGCAACCGACCCTCGGGTTTCATCAAGGTGAAAATCGGCGCCGACAAGAACGGCGTCGTCCAGGTCTGGGACTCTCAGCAATGGGGCACCAGCGGTGCCAGTGGCGGCGGCGTCAGCCAGGGAGTCGTCCCCTACGTCTTTGATCCCGAAAACCGTCGGCGCACTGCGACCTCGATCGCCACCAACGCCGGACCGCAGCGGGCGTGGCGAGCGCCGAACCACCCGCAAGCCGCCGCGATCACTCACACGGCGTACGACGACGTCGCGGCCGCCCTGGGGATCGATAGCTACGACGTCTTTCTCCGCAATCTCGACAGCGTGTCGAACGACAAGGCCGACGTCTACCGCGCCCAGATGGAACGCGCCGCTGAACTGATGCAGTGGAAGTCCAAGTGGCACGCCCACGGTAAGGGCGAGAAAAAAGGCTCGGTCGTCACGGGCCTGGGGATGGGCATCCACACCTGGGGCGGTGGCGGCCACAACTCGACCTGCCGCATCACGATCCACCCCGACGGCGGCGTCGAAACCGCTCTCGGCAGCCAGGACCTGGGCACCGGCACCCGCACGGTGATCGGCATCGTCGTTGCCGAGACGTTCGGGCTGCCCCTCGACGCCGTCAACGTTAAGATCGGCAGCAGCAGCTACCCGGCCAGTGGCCCCTCGGGCGGCAGCACCACGGTCGCCGGTGTCAGCGAGTCGAACCGTCGCGCCGCTCAAGATGCCCTGGCGCAGCTCAACGAACTGGTCGCTGCCAAATTGGGCGTTGGTGCCGCTGACCTCGTGGCCAAAGAGGGCCGCATCCAGGCGTCCGGCGATGCCTCGAAGAGTCTCTCCTGGAAGGAAGCGTGTGCGCTGCTGGGAATGACGCCACTGGAAGTCAACGGCGAGTTCCGCCGCGGCGAGCCGTCGTCGCTCTCGAGCAGCCAGGTTGCCGGCGTGCAGATGGCCGAAGTCGCCGTCGACCTCGACACGGGCATCGTCAAGCCGCTCAAGTTCGTGGCCGTGCAGGACATGGGCCTGATCATCAACCGTAAGACGGCGGCCAGCCAGATCTACGGCGCCGTGATCATGGGCATCGCCTACTCGATCTTTGAAGAGCGGATCATGGACCTTCAAACGGGCGCCTTCCTCAACGCCGAATTGGCCGACTACCGCCTGCCGCGGCTGGGCGACATCGGCGAGATCGTCGTCGACCTTTGGGAGCCCGACAGCGAGTACGAGCGCGGCGTCGTCGGTCTCGGCGAACCTCCCGTGATCAGCCCCGGTGCGGCGATTTCCAACGCCGTGGCCAATGCGACTGGTGTCCGCGTTCCCGTGCTGCCGCTCACCCCGCAACGTGTGCTCGACGCACTGGGGAGTGCATAAGCCCCGACCCGGCAGTTCGGCACGACTACCACGAATTCCGTTCACAAGACAACGCGCTCAACAATCCAAGGAGTGCTTCATGAAGGCCTTTGAATATGCGGCCCCCCGCCGCGAGTCGGAACTGGCCGGCCTGTTTTCCGGTCGCCCCGGCGCGACCGCCGTGCTGGCCGGTGGCACCGACCTGGTCGGGCTGATGAAGAAGATGATCGTCGCGCCCGACCGCGTCGTGAACATTAAGGAGATCGCCTCACTGTATGGCATCTCGGCTGATTCCGCGGGTGTCACCGTCGGTGCCGTGACCCGGCTCGACGAGATGCTCGACTCGGCCGACCTCGACGCGTTCCCCGCCGTCAAACAGGCGATCCGCGGCATCAACAGCATGCAGTTGCAGAGCCAGGGCACGATCGGAGGCGAACTCTGCCAACGGCCGCGGTGCTGGTACTTCCGCAACGGCTGTGGTCTGCCGACTGAGTTGGGCCGCATGGTCGAACGCGGCGACAACCGCTATCACGCCATCTTCGGCAATCGCGGACCCGCGAAATACGTATCGGCCTCGCGCATCGCGCCGGCGCTTGTTGCGCTGGGTGCCAGCGTGCGGATCGTCGGACCAGCCAGTGGCGAAGCGGTCGAAGGCCCTCCGAAAAACGGTGCGCCCGTTGCGCAAGACGGCAACGCCCTGGGCGAAGCGATCATGCCGCTGGCCGACTTCTTCGTCACACCGCGCGCCCCGCACCAGGGCGAAACCGTGCTCGATCCCGACCAGATCGTCACGCACATCCACATCCCCCGCGATGAGCAGATCGCGAGCGCGACCTACGAAGTCCGTCAGAGCGAAGGACCCGAATACCCGCTCGCGGCGGCAGCGGCCGCCCTGCGGATCGAGGCGGGCGTGGTGACCGAGGCCCGCATCGTGCTCGGACAGGTCGCTCCCGTTCCCTGGGTGTCGGAAGCGGCAGCCGCCGCCATCGTCGGCCAGGCGGTCACGCCCGAGTCGGCTCGTGCCGCCGGCGAAGCGGCCGTCGCCCGCGCCACGCCGCTCTCGCAAAATCGCTATAAGGTTCAACTGGCCCGCGTCAGCGTCGAACGGGCCATTCTGCAGGCCGCCGGCCTCGAGACGGGAGGATTCTAACGATGGTGTACCGCAGGGATTCCGAAGAGCAGACCCGCTCGTCCGTCGCGCCGGCTTGTGCGCTGTTGCGCAGCAAGGGGATGTACGTCACCGGCCGCCTCAACCCCGGCGAAGACGACCCGCTCACCGGCGAAGTCGGCGACGGCCACTGCTGGTGCAACAAGACGCAAAACGTCCTTGGCCCCGACGACGCCCTCGTCGAACGCGGGCGCTGCGTCCCGGGACGCGACTGTTATCAACCCGGCGTGGTCTAGACACGTCGGTCATCAACGCAGCCCTCCGACACATCTTCCGCCGCACCCCGAATCCTAAATGCCTCCTTCCCCTGATTTCTCCCCCGAAGACGGGGGAGGGGGCATTGGGCTGGGTGCGCTGCATTGAATGTGCCCCGACCGGATCGTGCCCATGCAGATCAACATGCTCAGCATCTTCACCGGTCGCTTTGTGCCCATGCGTGCCTTCTATCGCGACGTGCTCGGCATGACAATTACCGTCGACCACGAAGACCACTATGTCGAATTCGCCGGACAAGGCGTGCGCCTCGCCATCTGCGAACGGGCCGTGATGCAGCGGCTTGGCCTCTCGGCCGGTTACGATAACCCGGCCCAAGGTCAGGCGTTTGGCCTGGCGTTCGAGTGCAGTTGCGCAGAGGATGTCAACCGCCGACTCGCTGAGCTCGTCGATGCCGGCGCCGAGCGAATTGCCGTCGGCAACCGCATGCCGTGGGGCCAGTACACGGCCTTCTTTGCCGACCCGGATGGCCACATCCACGAGCTATTTGCCCGACTGGGAGAAACGACGTAGGCTTGCGCACCGTGTCGTTGCTCTCTACGTCGTTTCTCACCATGGTCCGTGGTTTCGCCGTGCCATGTTCAACAAACTCGCTACGGCGCTAAAGGCCCTTGCCGAGCCGGCGCCGACGATCGATCCGGCCACGTTCGGTGATCCCCTGGCGCTGGACGTGTCTTGGGAACCACTCAAGCGCGGCGGGACAAATTTCGCCACGCACCGTTTGTCGGTCTCTCTGCAGCGCTGCGCGTTCCGCGCCACCTGGGGCGCGATCATCTTCTATCTTATATTTTTGGTCAGCGGGCTCGCTGCAAGCGGCGTGGGCGTGTACCTGTTGATGGACGGCGATGATGCGACCCCCTGGTTCGCCCCGCTGGTCTTGCTGGCGTTCGGGGCATTGTTCGGCGGCGTCGGTGGCGCGTTGTTCTTCTTCGGCACGCGCCCGGTCGTCTTCGATCGACAGTTCGGCTGGTTCTACAAGGGACACGGCGGTCCACCGATGGCGTACACCGACGACGGGCCCGGCGACGCCGCCCGCCTCGTTGATATTCATGCCCTGCAGATTGTCCGCGAGTACGTATCGAGCAACGATTCGTCGTACTATAGCTACGAGTTGAACCTCGTGTTGGGCGATGGCAAACGTGTCGCCGTGGTCGACCACGGCAATCGTCAACGCTTGCGCGACGATGCCGCCCAGTTGGCCGAGTTCCTCGACGTCCCCCTCTGGGACGCCACGACACCGGCATTGTGACGGCACAATGTAGCGTCTCCGCCCCGCCGAAAACCGGTTGCCGCCGCCTGCCAGTGGGGTACACTTTCCCACAGGTCGGCTTTGCTTCTGTCCCGCTCGGATCGCCCGGCGGCTCGCAACTCTCCCCAGTACCCATAAAGGGGTTCGTCATGAATTATTCCGAAAATCCGTACGCCGCCGGCAATTACGGCTCATTCGCCATCAACGCCGATGCCGACGCCCGCGCCTCGTTCATCACCAAAACCTACGCCCACCTGGTCGGCGCGGTCGTGGCGTTCGTGGTGCTGGAGACGATTCTGCTGGCCGTGCTGCCGATGGAGCAGATCGTCCAGTCAATCTTCGCCACGCGGTGGGGATGGCTGGCTGTGCTGGGTGGCTTCATGGTCGTCAGCTGGGTGGCCGAGAGTTGGGCCCGTTCGTCGGTGTCGCTGGGTAAGCAATACGCCGGGTTGGGACTCTATGTTTTTGCCGAAGCGCTGATCTTCACGCCGCTCATCTGGTTCGCCTCGATGAACGTCCAGGGCGTGTTGGTCCCCGCCGCTTTGACGACGATCGGTCTGTTCGCCGCGCTGTCGGCGGTCGTGTTCTTCACCCGCGCTGACTTTTCCTTCCTGCGCGGCATCCTGATTTTCGGTACCATCGCGGCGGTTGGTTTCATCGTCGTGGCGGCGCTGACCGGGGCCATGCTGGGTGGCAACTCGATGATCGCCGTTGTCTTCATCTACGCGATGATTGCCCTGGCCTGCGGCTACATCCTTTACCACACGTCGAACATCCTGCACCATTATCAGACGACGCAATACGTCGCCGCCGCGCTCGCCCTGTTCGCCTCGGTTGCCTTGTTGTTCTGGTACATCCTTCAGCTTTTCATGTCGCGCGACTGAGCCGGCCCGCTGGGTTCTCGCATTTTGACATTGACGAACGCCAAGGGTGCTGCTGGCGTGTCCCGCAGCGGTGCACGGCGTCTCAGCGATACTGCGCTTTGCCGAAGCCGAGGATGATCGCGAAAATCGGCAGCAAGAAGTACATGCCGATGGCAAACAGCACGCTCTTGCCGAAGCGCAGAGCGATGTCCCACATGAAGATGAACCAGATCACGGCGCCCACGATCCAGCCCAGGCAGGGAATGAACAGGCAGACGCACCAGAGCAGCGCCCACCAGATCGGCCGACCGGCGATCTCGGCGATCAGGATTACGTTGTAGATGGGGATCAGCGCGCCCCAGGGAGGCTTGCCCGCCTTCTCGAACATCTTCCAGAAGCCGGCGACGACGAACAGCCCCGCCACCAGCGCGAGGATCGAGCCCGTGCCCGACGTGGCGCCCTGAAACCAATTCCACACGTCGAAAATGCTCGGGATCTGTGTGCCGGCCACGGGGGCGCTCCTTGTCGAGTACGCTGAACGGGAATCAGGGACGAAGAACCGTCGCCGAACTATACCATCCCGGCCATCAAATGCGTCCCCCCAAACGTCGCCTTGTCACGGGTATTCGCCCGACTGTTCGCGCCATCGGCCCGGGCACATGAGCTGGGCCAGTGCATTAGAATGCTCAACCGC
This sequence comes from Planctomycetales bacterium, assembly GCA_020426575.1. Lineage (GTDB taxonomy): Bacteria > Planctomycetota > Planctomycetia > Pirellulales > JAEUIK01 > JAGQPT01. The sequence goes on from JAGQPT010000215.1 coordinate 8,301, forward strand.
CTCGGCCACCAAGCGAGTTTCGCCATGCCGCAGTTCGTGATCCTTCACCACCGCATGCCCATCGGCGACGTACGGCCGTCGCACTGGGACCTCATGCTCGAGTCGGGCCAGGTGCTCAAGACCTGGGCGCTCAGCGCTGCACCGTCAACCGACGCCGCCGCCTCGATCGAGGCCGAACAACTGCCCGACCACCGCACGGCATACCTCTGCTACGAGGGCGAAGTCTCCGGCGGACGCGGTGACGTCGTCCAGTACGACGCGGGAACTTATCACACGACTGATGATTTGGACGGTCTGGCTGACGGCGACGTCATCGAACTGCGGTTGGTCGGCCGTCGCTGCCGCGGACGTGTTCGCCTCACCTGCGACGAAGAGAGTCAGCGCTGGACGTTTGAGTTTTCGCCCGACTGAGTCGCCTCGACGGCGGCGCGCCGGGCGATGTTGGCCGCACGGCCGCGCACGGCGCAGACACGGACGACGCCGTCGGCAACCGTGACGTTGTCGATCGTCAGTATGTCCGTGTC
>JAGQPT010000216.1 GCA_020426575.1 Planctomycetales bacterium
TACGCCTGGCAATCGATGCTGCTGATGGGGTTCGGCAGCGGCGCCTGCGTATTGCTGGGCGTCGCGGCCACGGCATCACGACCGCGCTGGTACTTCCGCCTGCCGCTCGTCGTGCTGGCGAGCCTGCTCGTCGGCTTGTTCCTCGCCTGGTTCGACTGGTTCGTGCCATCGCTCTGGGATGAGAACTATTGGCCGCCAACCGACGTTGCTTACGTTTCTTCGGTGGGCGTCGCTGATGAAACACACCCACTGCTGATCTGGTTTGCGATCACGCTCGTGACCACGTCCGTCGTCGCGGGCTGGCTGACCGTGGCAACGCTGGCACGAACGGCCCACACGCTTGCTCACCGGCAGTCGTGGCAACGTCGGGCCGCTCGGACGGCCTGTTTCGCCGTCAGCGTCAGCATTGCCGTGTTCCCCACGTTCGTTCTGTGGAGGCTCCTCACACCGGGCCGTGTGCCGGTGCAACAACTGCCGATACCAAACGCGTATGACACGATTGTCGCCGTCGGCGACTCAGTCGAGGCGTCGCCGTTCGCGACCATCGAATCGGATTGGGACTGGGAAACAGTGCCGACGACGATGCTCGCGCCCGCTATCCAGGCGATCGAGAGCGACCTCGCCCAACTCCGGCACGTCCTTTCCCAACAATCGGAAATCCCGCTCAAGTATACGCAAGAGGACTATTCCAACTTGCCCTTCTCGCGGATCTCCAACCATCGTTCCTTGGCTCGTGCGCTGTTGTCACGGGCACGGCTTGCACAACTGGACGGTGACCCCGGCCGTGCGCTCGAGCTACGCCTCGACACCGTGCGACTGGGGTATGTCGTCCGACGTGGCGGACTGATAACCGAAGAGCTGGTGGGAATCGCCGTGTCCGGAATCGGCACTTACTACATCTACATGAACCGCGACTCCCTCAAGGCGGATGAGTGCCTCCACACCTCAGAAGTGCTGCTCGAGCTGGACAGAAAAAAAGAACCCTTCGAACAGGTAAACGAGCGTGACCGGCTCTGGACCCGCATCGCCTTCGGTTGGCATGCCCATCTCCAGCAAATCACCGATGATGTTTCCGGCTGGTCCGCGGCTGACGGTTCCGGGGCCGCCGGCGCGTTTCTCCGCGAACAAGTCACGACGCGTCTACTGGCCGTCGAACTGGCACTGCGCGCCTTTCAGCTCGAACATGGCCAGTTCCCCGCGACGCTTGGCGAACTTGTACCCGAGTACATCGATCACCTGCCGAGTGATCCCTTCGATCCCTCAGGCGGACCGCTGCGATACACACGCACGGACGACGGCTATCTGCTCTACAGCGTCGGTGCCGACGGTCGCGACAACGGCGGGGCTCCTCCCGAAGACGCCGCCATGGCCATGTTCGACAATGAAAATGCCAGCGACCTTCGGCTCGATGTGCTTATTACCGGCACATCAAACGCGACGCCGTCGGCCACCGGCTCCACGTCACCAGAAGCGACAACCGACGAGGAGAATGACAAACCCGACAACGACAGCAACTTGGACAACGACAACCCGAACAATGATGCGGGGCAGAGCGACGGCTCTACGGCGCCGTGACCGCTGCGGCGCCGTGACCGCCGCGGCGTCGTGACCTACAATCGCAGTGCCGCACCCATTGCTGTTTCCGCCCCGCGAACGCCTCCATGATCCGCCGCGATTGTACGTTCGACGACGCGCCCGCCTGGGCCATCATTCCGCAGGTGGCGCACGCGCGGCTGGCCGGGCGGCTGGCCGAGATGCTCGACGTCGGCCGCTTCCCCCTGTTGGCCACGCCGCAGCTGCGGCCCGTGTTGCTCGACGCCGTGCGGCGGCACGATGACGGCTGGGCCCCCTGGGACCCCTACCTGCAGGTCGATCCCCAGAGCGGCGCGCCGCGGCAGTTCACCGAGATGCTGCCGGGCGAATTGCGGCCGATCTGGCTGCGGTCGATCGTCGGCGTGGGAACGACGAATCCGCTGGGTGGGCACATCGTGGCCCGGCACTTCGCCGCGCTGTTGGGCCACCACCTGGCCAGCCTGCCCGAGGCGTCCAGCGAACGCAAACGGGGTGAGTTGTTCGCCGGGCGGCTCGATCCGCTGGCAGCGGCGTACCTGGCCGAGTGGCAGGAAACGTCGCCTCGGTTGGCCGGCGAAGCGGAGCTCCCGGACCACTGCCTGCGGTTCCTCCAGGCAATGGACTATCTCAGTCTCTGGCTCTGCTGCCACGAACGGCCCGAGCCGCTCGATCTCGAAATCGACGGCACGGCGACGCGGTTCACTTCGCCCGAGCCGGGTCACGTCGTGGCCGACCCCTGGCCGGCGCGGCAATCCTCCTGGGCGTGTGAGGCCCGCGGCCAGGTGATGCCGGCGGGGCAGTACCGCTGCAATGGCGAGCTGGCGGCGGCGCGGTCGCGACCCGTCACGCTCAGCTGGCGATTCACCCCCCAGTGACGCGGAACCCCCGTAGCGGCCGGCGGACCGGAAAATCGGCAACTCCCGCGTGATCGGCCACGCCGCTTGGGGCGGACCCCACCGCGGCGAATCGCGTAGGCCGGATTGCTTGACCGGCGGATTTATCCCCAATTACACTGGGGAGATACACTTCGCCCATTTTAACAGCCGTTCCGTGTTCACCGGGGCGGTCTGCAAAGTCCCCGACCGGGGACAGTTCCGATGGTGCGCTCACACGAGAACGAGGCCCAGTTCCCCATGCGACTCTCATCCCTCGCCACCGCCGTCCTGCCGATCGTCGCCGTGGCGATGCTGGCAGTGCCGGCCCGCGCTGATCGTTTGCCCGAGGGCTCCGACGGCGAAAGCGTGCCACCGCGGAAACTGGCCCCCGGTGTGGAACGGGCCGTTGCGCCGCAGATCAACGCCGACGAGGAACACGCCTATCACGACATTCCCGAGTTGCTCAAAGTCGACCCGTCCTGGGACTTTGCCAAGCAGGTCGACTTTCGCCATCGTTCGCTCACGCACCTGCCGGCCGAGGGCGACCTGCCGCTGATCGAGAACGAAGAACAACTGCTGCCGCCGATTTGGGTGCTGAATTTCTGGTACAAGCCGGTGCGGATGATCGAAGTCGACGTCCCTGGGCCCGATGGCCGCTTGGAAAGAAAGCTGATCTGGTATCTCGTCTACCGCATCGTCAATCGCACGGGCCAACCGGTGATGTTCGCGCCGCGGATGGTGCTCGAGAGCGTCGACACGGGCAAACAGTACCTCGATCGCCTGATCCCGGTGGCGCTGGGCCCGATCCAGCGTCGCGAGGACCGGGGCCGCCGATTTTTGAACAAGGTCGACGTTGCCGGTGAAATTCAGCCCA
>JAGQPT010000217.1 GCA_020426575.1 Planctomycetales bacterium
CCGATTATAGAAATCGCCCAGAAGTGATTCAAGTTTTTTGGGTTAAGGTTTGGCATGAGTCACGGCGCGGGGGAGCGTCGGCCTCGCCACCGGCCGAGATTTCGAGGAGCAAATTGCCACGACCGGTCGGATCGGTACAAATGGGGAGGAGGCCGTCGCGACCTTGACGGCCACCGGCGAACCGCCTTGGGCAAACCCGCCCGCGAATTTGTGCCAAGACTCGGCCCAAATCGGCGAACTACCCTTGGAAAGCCGCACGTTCGCCCGCCCTCCGCACGGGGCGGTGAAGCGTGCCGACCTAGACGGTCCGCACGTCGGCGCCAACGCACTTACCTATCTGCGCGAGGCAACCATGTCTACGCTCTTCCTGCTTGCCGCCGCCATCGGCGGCACAGTCGTCGTCTTCCAGTTTATGCTGACGATGATCGGTTTTGGTGCCGAAGCGGCCGACTTCGACATCCCTGACGACATCCCCGACGATGTCAACGTTGACTTCGACGGCGGGGGCGACTTCGATACGGACTTCGACACCGACGTCGATGCCGATCTGGAAGGTGACGCCGACCACGCGCACCATTCAAGCTCGAACAGCGTGTTCCGCGTGCTTTCGGTCCGCACGGTCACCGCGGCTTTGGCCTTCTTCGGGCTGGGTGGACTGGGCGCTGAAAGCGTCGGCTGGGCGCCCCTGCCGACGATCGCCTTTGCCGGCGCGTGCGGGTTAGCCGCATTGTACGCCGTGTACTGGCTGATGCAGTCGATGAAGAAACTCGACCACAGCGGCACGGTCTCGATCCGCCGCGCCGTCGGACAACACGGCACCGTCTACACCACGATCCCCGGTGCCCAGTCGGGCACGGGGAAAATCCAGCTCAACCTGCAAAACCGTACCGTCGAATACTTGGCCCAGACCAGCGGTGACCCGCTCAAACCGGGGGCTAAGATTGTCGTGACCGATATTCTCACACCCGACACCGTAAACGTCGAATCCGCCTTCGAGGAGGAAGGGGTTAGCCATGTTTGAGCAGTTGCTATTCGCCCAGCTTTCCATTGAGACTGGCATCATCGTCCTGGCCGTCATTGTGGTCATCTTGATGTTGTTGTTGGGATCGCTCATGGTGCTGATAAAGCAATACAAGCGTTGCCCGAGCAATCGCGTACTTGTCGTCTATGGTAAGTCGGGCAAAGAGGAAGCGGCCACGTGCATCCACGGTGGAGCCCGACTTGTCGTTCCGCTTATCCAGGACTACGCCTGGCTCAGTCTTGATCCGATGCAGATCGAGATCCCCTTGCGTGGCGCCCTGTCGATCGAGAACATCCGCGTCAACGTGCCCAGCGTGTTCACCGTTGCCGTCGGCACGACGCCCGAGTTGATGCAGAACGCGGCGATCCGCCTACTGGGACTTCCCAGCAACGAAATCAAGAAACAGGCCGAGGACATCATCTTCGGTCAATTGCGGCAGGTGATCGCCTCGCTACAGATCGAAGACATCAACCGCGACCGTGACCTCTTTCTCACCAATATCCAGAACTCGCTCGAACCAGAGCTCAAGAAGATCGGCCTGGTGTTGATCAACGTCAACATCACCGACATCACCGACGAGTCGGGCTACATCGAAGCGATCGGGCAGAAGGCCGCCAGCGAAGCGATCCAGAAGGCCCGCGGTGACGTGGCCGACAACGAGAAGATGGGTGAAATCCGCGTCGCCGAAGCCGAACGCGAAAAGGCCATCCAGGTCGCCAACGCCGACAAGGTGCGAGCGATCGGTACGCGCGAAGCGACTCGAGAGCAGGCGGTTCGCGTCGCTGAACTCGACAAGGAGCAACAAGTCGGCGAGCAGTCGGCTGCCTACGAACGCGAGGCCCAAGTGAAAGACGCCGAGCGCGACATGCGTGTGCGCTTGGCCGACGCCAATGCTCGGGCCATCGAAGGCGAAAACAAGTCGAAGGCCGACGTGGCCGCGTCCGAGGCGACGCTCAAGGTCAAAGAGGCCGAGGCCTATCAACTCGGCGAAACGCGCAAGCGTGAAGCCCAGGGTGCCGTGCTCGAAGCCGAGCACCACGCCCTGGCTAAGGCCGCCCTGGCCGAAGCCGAACGCATCGAAGCGCAAAAGCGGGCCGAGTTGGAAGCCCCGGCCAAGGCCCAGAAGGCCAAGGTCCTGGTCGAAGCGGCGGCTGCCGCCGACCGGCAGCGGATCGAGGCCGAAGGTGAAGCGGCCGCCATCTTCGCCCGGCTCGAAGCCGAAGCCCGGGGTGAATACGAAAAGCTGGCCAAGAAGGGTGAAGGCCTCAAGGCCATCATCGACGCCTGCGGCGGTTCCGAACAGGCCTTCCAACTAATGATGCTCGAACACTTCGACAACCTCGCCGACGCGTCGGCCAGGGCGATCTCGAACATCAAGTTCGACAAGGTCGTCGTCTGGGAAGGGGGTGGCAAGAACGGCACCAGCAGCACGGCCAACTGGCTGCAGAACATGGCCCACACGCTGCCCCCGATGATGCAGGTGATGAAGGACATTGGTGGCGTGGAAATCCCCGACACCCTGGCGCGCTTCAACACCATGGCCGACGCCAAGTCGGACGGCGGCGCGAGCAAGTCGGCCGTCTCCACGTCACCGGCCAAGCCCCCCAAGCCCAAGCAGCCATCCAGCGACGAACCGACGAACTGAACCCGCGAGTACCAATGTGTGTAGCACGGTCTGAAACCGCGCAGGCCGTGCCGCACTGAATTGTCACTTACTCGCCATACAGCAGGCGTCGTGCATTGCCGCGCGAGATGGCCACGCGCTTGTCGTCCGGCAGTGTGAACTCGTCGAAGAGGTCGAACTGCGCGAACGACTTCTGCATGAGGTCGTAATAGTCGGTGCCGAACAACAGCCGATCGGCCCGCCGTGCGAGAAAGGCCTGGCCGAACTCGGGATCGCGCATCATCGCGTGGGCACCGCTGGACGAAAGGTCGCCGTACAGGTTGCCGTGCTTCTCCATCAGGCGGTCGATCGCGCCACCCGGCGCCACGGGGCCTCGTGGGTAACCGACGTGCAGTTCTTCTTGCACAAGTCCACCAGCAATCGATGCCCACCACCCTTTGCCGTGCCCGATCAGCGGCAGGTCAGGATAAGTCGTCAACACCCGTTCCAGCCCCGGCAGCCCCGGTCGGTCCATGTTCGCCGCGTTGTCGAGGTGGAACAGCACTGGAAGCCCCACCTCGCTGCACGCCTCGTACAGCCGCATCGACAGCGGATCGTCAATCGGCAACTGGGGCTTGTGTTCGCCAAACCCCCGCGCGCCGGCGTCCTGGTAACGCTTGAGCATGCCGACCAGTTCGGCCTTTGTCGGCAGGTGCGTGCCCGCCGTGCGGGGATCAATCGCGCAAAACGGCACAAGCCGGTCCGGAAACCGCGCGGTCTCCCGCAGCACGAAGTCCGTCGAGATCGGATACCAGAACGCCTCGGGCGACACCAGCGGCAGCACGGCCGCCTGGCCCACATCGTTGGCGTCCATCCAGCGCACCATCGCCTCGGCTGTCAGCGGACCACGCTCCGGGCCGTACCAGCCCTGCGTGAGGTGAACGTGCGCGTCGAAGTACTCCGTTGTCGCGCCGGAGGACTCACCACGCGCGTGGCCGCCGGACGAAAGCGCAATGCCGCTCGTCGCTAAACACGTTGCAGAGTCGCGCACAAAGGTGCGTCGATCGATTCGCCGGGTCGAAGGGGTCATGTCGATCGAAACCTAAAGCACTGCCACCGCCTCGATCTCGATCATCAGACCGGGGATCGCCAGTTCCGTCGTACCCACCGCAGTTGATGCCGGGTACGGCTGTTTCAAAAACTCCTTGCGCACTTTGCGATAGGCGGGCAGGTCGCGCGCCAAGTGCACGAAGAACGACCGCAGGATGACGATGTTTTCAAACGTTGCCCCGGCCGCATCGAGCACCTTGCCGATCCGCGTGAATGTCTGGCGAATCTGCGTCTCCATGTCGGCGTCATAGTCTTCCGGGCCTTGTCCGGACACGAAGACCACGCGCTGCACCCCCTCGGCGAGAATCCCCGGCGTGTAGCCTGAATCGTCGGCCGGAGCGCCGTCAGGTTGAAGTCCCATGAGTGACAAACTGTTGGGCGTCGCTCCAGCGGCGCCGGCCGTTTGCCCTGCCAGGCTGACGATCGTGCCGCTGGCCAGGCCGGCGGCGACGCCCCCGGTCAGAAATCGGCGTCGATTTTTCGCTGCTGTGGAGTCGTTCATGGGAAGCTCGCAATCGTCATGAGTTACGGAGCGCTTGCGCCGGGGATTTCTACCGTGCTCGTGTGACTTCGATCGTGACTCGGCCGTCCTGCGGCACGACCGTCACCAGCGGGTACGTGAACGCGTGGGGGTCGGCATACTCCATGCCGGCATAGTGCGACTTCTTGTCGATGAATCCGTCCTTCTCGATGCCGGCGATGGATCCGCAGCTCACGACGAGCTCCGTGCCGTCGGGCCAACACAGCGCATTGCTGACGTGCGTGGCCGGGCCAGCATACCAGAAACTCATCGCGCCGTCCGTCTCGCGATCGATCAGCACGCCAGCGACAACGTCCGGTTCGGCACGACGCAAACGGATTCGCTGTTCCCCAATGCCCGCCGATTCCGGGCCAACGCAGCGGATGAGCGCCGTGCAACCATCGTCCGCAACGAGCATTTCAGCGACGGCTTCTGCCGGATCGTTCACATCGTCGCGCGAGGCAAGTTGGTCCACCAGCACCGGCCGCCCGCCGGCATGCACGACGAGGCCCCCTTTTTTGAAGCCGACGACCATGTCCTCCGGCTCGTACGAGGCCCGCAGATACGCTTCGTTCACCTCGGGCTCAGGAAACTCGAACGACAGCGGCGCCGTCGGTTCTATATCCGAGGGTACGGTCGGGTCGAGCCAGACATAAACGTAGCCGCCAAAGCTGAACAACAACTCTTCGTGTGCCGTCGGCGTGATGTAGCGCGTTCGCTGCAAACGGCCCAGCGCGCCGTCCCACCCGGCGAGATACTGGAAGATGGGCCGTCGCTGTTCGCGAGCCAGGTACACTAGCACCGGCGACCAATAGTCGATCTGGCCGTACGACGGACCAAACAATACCGACCGGTGGGCCTCGTTGTAACGCAGTTCGCTCGGCTGGGGGCCCGCGATTGCCGCCAGCGCCATTCGCCCCGGCAGCGCGTCGGGGAACTCTGCGACGAGGTCGCGCCCCGTGACTCGCCTCAGCGCGTCGAGAAAGAAAATGCGGTACTGCAGCGTCGACGCCCAGAAGTTCGACGACTGTTCGCTAGTGCCGCTCGGAGTAAGCGCATGGGGAAGCAGGTACTCCGTGTGCTTTTCTACCATCAGGTCGAGCCACGCCTGCGCTTCCTGCACGTCGCTCAGTAGCGCCAGTGCCACGACGCCGAACGGCGCCGCGTCCACGCTGCCGTGATGCTTGTTGTATCCGGCGCCGGCCGTTGTCTCGTCTTGGAAGAAGACGAAATACGCGCGGCAGACGTCCGTGAGTGCGTCACGGATTTCGCCACGTTCATCCTCTTCGAGCCGGTCGTAGAGCAGGTCGTAGCTCACCGCCAGCGCCTTCATCACCCGCAGCACGGCATAGGCCTTGCTCGCGTCCGGCTTGTTGCTGGCTTCGTTGCGCCACACGCGCGCCGTCGCCAGCGCCCAGCCACGTGCCGGCGCGAAGTAAGTGTCGTCGGCCGGATTCGACAGCGCCGAGGCAAAGGCGAGGTGCTCGACGATGGCCATGTCGTGCATGGCGGCGTAGAAGCGGTCGTAAAGGTTCTCGTACCGAGGGTCGTCGTCACGCGTGGGAATCCATTCCCGCCGAGGCGTTTGGGCAGCGCACCAGTCGGCGCTCTCCACAAGGTTCGCCCAGATGGCCGCGTGGCTGGGCTGCGTCTTCAAACGGCGCAGCGTCGGCAATTGATCTGCGGTGACGTATAGCCGCGGATGCCCCGCAACGCTGGGTTCGGCCGCCGTCGAAGTCATCGCGGCGAGTCCCACGCCAATCACAGCGAGAAGACGAGCAAGTGCAATCAACGTACGGCCTCCCTCAATGCATCATGCTGCGAAAGATGGCGAACGTTGCGCCAAACGCGGCGCCGACAAGAAAGCCGACGCCGGTGCTCGTCTCCAATTTGATGCTGCTGTCCCGGCCAAAGTATCCCGAGACTCCCGCCACCACGGAACCGAGCACGCCTGCGACCAGCGTGATCAGGAATATCTCGACGAGTTCGGAGGCGAAAGTTTGTTCTTCCATTTGCGGGCCTGTCGGTCAATGTGCCGTCGCGAGATTGGTTGGCGACCAGGCATGTCCACTACTCTCGCATCCAGGGCCCGTCGCCGCAAGCGACGACGCGTCCCGCTGCAGATGACGCTCACTGACAAATCGTCCGCTGACGCAGATGGCGGTTTCCTGCTATCGCACAACGATTCGGCGGTACTTGCCGTCACAAATTCCCCTATGCCCTCGTTCGACAGAGTTTCGTATGCTTAGTAGCCCGGAGAGCGCCCCCGTGGTTGTTGCCGGACCCACGCGGCACCACTCGGACTCAGTACGTCGAAATCAACACTTGCACAATGTCTCACGAGCAGCGCAGTAACGCCACCGACGAGATCACCAGTCAGTCAGCCAACTCGCTTGGCCGACTGATCGCTCGTGGCGACGTCTCAGCCGTCGACGTTGCCGACGCGCACATTAGGCGGATTGAACAGACGGCCGACGATTTGAACGCCGTCGTCGTGCCACGCTTCGATCAGGCGCTCGACGCGGCGCGCCGCTTCGACGAAGATCGCCGACGCCGCGATTCGCCAGGGCCCCTTGCCGGTGTGCCGATCACCGTCAAAGAAATGTTCGACGTGGTGGGCACGCCGACGACCGCAGGCCTGACCGCCCTCAGCACGCATCGCGCTGATAGCGACGCCACGGTGGTCGCGCGACTTCGCCGGGCCGGTGCCATCATCCTGGGCAAAACCAACGTTTCGCAACTCGGCATCATGCCCGAAACGGACAACCCGCTCTACGGCCGTACGAACAATCCTTGGAATCTCGAACGTTCACCCGGTGGTTCCAGTGGCGGCGAAAGCGCTATCATCGCCGCCGGCGGTTCTCCCCTGGGGCTGGGGAGCGACTCCGGGGGCAGTGTCCGACAACCGGCGAACTCGTGTGGCATCTGCAGCATCAAACCCACCAGCGGGCGACTTCCTCTGGACGGGCATTTTGCTTCGGCCAACTGGTTCGAGTCCTGGCCGCAGCCCGGGCCATTGGCTCGCTCGGTCGACGACCTGGAAATCGCCCTCAGCGTACTGGCGGGTGACGATCCTCGGGGGCGTGGACCCGGCGACGCACCCTCGCTCATCGCTGACCCACGTGAAATCGACTCCCGCAGCCTGCGGGTCGGCTTCTACACGGATCTCGAAGGGGTCACCTCGTCTCCGGCCGTGCGTCGCGCCGTCCGCGAGGCTGCCGCGGTGCTCGACGACGCTGGCGCCACGGTCGAAGAATTTGAACTGCCAGACGCCGAGAGAGCCTGGCTGCTCTATGCAGCGCTGTTTTACGCCGACGGCATGTTGGACATGCGCCGGCAGACGCGAGGCAGCCGGCTCGATTGGCGGCTCAAGGAACACTTCAGCTACACCCGCTTGCCGGGATGGGCGCGTCGTCTGCTGGCGCGCTACTACGCCTTGCGCGGGCAGCAGTCGACGGCCAAGGTGCTGCGCACGGTGAGTCGTCCCGTGCTGACGACGGCCGAGTTTCTCGACCTCGTCGCTGCCCAACGCGCTTATCAGCGCAGCTTCGCCGCGGCGCTCGATGCGGCCGGCCTCGACGTGCTCATCGCCCCGGTGAGCCCTTTGCCGCCGCTGACCCACGGCGAACTCTACGCCAATTCGACGATGTTATACACCGCGCTTTACAATCTTCTCGGTGTGCCGGCGGGCGTCGTGCCGGTCACTCAGGTGCGCCCCGGCGAAGAGGGACATCGCCCTGTTAGCCGCGATCCAGTCGAGCAGTGCTGCCGGCGCGTCGACGCGGGCAGCGCAGGATTGCCGATCGGCGTTCAGGTCATCGCGCGGTGGTGGCGGGAA
>JAGQPT010000218.1 GCA_020426575.1 Planctomycetales bacterium
ATCGGCCACATCACGGCTCGGAGAGAAACCATGGGATTTGCACAGTTCGCCGGACTCTTGCTCGGCGCGATCCTCGGCGGGTTCTTGCTGATCGTGATGTTGGTCTTTGCGCTGCACTTCCCGCTGTACATACAGTCGAAGGCAACGCGGGCTGGCATCGGCATCATCGACCTGCTGCGGATGCGTTTCCGCAAGATCAATCCCACGGTGATCGTGCGGAGCAAGATCATGGCGGCCCAAGCCGGTCTGGGCCGAGACTCCGGCATCACGACCGACGCGCTCGAAGCCCACTATCTGGCCGGCGGCAATCTCCCGTTGGTGATCCGCGCCATCATCGCCGCGCGCAAAGCGAAGAACATCGACCTCGACTTTCGCATGGCCACGGCCATCGACCTGGCCGGCCGCGACGTGCTCGAAGCTGTGCAGACGAGCGTCTATCCAAAGGTGATCGACTGTCCGGCGGCCTCGGCCAACCGTCCGACGCTCGACGCCATCGCCAAGAACGGCATCCAGTTGAAAGTGCGGGCGCGGGTGACGGTTCGCGCCAATATAAACCAGTTGATCGGCGGGGCCACCGAAGAAACGATCATCGCTCGGGTCGGCGAAGGGATTGTCAGCGCCATCGGGTCGTCCGACTCACACCTGGAAGTGCTGGAAAACCCAGACCGCATATCCAGGGCGGTTTTGGCACGTCGACTCGACTCGCAGACGGCGTTCGAGATCGTCTCGATCGACATTGCCGACATCGACGTGGGCGACAACGTCGGCGCGCGGCTACAGGCGGACCAGGCCGAGGCCGACATGCGTGTGGCCCGTGCAAAGGCCGAAGGACGTCGGGCAATGGCCGTGGCCGCCGAACAAGAGATGCAGGCCCGCATCGAAGAAAACCGCGCGTCGCTGATCGAGGCCGAGGCGGACGTTCCCAAGGCAGTCGCCCACGCGATCAGCGACGGCACGTTGGGCATCATGGACTACTATAGGTTGCGAAACCTGCAGTCGGATACGGAAATGCGTTCTTCGATTGCCGGCGTCGGCACAACCAATGGCGCGGCCGCCAAGGGGAACAAATGAGTTCAATCCTCGTTTTTGCAGCCATGGACTTGAGCGATGTCCTGCAGGCCTTGGGCGTGGGGATTTTCTTTCTGCTCTGGGGTTTGGGGCCGATCCTCAAGGGTGTGGCCGAACGAAACGCAAAGAAGTTGCGCGACGCACAACGGGCCCAACAAGCGGCTCAACGACGCCCGCAGCAGAACGCTGGAGTTCCCAACCCAGAGGCCGAGGTTGAGCGCTTCCTCCGCGAGGTGTCCCGAAATCGTGGCGGCGCTGCTGCAGCGCCCCAGCCTGCGGTGCCAGCTGAAATCATACTGGACGACGACATACTGGACGATGACGCCCTTGCCCCGGTCCGTTCGCAGCGCACGCAAAAGCGGAAACAAGGTTCACCGAAACGTACACCCACTGGTTCGCGCACCCAATCCGCGCCGGCCCAACGCGCCGATGTCGGAGCGAGCATCGAGTCGCGGCACCTCTCTGGCACGCTCGGTAGCCGGCCCGCGCGGCACTCACAGCTTGAATTGGCTGACGAGATGATGGCCGAACACGTCCACGAGGCGCTCGACCACCAGCTGGGGCAGTTCGGCGCCGCGTCGGGGACCGCACCACCCGCTCCCCAACTCCCCGAAGTCGTGCAGGGCGCGTTGCCGCGCTCGGCGGGTGCGTCGACCGTGCCGTCGCTCACCAACGTCGCGGCGATGCTGCGTGATCCGCGCAACGTCCGTCAGGCCATCTTGATCCATGAGATTCTGGGGCCGCCTCGTTGCCAACAGGCGTACCAGCAGCCCACCGAATGAATGGGCCTTCGCCACGAACTGCGACACACCCCACCAATCCCCGAAAACGACCACAGCGCCACAGCAGCGACATGACCGACCACGACGAAGAACTCAAGGCAACGATCCAACGGCTGCACGCCCTGTTGGCGGGAGTCGAAGACGTCGATCCCCAGGCCCGCCTGATGCTGTCCGAGACACTGGGGGAAATCCACGAAAAGCTCGGCACGAGTGGAGGCGACGCGGCCGCGGAACAGCAAGAATCGCTGATCGAACGGCTCACCGAGGCAGCCAAGCACTTCGATGACGAACACCCCACCTTGGCCGGGATGATCGGCAGTGTGATCGACACACTCGGGCGAATGGGCATCTAATCGCCGCACGCGGCGGGCGCCACGCGGTTATTCTTTCCACCCTGTCAACGGCCCGTCTGGGTGTTTTCCCGTGGGGGTGACGGTTCGTTACAATGGCGCGACCGTCAATGTTCGTGAGAAACACACTCGATGAGGTCATCCGGATGATACGACGCGCCGCACTGCTGTTTGCCTTGCTCCTGTTGCCCGCCTCGACCGTCCTTGGGCAATACGCCCGCCCGCAGTTGTTGATCGAGCCCACCGAGCTGGCCCGGCCCGATGTGGCCAACGACTACGTGATCCTCGACGTTCGCAGCGACGACGCCTTTGCGCAGGCGCATGTCCCCGGTGCGATTCGCGTCGACCACGACGAGTGGAAGTCGGCATTTGGCGATGGCGAAGACGTTGCCGCCTGGAGCGGGCGCATCGGCGCACTCGGCATTGGCTCAGACACCGATGTTGTCGTCTACGACGACGTGATGCTGAAGGACGCCGCCCGCATCTGGTGGATCCTCCGCTACTGGGGCGTCGAACACGCGCAGCTGCTCAACGGCGGCTGGCGGACCTGGACGGCCGAGGAGTTGCCCGTTGCCCGCGACACGGTCAAACCCGCGCCGGCCGCCTTCACCGCCGTTCCACACGCGCGTCGACTGTTAGGTAAACAGCGGCTGCTCAGCTTGCTGGGCGGCGGTCGGTTGCAGGTGGTCGACTCTCGTTCCGAGGGGGAGTACTGTGGCACGACGCCGCTGAAGAATCGCCGCGCCGGCGCCATCCCCGGCGCCGTCCACCTCGAATGGAGCGATCTGGTCGACGCCGACTCGCACCGCGTCAAATCGGCGGCGCAACTGCAGGGGATGTTCGATGCAGCCGGAATCGACCTGGCGGGGCCGGTGACAACGCACTGTCAGTCGGGCGGACGAGCCGCGGTGATGGTCTTCGCCCTGGAACTGATGGGCGCCGACAACGTGAGCAACTACTACCGCGGCTGGAGTGAATGGGGCAACGCCGATGACACGCCCATCCAGCCCGGCACGAAGCAGTAGTCGCGCCCGCCCCCAGTGTTTACACGTCGCCGAAGATGCGCGTCGTGTTGTCGCGCAGCACCTGGGTGCCCAACGCGACGGCCCTCTCCTCACTCCAGTGGCGGTCGATGACGAAGCGTTCGGCAAGGATCTTGGCGAGAATGCGCTTGTACATCGCGAACTTGGGCAGCGCGAACTCGAGCTTGTACATGTCGCTGTAGTAGCCGATCTGTTTGGTGTGTGGCACCGCTTCGAGCCGCGCCGCCGCGTCGTGCTCGATGTACGTCGGCGTGTTCGAGTACCACCAATGCCCGTTCGTGACCACGTTGGGAAAGATCCAGGCGTAGCTGACCAACTCCTGGTTCGTCACGCTGGCCAGCACCGAGACGGGGAACGTCACCTGCGGAAACGCGTTGAAGAGTTCGCCGTACTGCAGCAGTGAGACGCGGCTGTCGTAGAGATCCTGCCCCTGAAAGACGCCGTCGCGGTAGACGGCCCGATTCACGCCGATCATCAGGTCGAACGGCAAGGCGTGGTCGGCGCACCGCTCGGCGAGAGTCCAGAAGACAAAGTGGGCCAACTCGAGTCGAGTTTCCGCGGCGGCCGCCTCGCCGTTAGCCAAGAGGGTGGCCAAGGCCCGTTCGGCGGCGACGTCGCTCACCGACTGGGGGGCAAAGTCCGGTGGCAACGAGATCGCGCAGGCCCGCGCGCCGCGTGACGTGAAGTGCGCGAACAGGTGGCCGATCGCCTGCCGCAGGTCGGCGATGGACGTCAGCGACAATCCGCTCGCCGCTTCGAGCCGCTCGCGCACCGCCGGCCGCGCCAAGTGGAACACCAGGTCGTCCGTCCTCAGACAGGGGATGTAGACGCTCGTGTCAAAACCCTCCAGCGGATCGTCGAAGTCGTTGGTGAGAAAGACGGCCCGCAGCTTGCTCTGCTTGAGCACCTGGGCGGACCAGTCGGGCTGGGTCATCTTGCCCA
>JAGQPT010000015.1 GCA_020426575.1 Planctomycetales bacterium
ACCGCCGCGATGAGCAGCACGGACGCCAGAGGAAGTGGGGAGAGGGCCGTGGAGGGAAAGCGTGTACCTCCCAGATGGGGACGTACCGGGAACAAGAACGGCTGGCGAAGTTCGATGCGCTCGGTCGAATCGGTATCGGCGCTGTACCAGGGGCGATTACCGTGGGAAAGCGCGTCGCGCGCGGAGTCGACCGGATCGGCGCTGGCCGCCCACACGGTGGTCGCCGGTGCGGCCACCCACGCCAGGCCGCTCCCCAAAGCGCTCCACGGCACGGCGACGGCGCCAGAAAGCGTCGACGGCGGCGACAGCCGCGATGAGTCGTTCGGTGGCGAAACGTACGTCATGATACTCGAGAGGCCATGCGGTTTGCCTCGGCGCGAAGCAGCAGTTCCACTTCCCAGCCTTCATTGCGGATCCGCAGGTCAAGATAGCCCAGGAATCGAACCACGGTAAAGTAACCGACCGTGAGCCAGACGGCGGCCTGGAACTGCACGAGATAGAACCAGGCGTCGAAAGTCCAGTCGCCGAGGAGAAGCCCCCGCATCCAGAACGAGCCAAACCAAAGCGCGCCGACCAGCAGAGTGGCGACCATGCACGAATAGAGCCAGCGGCCAACGAGAGCGCCGGACCCCTGCGTGTGTATGATTGAGTTGCGCTTCATTGTTGTCATCGGGTGCCCCGGATTAGCGATCAAGGGATTGCGCTCAAGCAGGATGATTTCGTTCAGGTGAGGCCAGACGAGGTAAAGCACAAAGATCGTCACGCAAAACAGCACGAGAATGCCTCGCACGACGACCTGTAACAACATCAACTGCGGCAGCAACTGCCAGAAGTCGCGCGACAATTTTCGGCCGCTCCACTCCTGGGAGAACAGCGTCTGACCGAGGTAGAGCGTCAACGGCGCCGTCGCCACGGGGATCTGCCACACCAAAAGCGGTAGGTACCAGAATATCTGATCGGGGGGCTGGCCGTCGTCGACACTTTCCACGACGGCGCCGTGGAACCACCAGGCATCAAAGAGCGCACAGGGAATGGCGCCGACGGCTAACATCGCCAGCCAGGGGCCGGGCCGAGTCCAAATCACCCGCAGAGCCAGGTCGAGCAGATCGGCGAAACGCCGCTCGCGGATCGAGATAGTGGTGCGGTCAAGCTGCACGTCGGCGGTGCCCCATGATACCTAGAACGACGAAATACAGAAACAACATGACGAGCGAAACGATCGCGACGGTCAGCTTGGCGGCGTAAGGCGCGGGCGACGGCGAGATGAAGCCTTCGATGATCGCGGCGAGAAAGAACAGCACCATCGCCGCGCAAACCGTGGGCATCGTCTCGTGCGCCGTGCGACGCAGCGACGCCAACCGCGATGCCCCGCCGGTAGCAATCAGCGAAAAGCCGAGTTTCATCCCAGCAGCCGCCGAGAGCACGATTGCCGTGAGTTCGAACGGACCATGTGCGGTGACAAAGTCGACGAAGTTGCCGCGATAGTCTGACGTGAACATGTGCCCAAAAATCGCCCCGAGCGTAAGCGCGTTGCTGAGCGTTTCGAAAAGCCCACCGACGCCGAAGATCAACCCGTAGGCGAAACAGCGCAGCCCGATGCCAGTGTTGTGTTTCACGTAGAAACCGAACATCAGTCCGCGTTCGTTGACGCTGAGGCTGGAGACCGGTTCGGAGTACATCTCCTCCATCTGTTCGATCATTTCCGCACCGACGGCCTGTTCGGCGGTGCCGGGTCTGATCGCGGCAAGCGCCATCGCCCCGAAAAAGCCTCCCCAGAAGATCAACATCGCCAGCCAGACGCAGCGATCCGTGATCAGCCGTGCCGGCAGGTTTTGCAACAATTCGCGCCGCCAAGCCGCGAAATTGAACATTCGGCTGGGATAAAGCAGGTTGTGCCCACGGGCTACGAGTTGATGCAGGTAATTGACCGTGTTCGAAGGCAGGAGACTTGCCTCGGCCAGCGCCAGGTCAGCACAGGTCGAGCGATACAGCGCGGCCAGCCGCAACACCTTCTCCGGTGGCAGCCGTCGCCAGGCCCATCCCGACGCCTCCTGGCAGAGTTGTTCCATTTCGAGCCACTGAGCGCGGCGTTGTTCGATCAGTTCCGAGACTTTCACTACGGCGCGGCTCCTGTGGCAAAGGGATTGTCCAGGACGACGGCGTCGGCCACCGCGGCTTGCTCGTCGGAGTCGCGACGCGGCGCGTTTTCGTCGAGAAACGTGTGCACGTACAGCGCCAAGAGTAACTGGTCGGGATTGGTCTGCAGCGGCAGGGCCCAACGATCGCCTAGCTGTCGCCCCAGGCGCGACGCCACCTCGAGGCGGCGGTTCGGCTGGAGCACTTCGCGGCGCGACACGTACATGGCCAATGCCCGCGCCAGCGACGGCGAAGGCTGATAGCCCCGCGGGATGCTGGCGGCCAACGACAACGCGCCGGGATCGTCGACCCGAGTGATCGTGTCCGACCAGCGAGGTTCCTCGACCACAACCATCGTACCGCAGACCAGGTCGCCCAAGCGTTGAAAACGCTGGTTCGACATTGCCACGAACAGGCCGACGAGGTAGGTGGGGGGCGGAAAC
>JAGQPT010000219.1 GCA_020426575.1 Planctomycetales bacterium
ATAAGCGATGCCGACACAGATGAACGGCCGCCAGCGACTGTGGGCCATGGCAGCCTGACCCTTGTGCAGCACCGGGCCGTACACGCCCCAGCAAACAATGGTCAGCAACACAAACGCGACGGACTTGAAAATCATCGAGTGCAGACTCCCGTGAAGCTCGGCAATGGGCGGCGCTGCACGACGGAATCAGCGATCAAGCATGCGGCCGACGTGCGACGGCAGTATAGCAGAGCAAGCTGCCCGGGTGCAGTCAAACGGGGTGAAGAACGCGAACGCGCGGTCGTTTCGCACCGTTGTACCCTAGCGCCGACCGATCGAAGCTGCCCGACGGCAAAGCCACCCGATCTGCGACGCGGCTAATAGGCGATTTCGCCACCGTTGGGGGTCAGCAGGCCGCGCCACACCAGGAAGTCGATCCCCTCGGTGAGCACGCGAACGCTACCGTCGGCCAGCGCCACGTTCATCACGCCGGGGTGGGCGCTGGTGGCCTTTGTGGGATCGCAGGTCTCGATCGGATAGGCATCGGTCTGGAAAAGTTGATCCCATCCGGTCTTGCCGCCGTCGGTGCTATCGTGCTTCTGATCGTGGAGGTCCGCATAGGCAAAGATGGGGCACCATGCCCAATTGAACACGTTCCAGCCGTGGACGCTGCCGTTGCCGTTGTAGGGATACGGACTGCCA
Organism: Planctomycetales bacterium; assembly: GCA_020426575.1. GTDB lineage: Bacteria > Planctomycetota > Planctomycetia > Pirellulales > JAEUIK01 > JAGQPT01. Next base: position 682 of record JAGQPT010000219.1, read on the forward strand.
CCGTTGGGATAGCCGCCGCACAAGCCGAACTTTTCGGCAAACAACACGGTGTGGGACGTGCCGTCGGGAAAGCTGCGGCCGAGTTCCGACTTGCCTTCCCACCGCAACGGGCTGTCGTACCCGGCAATGGGATTCCCCAACACGCGATAGTTGCCGGCGTAGTTGGTAACACCCCAGGTGCCGTAGCTATTGGTGAACGTGCCGTCGGGAGTGCTGTGCTCGGACGGACACAGCAGCCCAGGAATCGCCTGCGAGAGCCAATCGGACTGGGCCGGATAGTTTCCCGGGTCGCTGCCGATTTTCGCGATGTTGGTTCCTTCCATGAACGGGAGCAGGAAGAAGGTGAAGGTTCCCTGGACACCGCGGTATCGGCCGGTTTTGACGATGTTGTAACGAACGCTTCCACCCAGCGGAGGCAGAGCTCCGATGGCGTCGTTCGCCAGATGGGCGGCCAGGCACACCTGGCGCGACTTGTTTGCACATTCCGTTCGTCGGGCCGTTTCGCGCGCCGACTGCACCGCCGGCAGCAGCAGCGCGATGAGAACGCCGATGATGGCAATCACGACGAGCAGTTCAACAAGTGTGAAACCAGTCCGCCCCCCGGCAAAACGGACACTTCGACCACCCACAGCTCCATCCTCCTGATCGGATTCGACCGACAGATGAACAAGACACCGTTGAGTCTGCCGCACCGAACGGTACGGTTTTGAAATGAGTCGGGTTGCCCGCGTCAGCGATGCGTTTCCTCGCTCCTCCCTGTCCGTTTCCGTTTGTGAAGTTACACGCTGGCCAATCACATTGCAAATTTTTTTGTCGGGAGGGCGAGCGGTTCGGGGCGCACTTTCAAAGCCGCGGCCAAATGGGCGATGCGATCACTCGCCACGCAGTGCTGGCACCAATGGGGCGGCGAGCGCAGCGCGGACGGCCCAGACACTGGCGGCCAATCCCGCGCCGAGCACGGCGGCCAGGGTGAGTCCCAACCAGAGCCACGGCACCGCTGCCCCGCCGGCCAGCCAGTGCGGCACGAGAGTGGCCGTTGCGGCGAGGGTGCCGATCGCCAGCCCGCCGGCCAACAGCACGGCGTTCTCCAGCACGACCAACTCGGCGAGACGGTAACGAGGAAATCCGGCGGCCCGCAACAGCGCCAGTTCACCGCGACGTTCCCAAACGTTGCGAAGTTGGATCACAGCCAGGCCGACGGTCCCCAGCAGCAGCCCGAGCCCGCCGAGACTTTGAAACGTCGAGAGGTACGTGTTCTGCACGGCCAGCAGGCTGGCCAAGCGTTCGGAGGTGGGCTCGACGTCGAAACCCCAGTCGCCCAGGTCGCGTTCCAGCGCCGTGGCCAGTTCGTTCGCCTCACCCTGGGGCACGTCAAAAAGAAATTGCCGGTAGCCGCTGACAAGTGGAAAGTGTTGCCGAAACGCGGCGTCGCTGATGAGCAGTTCGCCCTGGAAAATGCTGTTCTTGAGCAGCCCGACGACAACCAGGCGTAGCGGCTGGTTGCGGCCGTCGGTCATCTCCCAAGTGGCGCCCACACCGCTCAGATGCAGACTGTACATGGCCGTCGCCGCGTCGATCACGACCGGCACCTGGACGACGCCGTCGGCCGCCGCCGGCAACGGCTGTTCGAGCAACGCCCAGGGGTTGGTTGCCGAGTCGGGCAGCAGCGCGGTGTCGTAGCCGGCCCAGGCGAATCCCCCCCGTTCTAACAGCGCGGCGGGCACGCCGATCACGCTGGGCTGGCGAGTTTGGTACAGATTCAGGCAACTGGCGTCGTCGCCGTCGCGCACCCGCAGCGAATACACTTTGGCGTCGCTGAGCAAACGACTGGTCGCGGTGCTGAGGCCGAGTTCGAGCCCCGCTTGGCTATCGCCGAGATCGTGGTAGATGGCCGCGTCGGAACTGGCCATGAGGGCGAAACCGCCACTGCCGCCGGCGCGCCCCAATTCGGCGTTCGGGTCGAGTCGAAACGCACTGATTGCCACGATCAAGAAGCAGGCAGTCGCGGTCAGAGCGATCGCCAGCACACTGCGGCCGGGATGCCGCGCGGCGTTGCGGACCGCCAGGCGCAGACGCGGCCAATTGCCGACGGCGATCATGCTCACGGACGATTCGCGTCGCAGCCAGATGTGCACGGCGGCCAGCGCGGCCGCGAGCACGAGCGCGCCAGTGGCGAAGAACGCCAGCGCTTGCATCTCGCCCGAGGCGAACGGGGCCGTCGCGGCCGAGACGACGGCGCCAACCATCGCCATGGCGGCCAGCCAACGCGCGACCTTGCCGCTGCGTGGTGCCGTACCGGTCTCGGCAGCCGTGGCGCCGCCGAGCAGCCGGCAGACGTCGAGGCGAGCAAGTCGCAACTGCGCCCAGAGGATGGTCACAAAGGCGACGACGACACCGCTGGTAGCGCCGATGACAAGCGTGGCCGGCACGACCTTCAGACGGAGAAACGGCGTCGTGATTGCGTCGAGCCACCAGGTCGTCAGCCCCCATATCATCAAGGCGGCGTAGGCCACGCCGACGACCGTGCCGACACCCGCTCCGACCACCGCAATCGCGAGGCCCTCGACCAGACGCACGGTTGATGCCCGGCGGGGAGGAAACCCAACGGCCAACAGGAGGCCCGACTCGGCGGCGCGTTGCTGGCTGCCGAGGCGAAACAACAGCGCGATCAACATCGCGGCCGCCGCGATCAGGAACATGCTGAAACCGAGAAAGAGTGCTTCGAACGGCGTCGTGCCCACGCTGGCCCGAATCGCCTCGCGACGCACCGGAATGAATTTGAAGCCAAGCTCGGCCGGCGGCACATTGATCGCCGCCGCCAGCGCCTCGGGCGTGAGCGTCTGCTCGCCGACGTGCGGATCGATCCGCAGCGACGTGGTGTCGCCAAAGCGACTCG
>JAGQPT010000016.1 GCA_020426575.1 Planctomycetales bacterium
AGTCGTGCGCCAGCCGGGCACCGACCTCGGCCAGTGTCTCAGGGTCGTTGTCCCAAATCTGTACGGCGAGCGGCCGCGGTTCGTTGCGCACTCCCCAGAGTCGGTCCGTGAGGTTGCTTTCGACCTCGAATTGTGTGGTGGTTTTGTGGATGAAGCCGCGGGCCGAGATCATTTCGGTCGCCTGCAGGCCGGCGCCGCCCAACTCGCGGACGATCTGGCGATAGGCATAGTTCGTAAATCCCGCCATCGGCGCCTGCAGCACGGGCGGGTCGACCACCACCGGCCCAATCAACAGTGGACGCACGCGCGGCAACGGCGCATCGGTGTCAGTATCGTGATGGCGAGATGTGAAGGTGGTGTGCATGGTTGGCGGGCAAGGCAGCCGGAGATTTGCATGCGATCGACTGGACAAAGTGTTGCGTTCCAGCGTAGGCGATCCGCCTCACTGCATCAACGCCAAGGGGGAACGTGACCTAACAGTCCGTGTGTACTCGTTGCCCTATACGACATGGGCCGGTTGAAATGCGGCGGTCGGGTACGCCAAGAAGGCGGCGGCGACGGCTGAATGGGGCGGCCGAGACGGTACCCGTCTGAGCCGCGTAGCGACAAGAGGACGCGAGCGCCGCGTCAGATCCTCGGGCCACGTAGCCACGCGTCTTGTGCCTTCGGCACCCAGGCCGCAACCGTCTGGGCCACCCTTCGGCTACGCACATCGCTCGAAAACTCGCACCACTTGACTCCAGAGGGCGGACCGTGCGACGGCCTCGTCTCTCCACAAGACGCCGACAACGACGATAACGTCGGCCGCGAAGCGAAGCCCTCGAAGCACGCGAGTTGCTCACGCACACGGTCAAAACGCTTTAGGACGAGGCCGACGGCAGCATCACCGACGGCGATGTTTCTTTGCGCGACGCCATCGCCGTGGCATCCGGCGGCTTGTCTGCCGATATTGCGTCGAATGCATCGTGCGCGGTGGCCGCTTGAGCGTCGGCCGTGCCGCCAGGCGACAGGTCCGATGCGCGGCGGCAATCCGCACTATCGTCGTCGGCGGAACCGAGTCGTCGGAAATGCGGTCGCCAGCATTGAGACAATGAGCGAAGCGCCAAGCGGCTCGGGAACGAAGGTAAGGATCAGTTCCGGCGAATGATCCCCGCTGGTGGGAGGGCTGAAGGCATAGAGATTACTTAGGCTGTCTTCAAACAGCGACGCCTCGTTGATCTGAAGTCGAAACGCGCTGAAGGCGATGGCCCTTCCCTCAACGGCATAGTCCGCCAGAACCTGGTCGGTGACGTCAACTTCATAGTACCTTCCTCCCACGTCGGTCGGTTGCACGACATCCAACAGTGTGTCCGAGTAGGTGTCGTTCTCGAACTGCGTCGTCAACTCTTCCAACGAGTTGTCATCGAGACTATGCCAAAGTGAAACCGGTCCCTGCGGAGTTCCCACTACGTCGTCAAGATAAAAGCGCAGTACGGCACTTTTCACAGTGACGTCGCTGTGCGAGAGATTCGGTAGGTCAAACTTTGCCATCTGACGGTCGATCCGATTGATGCCTTCGTCAACTTCACCCACGTAAGCAAATCCGATGGTACGTCCGACGTCGCCGCGCCCGTCGTCATTGAGGTCGGCGGTCGTATAATTTCCAGACGGAATTAGCTTGGCCGTGGCAGGCAACTCGGCGTTCGCGACGCCGTAATCGATGTACTCGCCCCAGGCCAATACACTCAGACTACCCGGGATGGGGACATCGTCGACGGCCAATGGCCATTCGTAGGGTACGCGTGATGTCACGTCGGCTGGGTTGTACGTGTGCCCCAGTTCCTGGATATGGCCTGGTATCGTCAAGTTCGGCCCAATCTTGTTGATCGCGTTGCGCACGCCTTCGGTGGCGGAACGACTGCCACTCTCGTTCATCCAGGCGTTCACGAGCAAAATGTCTGCAGAGATGCCACTGGGGAGGGACTGCGACGTCTGCGTGTCGCCCGTGTGCATCACGGTGATCCCGCTCGGCGTCGTCACTCGAAAGATGGTATTGAAGTTGTAGGAGCCGTGAAGCCCATCGTAGGCAACTACGCTCAGGTCACCAATCATCGTGTCAACAGCATAGGGGAGAGTGCCCGTTGTGACGAGTTGCCCGCCGAAGGAAGCAACGGCGTTTTGCACCACGGCGTCGGAATGGTCTCCGTGGCTGTGGCTCGTGAAAAGTACGTCAATTTGCTCAAGCACGTCGTGCGGTAGTGCGACATTGAAGTAGCTGTCGGTCAGATCAAACGCGAAGGTGGTATCGGGCGTTTTCACAATGAACCCGTGATTGTACATCTGCCAAATCCGTGCGCCGGCCGGCACAGGAAGACTGATCTCGTAGGACAGCGTGCCGGTCATGTGCCGGTAGAACTCTTTGGTCATAGCGCGGGGCCATGCGTTCGTTTTCAGGTACTCGTCGAGGTTCACGATCGCCTCTTCGCGAAGAAGCGGGTCGCCGTGCGTGGGCGGATTATTGCGGAGGACGCTGCGAATCTGATCGAACGTCATGTCCTGGCCGAGCGCCCCATCGGCGAGAAGAGTAACTGCGATTGCGACGAGAGTCACCTGCTTTGCATGGGATCGCATGGCGAATTCTCCGCGAGGGGCCGCTACCAAACTTCGGAAGCACGCGTCGTACCAGAATTGGCGGTGAACGTTCAGTCTACGGGCCGCAACGGGCGCGAACTAGAAAAATCCCCACGAAATTTTGGGAAAACGCGGGATTCGGCATTTGTCGACGGGCCTGCTAACGTCCGTCGAAACGGCTGCCACACCGCCCGCGGCGACGATGCCGTCGTTCGCGTGTCGCGCTCATTTTCCGGTCACGACGAGCGTCGACACCAGTGCGTCGGTCGGCTCATCTTTGGGGAGGACGGCGAGCACGTATTGACCAATCGCCACGTTGTAGTCGGCCAGCGCGGCGAGCAAGTCGTCGACGGCGTCGTGACGACGTTGCCAGCTGCGGACTTCGGCGTCGACATCATTCGACTCTGCGGCGGAAGTCCGCGATGCTCCCCCCTGATCCGTATCGGCCCGCAGCGCGTCGACGTAGAGCGTTGTGCGGAGATCGAGCGCCTGGTAGGCATCGTCTACCTGCTGCGCAAGCTGCGCGATTTCGTCTCGATCGGTTTGCCACTTCGTCTGCCGGTCGGCCTTGGTGCGGTAGCGGCCGGCGTGCGGCACGGTCGTCGTGCACACGTCGGCACTCCCCTCCCAACGGCTCGTGGCGACGAGTTCGTGCATTGCCGTCATCGCATCGATCTCGGCTTCATAGACGTCGGCAAGTTGCGCGAAATAGGCCCAGCCGAGAGGCGTGGCATTTCCCGTGACGCCGGTGTCGTGCGGTGCGACGAGCCTACTGAGGAGGCGCTTCATCGCCTGCACCCGCGCGTTCGACGTCGCCGCCCACCAGTAGTTCGTGATCACCGTCATGCGGTCGCCGTCGACACCGGCAAGTGCGTCGGCCAGCGACATCGGCTCGCCCGGCAACTCGGACGGTCCGCCGTCGAACAGCGTTCGCGCCACCGAGACGACGCGCTTCGGGCCGACGCGGTCTGCATCGCCGCTTATCGCGCCTGTCTGGCCGCCGGCGTCGATACCTGCGTTGGCACTCGCGTCATTAGCCGGAAAATGGGGCCGGGCGGGCAGCAGATTGTAAGCGACGGCACCGGGAGAGGTGACCGGCGTCGACGATGGCGTGTCGGACAAGTATTGATGGGTCGGCGCGTCGGCCGGTGTCGCCGGGTCGTCCGGCGGTCGGTCGACGCCGAGCACTAACATCCCCACGATTTTGTCGTTGGGTGTGTCCGGTGGTGCGACCGACAGGGCATAACGGGCGATGTCGTGGTTGTATCGTCGTACAAGTTCGACGAAACTGGTCCGCTGGCGGTGCAATTGTTCCATCCGCCAGGCGAGTTTGCTGCCGTCGCCTTTGCCGTCGGTGAGGGTGGCGGCTGATGCGAGCACCATGGCCAGCGCGCCGTCGACGGCAACGCCGCGTGCAGCCAATGCGCGGTGCCGCGCCGGCATCGACTGCGCCAGCAGGTACATGTAGCCGGCAGCCGGCTGGTCGGTGAACATCTGCTTGAATTCGGTGCGGTAGGGTCCCACGTGGGGCGCGTCGGCAGGCGCGGCGTGGTCAGCGGCCGTAGCGACGCGGTCGTCGATGGCGATTTCGGCGATTCGTTGCCGTGCCTCACCCAGGCTTCGCCCAGATGCCTCGACCAGGGCCTGCCACTTTGCCGTGAGCGCGACCAGAGACTCGGGCGAGCCGCCTAGATCGACTTCGAGGCGGCGGAGACGAGCTAATTCGTCCCGACGGTCGCGGTCGTTGGTGATCGCTGCCCAGAGGTCCCAGTAGGCGCGGACCGCGTTCAGCCGCGCTGCGCCAGTGTCGGCGCCGGCAAGCACGTCGACGAGCGCAATGGGCGTGGCTTTGGCGGCGGTGGCGTCTGTTGGCGTGGCGGCCCCAACGAGCTGCTCGGCCAGCAACTCGGCATCGGCGAGCCAGCCTTCATCGCCGTTGTCAGCGTCGGTTGGTGTTTCGTTGGACGGTGTGCCGTCGGGCCGGGCGATGTCCGCCGGCCCGGCCCCGTCGGCGTGGGACGCGGCAAGAACGAGAATGACGCAGCACCAGAATGCCGTCGACACGGCGAACATCGGCTTGTCGCTCAGTTGCACAGGTCTTTCTCCGCTTGCATTGTGACCGTCGGGTGAGGTGCTGACTGCTCCGGTACCGTTACACCTTGCACCGCCAGCGGCCGCGCGTCAATCTGTCCGGCCCTGCTGCCGCGGCGAGGCGACATGGCGCGGGCGACCGGGCTGAACCGCCGGCCGTGTGATATGATGTGCCAGAGGCGCGGCATCGCCGCGGATGGCCAACTGGCTTTGACGCATCTGACGCGTCCGGACAGGGGCACGGTGCTGACGGACGGAAACCAAAGGCAACTGGGGCTGCTACAATCAGATTGTTGCGAAGGGAGAAGGCGTGGGTACCGTACGTGCCATGATCACTCGGCTGGTGTTTCTGGCGGCCCTCGCCGTTTCGGGAGGCGCCGTCTGGTTGGCAAGTCAGCAGAACCTGACGGTCGACATGGATCGTCACTACAGCGAACTGTTCGTCGAACTTGCTCACACCGATCTGGCCCACGCGTCCACGGACGATCGGTTGCAGTTGGTGTCTCGGCTGGACCGGGCGTTTCGCCTGGGGGCCGACTGGCGCCAGTTGGCGCTCGACCTCGATGAGTCGTCGTGGTCGACGTTTCGACAAAACCTGTTCATCCTCTTGCATGAATGGCTAGTCGATCGCGCCAACACGTATCACGAACTCGGCGTCGGTGAACGCAGGGGACCCGAGCGCCAACGGCACTTCATCAACGATCAGATCGACACGGTGATGGCCTGGTCAGCGGCGGCACCATCACCAACCGCCGAGCAGGCGCAGCTTCTGCAATCACGCGTTAGCGTGGTCGAACTTTACGCTCGCCTGCAACAGTGGACCGAAGACGCCGACGCGGAGCAGCAGGCGCAGCTCAGGGCTTTCATCGACGCCCTCGTGCGCCGGGCCGTGGAACGTCAGGCCGAGTTTCTGTCGGTGCCCGGCACCTGACCGCTCTGCGGTTCGTCACTCCAGGCGGGACTCAGGCACCGTATGCCTTGGCGAA
>JAGQPT010000220.1 GCA_020426575.1 Planctomycetales bacterium
CGACCGCCGGTCATGTATTCGCAGCCGTGGTCGCCGACGCCTTCGACGACGGCAGTGGCACCGCTATTTCGTACGCAGAACCGCTCGCCGGCGATGCCGCACAGATAGAGTTCGCCGGCCGTGGCGCCATAGAGCACGACGTTGCCAGCGATGATGTTCTCTTCGGGTTTGAAGCTAGCGACGCGCGGAGGATAGACGATCACTTTGCCACCGGAGAGTCCCTTGCCGCAGTAGTCGTTCACGTCGCCTTCGACGCGCACCGTGACGCCCGGCGCGCCGAACGCCATCACACTTTGGCCGGCCGTACCGTGGAAGTTGAGTTGGATCGTGTCTTCCGGCAGACCGTCCCGGCCGTAGCGCTTGGTGACCTCGCTGGAAAGGATCGTAGCGACGGTGCGATTGATGTTGCGGATCGGCAGGTCGACAACGACCGGTTTTTTGTGTTCCAGTGCCGGCTGGCAAAGGTCCAGCAGCTTGGTGATGTCGAGCGATCGGTCGATGCCGTGGTCTTGCTGCTGCTGGCAGTACGTGCCGAACTCCTGGGGCACGTCGGGCTTGTGCAGGATGGTGGAAAAGTCGAGACCGCGGGCCTTCCAGTGATCGATGGCGGACCGGGTGTCGAGGCGATCGACGCGTCCGACCATTTCGTTGATGGTGCGGAAGCCAAGTTCGGCCATGATCTCGCGGACGCCCTCGGCGATCATGAAAAAGTAGTTGACCACCCACTCGGGTTTGCCGTCGAACTTCTTGCGGAGCTTCTCGTCTTGCGTGGCGATGCCGACCGGGCAGGTGTTGAGGTGGCACTTGCGCATCATGATGCATCCGATCACGACGAGCGCGGCGGTGGCGATGCCCCACTCTTCGGCACCGAGCAGGGTGGCGATGACGATGTCGCGGGGCGTGCGGAGTTGGCCGTCGGTCTGAACGACGATGCGGCTGCGGAGGTCGTTCATCAGCAGGACCTGGTGGGTTTCGGCGAGGCCGAGTTCCCAGGGCAGGCCGGCGTGTTTGATCGACGTTTGTGGACTGGCGCCGGTGCCACCGTCGTAGCCGCTGATGAGCACGACGTCGGACTTGCCCTTGGAAACGCCGGCCGCGACCGTGCCGACGCCGACTTCGGCGACGAGCTTGACGCTGACGCGGGCGTGGCGGTTGGCGTTCTTGAGGTCGTGAATCAGCTGGGCAAGGTCCTCGATCGAATAGATGTCGTGGTGCGGCGGCGGCGAGATCAGGCCGACGCCTGGCGTGCTGTGGCGAATGCGACCGATCTCCTTGTCGACCTTGTGGCCGGGGAGTTGCCCGCCTTCACCGGGCTTGGCGCCTTGCGCCATTTTGATCTGCAGTTCCTGGGCGCTGACGAGGTATTCGCTCGTGACACCGAAGCGCCCGCTGGCGACCTGTTTGATCGCGCTGCAGCGATTGTCGCCGTTGGCGTCGGGGGTGAAGCGGACGGGGTCTTCGCCCCCTTCGCCGGTGTTGCTCTTGGCGCCGAGGCGGTTCATGGCGATGGCGAGCGTTTCGTGGGCCTCCTTCGAGATCGAGCCGAACGACATCGCGCCGGTGGCGAAACGCTTGACGATTTCCGCGGCGGGTTCGACTTCGTCGAGCGGCACCGGCTTTTTCGCCTTTTTGAATTCGAGCAGGCCCCGCAGCGTGAGCAACTCGCGTTGTTGATCGTCAATCTGCCGGCAGTAGTCGTCGAACTCGGCCCGATTGTGCAGCCGCGTCGAATTCTGCAGTTTGCTCACGACCAGCGGATTGAAGAGGTGGGGCTCACCCTTGCGGCGCCACTGATATTGTCCGCCGACGTCGAGGTCGAGCACCTCGACGATGTTCGTGGGCGGGAAGGCGTGGGCGTGGCGGCGCAGGGCCTCTTCGGCGATCTCCTCAAGGCCGACGCCCTGGATGCGGCTGGGGGTCCAGGTGAAGTATTCCTCGACGAACTTCTGATTGAGACCGACGGCCTCGAAGATCTGGGCGCCACGGTAACTTTGCTGTGTTGAGATGCCCATTTTCGACATCACTTTGAGCAGGCCGAGGCCGATCGCCTTGATGTAATTGATTTCGAGCTTCGCGTAGGGGATTTCCGCGGGCAGGATGCCATCGGTTTGCATCTTGGCGAGGGTCTGGAAGGCAACGTAGGGATTCACGGCGCCGGCGCCGTAGCCGGTGAGCAGCGCGAAGTGCTGTACTTCGCGGGCCTCGCCCGTTTCGACGACCAAGCCGCAGTGCGTGCGCGACTCCTCACGGATGAGGTGGTGGTGCACGCCGCTGCACGCCAACAGGGCGGGGATCGGCACCATGTCGGCCGAGACGCCGCGGTCGGAGAGAATCAGGATGGTGACGCCGTCAGTGATGGCGCGCGACGCCTCGACGCGGAGCTCTTCGAGCCGGCGGCGCATGCCCTTTGCACCTTCGCTCTTGGGGAAGAGCGTCGAGAGCGTGCGCGAGCGGAAATGAGGCTGGTCCAATTGGCGGATCTTCGCCAAGTCGGCGTCGCTGAGGATCGGTTGATCGAGCCGCAACAGCCGGCATTGCTCGGGTGTTTCTTCGAGCAGATTGCCCTCGGAGCCGATCGTGGTAATCAGCGACGTGATCAGCTTTTCGCGGATCGCGTCGAGCGGCGGGTTCGTCACCTGGGCGAACAGTTGCTTGAAGTAGTTGTAGATCAGGTGCGGACGCTCGGAGAGCACGGCCAGCGGCGTGTCGTTGCCCATCGAACCGATCGCTTCCTTGCCGTCGAGAGCCATCGGCGCCATGAGGATGCGAAGGTCCTCGAGCGTGTAGCCGAAAGCGCGCTGCAGGCGGACGAGCGGCTGCTCGGTCTGCCCATTGGTCGAGGCCGCCTCGGGAAGTTTGTCGAGCGTGAGTTGCTGTTCCTCGATCCATTGGCGGTAAGGTCGGGACGCGGCCAGGCTGTGCTTGATCTCTTCATCGGCAATGATGCGGCCTTCGGACGTATCGACGAGGAACATGCGGCCGGGCTGCAGGCGACCCTTGCGTTCGACTTCCTCGGGCGGAATCTCGAGCACGCCGGCTTCGGAGGCCATCACGACGAGCCCGGTCTTGGTGACCCAATAGCGGCTGGGGCGTAGACCGTTGCGGTCCAGCACCGCGCCGATGCAGGTGCCGTCGGTGAAGGCGATCGACGCGGGACCATCCCAGGGCTCCATGAGGCAGGCCTGGTACTCGTAGTAGGCCTTCTTCTCGTCTGACATGCTCTCGTGGCCCGCCCAGGGCTCAGGAATCATCATCGAGACCGCCTGGGTGAGCGGACGGCCGGCGGCAATCAATAGTTCAAGCGCATTGTCGAAGATCGCCGAGTCGCTCGCCCCGGGGGTGCAGACGGGGTAAATCTTCTGCAGGTCGCCGTCGAGGCGCTCGTCGGCCAGCATGCTTTGGCGGGCCCGCATCCAGTTGACGTTGCCGCGCAGCGTGTTGATTTCGCCGTTGTGGGCCATGTAGCGGAATGGCTGGGCGAGGTCCCAGGTGGGGAAGGTGTTCGTGCTGTAGCGCTGATGCACCAGGGCCAACGCCGATTTGAACCTCTTGTCGGAAAGATCGTTGTAGAAGCTGTCGACCTGGTGTGCCAGCAACAGGCCCTTGTAGATCATCACCCGCGAGGAAAGGCTGGGGATGTAGAAGTATTTACGCTCGTCGAGTTTGCTGTTGCGGATTTCGTTTTCGACGCGCTTGCGGATCACGTAGAGTTTCCACTCGAAGAGGTCCAGCGGCGTGTCACCGCCACAAGCGATGAACGCTTGGCGGATCACCGGCTCGACTTCGCGGGCGGTGCGGCCGATGCCTTCATTGCTGACCGGCACGTCGCGCCAACCGACGAGTTGCTGACCTTCTTCGGCGGCGATGGCGGCGAGGCGCTCTTCGCAGAACAGACGCTGCTCGTCGTCACGGGGCAGGAATACGGCGCCGGCGCCGTATTGTCCGAGCTTCGGCAGTTTGATGTTGCCCTCGGCGCATACGGCCTGGATGAACTCGTCGGGCATTTGTGTGAGGATGCCGGCGCCGTCGCCCGTTTCCGGGTCGCAACCGCAGGCACCACGATGCGTGAGATTGACGAGGATTTCGAGGCCGTTGCGAACGATAGCGTGCGACTTTTCGCCGTGCATGTTCACGACGAAACCGACACCGCAGGCGTCGTGTTCGTTGGCGGGGTCATACAAACCCTCACGGGGTGGCAGGCCCGGTTGACGAACGCTGAGGCGAGGCGACCGACAGGTCTTGCTGGTGGAGTCAGACATTGCTACTCGTTGGCTGGCGGATTGACTATGAGTTGGGTTGTTTATTGCTGGGCGCCGCTATTTTCGGCGCTTCGACGTGGGGTGCTCCGCGTTGGCCGTCGGGGGGGTTATTGCACCCTGGCCGCGACCTTCGCAGGCTTCGATGACCCGCCCTGCCCGTTGGTCGCCGGGGCGGGCGGGACGGCAACATGGCCATTACGGCCCTCGCGTGGCTTGGCGTCACCGACGCAGGCCACCTCGCACGTTGCATCGCGCAGCATATCAATGAAGTGTTTGGTCGTGGCGCTCAACGGACGACCGCGACGATAAATGATACCAAGCGGTCGCACCAACTCGCTGTGGTCCAGCGGGATCGCGCAGAGCGAACCGGACTCGGTTTCGGCGACGACCGTCGGGGCGGGCAGCAATCCCACGCCGGCGTTGATCTCGATCGCTCGCTTGATCGTCTCGATATTATCAAATTCCATCACCACGTGGGCTTCCACGTCGCTGGCCTGGAGCGCCCGATCGATTTCCCGGCGGATGGTCAAATCGCTGTCAAAACCGACGATGTCCTGGCCTTCGAGGTCTTCCAGGGCCACGGTCTGCCGCTGGGCCAACGGGTGCTGCGGCGAGCAAGCCAGCACCATCGGCTCCTCACGCCAATCGACCGCGGCAATGGTGCGGGACGGGCGCGGATAACTCACGAGGCCGATGTCAGCGTGGTCGTCTTCGATGCTCTCGTAGACGCGGTGCGGGTGGAGGTACTCGAGTCGCAGGTTCGCCTTGGGGTGATCGGTCATGAACCGCTGCATGTAACCATTCATCAGGTGCAATCCGACCGAGTAGATCGAAGCGACACGCACGCGTCCGGCGACTTCGTAGTGAAGCATCCGCACTTGGTCTTCGAGGGCCTGGTAGCGCTCAACCATGTTACGGCAGCCCTCGAAGTAGGCTTCGCCCTCGGGGGTGAGAACGAAGGGTCGCTTCGAGCGGTCGATCAGTTTGACCCCCAACTCATCTTCAATATGGTGGACGACCTGGCTGGCGCCGGACTGCGAGATGCCATTATCATCGGCGGCACGGGAAAAGCTCCGATGCCGGACAACATCGCAAAACACCTTGATCGACTTCAAATGCATCGAATCGGCGGGCCAGGTGCACGAAGATAAGGGAAGCTAATACTAGTCAATCGCACCATTTAAAATGTGGATATCAACCTAGACGCCCCGCGGGGCGAAGTCAACTAGTTGCTAGCAATGAAAAGGGCCGCCGCCAAGGAAATCCCCTGGCGGCGGCCCTAATGACTCTGAAGACCGATCGAACGACGTGTGCCCGACCGGTCGCTTGGTGTGTCTTGATTACCAATCCACGCGGAGGGTGCATGGACGCCATTTCGGCCACTACGTTGAACCGTCCGCGTTGAACCGTCCGCAGCGGTGTGACGCGCGCCACTCCGCTCACGCCGACTCGCCCCGCTCATGATTCGGGCAGCGTCTCCGGGGCGTATTCATGGTCGCGTTTGCGAACAACCGTCGCGCTTTCGATCCGGTCTGGTGGCGGAGCGCTGGGTGACTGCGGGTCGCGGCGCTGAAGTTTCGGCAATGTGTCCCAGCCGTCGATCACGCGGCCGAACACGGTGTGTTTGCCGTTGAGGTGGGGTGTGGGACGAAACGTGATAAAAAACTGTGATCCACCCGTGTCGGGCAGTGCCGTTTTGGCCATGCTCAGGCTGCCGCGGAAGTGGTCACGGTGTTCAGGGTATTCCGAATCGCATTCGTCCTTGATGTTGTATCCCGGTCCGCCACTGCCGTCGCCGTTGGGGCAGCCGGCCTGGGCCATGAAGCCCGGCAGTACGCGGTGGAAGGTGAGTCCGTTGTAAAAACCATCCTCGACGAGCTTGATGAAGTTGGCGACCGTGTTGGGCGCCTCGTTTTCGAACAATTCCAGTTCGATGTCGCCCTTGGACGTGTGCAGCACGACGCGGGGCAGGTCGTCAGCGGTTGCCTCCTGTTCGCGCAGCTGCTGTTCCCTGGCCCACAATTCGCGGTACTCAGGGATCGTTGCCTTTTCCTGCATGTTCTGCGGGGAAAGTTCACCCGCCTCGGACGCTTTGTCAAAGTAGGCTTCGGCGTTGTCGAAGTCCTGCAGGCTGAAGGCGGCTCCCCCAACGATTTGCCAGAGTCGGGGATCGGTGACGCCGGCATCGATGAGCGTCTTGCCGATCTCCAGGGCCGTGTCGTACTCGTCGGCGGCGGCCGCCGAGAGCACGGCCGAGGCCAGGAAGGCCGAGATTTCGGGGTCTTCGGCTCCCTGGGCCTTGAAGAGGGTTTCGGCGGCGGCGGTCAACTGCGGCGCCATCTCGTCGCCCTGGGCCAGCAGTTCGTTGTACTGTTTGACGATTTCCTCGCGTCCGGCCGGCTCAGTCGTCTGGTACTCGGCCTGCAATTCGCGGAGCCGCGCCAGCAGCGTTTTCCATTTGCCGAACAGGTCGTCGAACTGCTGACGGGCGGCGGCGGCGTCGGCCGACGGCTCGGTGGCCGGTTCGCCCTGCGCCGGTTTTTCTTCAGCCGGCTCAGCGGCCGGCTCAGCGATGGATTCAGTGGCGGCGGGCTCGGCCGCTGGGGTGCCGTCGGCCGGGGCGTCGCTGGCAGTGGGCTCGCCAGCGGCGGGCGTTTCGGCGGCGGCTGGTTCACTGGCCGGTGCGTCGGCGGGCGCGGTGCCCTCGTCCTGGGCGCGGGCGGATCGCGTTGCCGCCCAACCAGTCACGGCCAGCACACTGCAGACAAACATGGCCGCCCAGCGAAGGCCGGCCCAACGTAGAATCGCCATCACGAGACACTCCCGCGCTTGCTGTTGTTTTGGTGGGTTGAAACGAAAACGGCGCCGCGACTTCCAGGCGCCCGATGCTCGACCACAATGTACACAAATTTGCCTGCCGGTTGCAGCAGGCCGCCCGCCTTCCTACGTTACGAGCATTGTGCCGAGGCCGTTCACGACCCATCGCCAGGGCGCCGCTTGCCGCCTGCTGCGTATTTTCCCTGAAGGTTTCCGTTGTCCCGACCGCGTCGCCCGAACAAACGCCGCTCCGCCGACACCGAGCCGATGGGCGCGGGGGCAACGCAGCGCGAACGCCATCAAGGAACGCGGCAGCAGGGGGCCCCAACGCGTGGGCCGGACAGCGAATTACGGATCATCGGTGGTCGGCTGCGGGGGAGCCACGTCGCCTACAGCGGTGATCCCCGCACGCGGCCGATGAAGGAACGGGTACGCGAGGCGGTGTTCAACCTGCTGGGGCCGGCGGTGCGGGACAGCTACGTGTTGGACCTGTTCGCCGGCACCGGGGCGATGGCGCTCGAAGCGATCAGCCGAGGGGCCGCGGCGGCTGTCGCGTTTGAGCAACATTTTCCCAGCGTGAGGCTGATCGAGGAGAACGTGTCCCAACTCGGGGCGTCGGACTTCGTCGAGGCCGTGGCGGGCGACGCGTTCTTTTGGGTGCCGCGGCGCCTGCCGACGCGTGATCGGCGTTGGACCGTCTTTTGTTGTCCGCCGTATGATTTTTACGTTGAGCGACCGGCTGATTTGCTGGGTCTTTTGGAAACGCTGGTGAGGGCCGCACCCCCGGCCAGCCGCTTCGTCGTCGAGTCGGACGCGCGGTTCGACTTTGCGCAATTGGCGCCACTTGGCGAGTGGCGGGTGCACGATTATCCGCCGGCCCGCGTGGGCATATTGGTGATCGCCGGCGATACGGCGGAAGGACCAATCGCCAGGGCGTGACGCGGCAGCACGAGTAAACCGAACAAGGAGAATGCGGGATGGACATCGTCAACCTTGCCGAGGCCGCGCCATTTATCACCAAGGACGGCTCGGAGATCCGCGAGCTGCTGGCGCACCGTAATTCCTGCATTTTGAACCAGAGTCTGGCCGAGGCGCGGTTGCCGGTAGGGGCCAGCACGACGCCCCATCGGCACCCCCGGACCGAGGAGATCTACTACATCACGGCGGGCAGCGGGCGAATGCAGATCGACGGCGAGGTGCGCGACGTGGTGCCGGGCGACGCCGTGGCGATTCCGCCGGGGGCGGCCCATCAGATCACCAATACGGGGCGGGACACGCTCCGCTTGCTGTGCTGCTGCGCCCCGGCTTACGAGCACGACGACACGGTGCTGCTCGAGGCGATGCCGCCCGTCGATTGAGGCAGCGTCGACGGGTGATGGCCACCGGCGCTACCGGGGGAAAGAACCGTGTGGGCCGCCCGGGTCCGCATCGCCACGTTGCGTCGATGTGCGAGTCCGGCTGTACGGATTAGCCGAGTCGTGGCGACGGGTGACGTCTCAAAGTACCCCTTGTCGTTACGGTCGTTCTATTTTACGCGTTCTTCTTCACGCTCTCATTCTACTCATTCGCTGCATAATGCCGATCCTAATGATCGAGCATTCTGAAGTGGGCGGGCCGGCGCGCCGGTTTGAGCAACACGCAAGACCTCACGAGTTGGACGCCATGAGTCGACAGATCGAACCTTCGAGGACGTGCCCATACTGGTTGGGTGTGATCGCCATGTTCGCCGTGTGCTTGAACATGCCACGCAGCTGGGAGATCGTCGCGCGCGATTGTCCGGCGACGCCCATGATGATGCAGGACGTACTGGCCGTGGCGAGTCCAGTCGCGAACAAGCGCACGGCGGTCGCTGACGGCGCGGTGGTTGTCAAGGCGGCGCCCGGCAAGGAGAGCGTCGACAAAACGGCGACGGTCGACAGCCTGGTGGCGGGCAAGGTGGCGGTTGGCACGGTAGCCGCATCGGCGCCCCGACCGCGCGTAGTGAGCCGCCGGGCGTCGACGCGCCAGGAGGCCTCCCAAGGCGCGACCGCCCGGTCACGCGAGGTGCCGCTCAAGCGTCAGCCGGAGCCGCCGCGCGTGGCGGCCACGGCGCTGCGTGCGCCATCGGCCGGCGATGCGAAGGTCGCGGCAACGGCTGAAGTGGAGAGCCCCGCGCTGGCGGAGGTCGAACGGGCGCCCAGTGTCGTGCTTCCCGAACTTCCCAGCGTGGCGGACGATCCCTGGCCGACAGGAGCCCCGAGCCAAAACGACGTAGCTGCGACCGAGACGACGGAACCGGTCTTTGTCTTGCGTGCCCCGGCGAATGTTCGCGATTCCGCTGGCGACGTTCCCACCGGCCACGCTGGCACCAGCGACGTTGCCACCGGCGACGTTGCCACCGGCGACGTTGGCAAAGCGGTCGCCAACGCCAGCGATCGAGGCAATGCCAGTGGTAAGCCGGCAAGTGTCGTCGACGCCAAAAGCGCGCACGACGCCGTGGATTCGGCTGGCTCAATGACCATCGTCGCGAACGAGGATAAGTCGCCGGTGACGATTTTCGAGCCCTCGCCGCGGTCGCTCACGTCCTCGATCGATCCGCCGCTCGTTGACGAGTTGGCGCTAGTCGACGACGCCCCGACGGCGGACACCTGGCTGGAAAGCCTGGCCTGGGAGTGTCATACGTCACAGTGGGCCGGCGACGCCCTTGCGCTGCTGCGGCGCGTTGACGGGGCGCTGTCGGCCGACGGCGTTGAGGCGGTCGTCGAGACGGCGCGCCGGCTCAGCCACGATGCCGATCGACTTGCCCGTACCACCGCCGACGAGCGACTCGCGGCCGACATTCGTCGTGCCCGCCACGCGTTGTTGCGCGCGACCGACGCCTGGCGTTTGGCGGTGGCGATGCAGGGCGGTTCGGCAGACGCCTGGGTGCGCGGTCGGCAGCGCAGCGGCGGCCAGCTGGCGTCGCGGCTCGATGCAATCGATTTGACCGGCAGCAATGAGCGCGTGGCGGCTGCCTGGCGTGAGTACCTGATGTTGGACGTGCTGGCCGGCATGGTGCGCCCCACTCCGTTTGCGCCCATCGAAAACTACCGCGACGTGGTTGAGCAGACGCTCGTCCGGTTGGAGGGTCAGGGACTCAGCGTCCGCCAGCGTGCTTACCTGAGCAGCCAACGGCTTGCGGCGCTTTCGGCTGATCTCAAGTCGCTGGTTGCCGAGCCGGTCGAGCCGCACGCGTTCCTCGCGCACGTCGGCGCCTATGAGCGAACGCGTTTGCCGAGCCGGGCCCGGCTCGTTGCCCGCGACCTGCGCAACTTGGGCGGCGCCGCCGACGAAGAGGTGCAACAACTCGGCGAGCGAATGGAGACGTACTACCGCAATGCCAACTTGCGGATTGCGGCGACGGGCGACTTCGTTGCCCGACTGCTGCCGGAGGTTCCGGCACAGGACGCCCCGGTCCACGATCGCATTCTCGATGCCAACGTGCGTGGTTGGCAGCACACCGAGACGGGGCTGTCGGTCCGCCTGGTGCCCGATGCCGTGCGGCTGAACATGATGCTGGTGGCCGACGGTTCGGTGACGGCCAACACCCGCGCCTTCAGCGGGCCGGCCACGTTGCGCAACAGCAGCGTGGCGGACTTCCAGGTCGAGAAGCCCGTTTTGCACTCGGGCGAGACGATCTCGACCGAGCCGGCACAGGTGTCGGTCGACGCCCAGTTGTGTCTGCGCGACGTATCGACCAAGTTAGATTCGATCCCACTGGTGGGCGGCTTCACGCGGCGCTACGTCACGCAGCAGGCACTGGAGCGTCAGGCGGCGGCGCGTCGCATCATGCGCCACCAGGTCGCCCGCGAAGTGACGCGGCAGGTCGACCAACTGGCCGACGAGAAGCTCGAAGCCGCGAACGAAATGCTCAGCCAGCGCTTCTTCGCGCCGATGCGTGAACTGGGCCTCTGCCCGGAGACCGTCGAAATGCGGACCGATTCGGAGCGGATGGTGGTGCGGATGCGGCTGGCGAGCCCGCAGCAGCTCGGCTCGCACACGCCTCGGCCACGCGCTCCGTCGGACAGCTTGTTAAGCATCCAGATGCACGACTCGGCCGTGAACAACGTGATCGAGCAACTGAACCTGGAAGGCGGCACGTTCACGCCAGGCGAACTCCGCATGCACGTGTCCGACAAGCTGAACTTGCCCGAGGGGGCGAGCGACGAAGCGGCGGACCGGGACGACGTGCGGTTGACGTTCGCAGAACAGGACGCCGTGAGGATTCGTTGCGAGGACGGATTGGTGCACGTGCGGCTGGCGTTCCAACGCTTCCAGCGCGGCCATTCGGTGTGGGAGAACGTCGTTGCCGAAGCAAACTATCGTCCTCACGTCGACGGCTTCACGGTACGGCTGGTGCGGGACGGACCGCTGCGGCTCTCGGGCGTCTTCTCGGCGCGGCAGCGCGTCGGGCTCCGCACGATCTTCGCCAAGGTCCTGCCAAAGGAGCGCGAATTGGTCAACGTCGTACCCCCGAGCGTCGACGCGTCCCGTATCGGTGACTTGGAGATCACGCAACTCGTGTTGGCCGACGGCTGGATTGGCGTGGCCGTCGGACCGCGTCGCGACGATCTGGCGATGCGGCGTGTCGCGGAGCAGCACTAACCAACGGCGCTAACGGGCACCGCCGGGGCGCCAGTCGTGGTTGGATCGGAGCCGGTTGAGGTGAGGCTCCGTGCGAACCGGTGGGGAAGAATTGCGTGGTGGCGTCTTGCGTTGGGACGGCTTGGTCAGCGAGAATCAGTGATTGTCCCGCCTGGCCATTTCAAGCGCCCTCTAGATCGACCCTGTTCGAAGCCGCGTATGAGAGAGCTGCTGCGCACGACGCTGTTGATTGCCGCGGTGTTGCTGGTGCCGATCGTGCCATTCTTGTTTTTGGGCGGTTGGGAAGATCGCATGTTGGGCTGGATCAACACGCCACCTGCGTCGCAGTGGACAGTGGCGTGGCTGGTCGTCGGTCTGTTGGCCGTCGACATTTTTTTACCGGTGCCGTCGAGCGCTGTGTGCACGTTCAGCGGTGCGCATCTGGGCTGGTTAGCCGGCGGGTTGGCAGCGTGGCTGGGGATGACGGCCGGGTCAGTCGTCGGATTTGCCCTGGCGCGCGCGCTCGGACGTCCTTTGGCCGAACGCTTCGCGAACCCCGGCGACCTAGACCGCAGTGATCAATTGGGCCGACGTTTTGGCACAGCGGTGCTGGTGATGACGCGGCCGCTGCCGGTGTTGGCAGAGGCGGCCGTGTTGTTGATGGGGGTTTCGCAGTTGTCGTGGCGGCGGTTCCTCATCTCCGTCGGCTTGAGCAACCTTGGTGTTGCGTTGGTTTATGCGGTGTTCGGGCGGATGGCCTTCGAGCAGAACGCGTTGGCGTTGGCCTTGTTGGCCTCGGTAGCGCTGCCCGTCGTGGCCACGATCTTCGTGCGGTGGTGGTTGCCGAGTGTGGAAGGGGCGAAGGCGAGTGCTGCGGACAGCAATTCGTGAATGACGGTCACTTTTCATCCGGTGCAGGCTCCCTTACGTGACGACCATCGCTGACCCGACCGAGGGGCGCATCCTCGGTGACGATTTTGGCCCGCTTGACGACCTGCGTACGCATGCCGCCGGGCCGGCTGGTTCGCTGCCGCTGGACGACGCAATGCTCAAGCATCAGCCGTGTGGCAACGTGTTCGGCCTCTCGCAGAATGCCGGCATGGGGTGGGACCCGCAGGCGCTGACCGGCCCTCAGTACTTGATCCTCGGCACCCAAGGGGGAATTCGCGCGGAAGACGGCACGCCGGTCGCGCTCGGTTATCACACGGGCCACTGGGAGGTCGGCCTGTTGATGGAGGAGGCGGCCGGCGAGCTGAAGTCGCTCGGCGGAATCCCCTTTGCCGCGTTTGTGTCCGACCCATGCGACGGGCGCACGCAGGGCACGACGGGCATGTTCGACAGCCTCGCCTATCGCAACGACGCCGCCATCGTGCTGCGGCGGTTGATCCGATCGTTGCCGGTGCGACGGGGCGTGATGGGGGTGGCGACCTGCGACAAAGGGCTACCCGCCATGCTGCTGGCGCTGGCGGGCAGCGGCGACCTGCCCGGCATCATCGTCCCCGGCGGCGTGACGCTACCGGCCGTTAATGCCGAAGACGCAGGCACGGTGCAAACGATTGGGGCGCGGTTTGCCCACGATTTGATTAGCCTCGATTATGCCGCCAGCATGGGGTGCCGCGCCTGCGGTTCACCGGGGGGCGGCTGCCAATTTCTTGGCACGGCGGCGACGGCACAGGTGGTGGCCGAGGCGTTGGGTCTGGCACTGCCTCACAGCGCCCTCAGCCCATCAGGGGAACCGATTTGGCTTGATTTGGCGCACCGTTCGGCGCTGGCACTGCTGCGGCTGGCCGAGGCCAACATCCGGCTGGCCGACGTGTTGACCCCGGCGGCGTTGGAAAACAGTATGCTGCTCCACGCCGCTTTTGGCGGCTCCACCAATTTGCTGCTCCACATTCCCGCCATCG
>JAGQPT010000221.1 GCA_020426575.1 Planctomycetales bacterium
ACGATGGCGTTCGGAGTGGGCAGCTTCGGAGCCGGCTTTGCGGGTTTCGCGCTCGATCGGCTGGGAACGACCGTCACGTACGTCTCGTTGGCGGGCGTTGCCGCTGCGTCGGGAGCCATCGCTGCGGTACTCGTCTGGAATCGGCCGGTGCGCCGCGGCAGCAAACTTGTCGACGAGGCCGAATAAGCAATCCCCCCGAACGGCGCCCACTTTGTCGGGCGCCGCTTGGACTGAGCGCCGGGCGCGGCTCCGCGCTGTCGGTTATGCGAGTCATCAGGTTTATGGCGCCGGTGGCCGACGGACAGCGGTCGTGGGCCGCATCGTTGTCTGCTCTCGCAGCGGATCTCGCGTCCTTGGTGCGAGCGGCAAGCTAAACTTCATCGCGGGCCAGTGTTGCGCCAAGGCCAAGGCCCCGCCGACGCTGCCCTCCCGCTCTGCATCTCCTGCCGCCGACGGACCGCTCCATGACCACGCTCAATGCCAATTCTCCGCCCACCTGCGCGGCACTCGATCGGCTGGTCGATCGGGCCGGTGAACTTTACAGCCTGCCGGCGGTGACGCTCGAGGTGTTGGACCTGACCAGTAATCCGCAGGTGGACCTCCGGCAGCTCAAAGAGTGCATCGAGCGCGACCCGGCCCTGACGGCAAAAATTCTTCGCGTGGTGAACAGTTCGCTGTTTGGACTCTCGTCGAGCGTTTCGGATCTGAACCAGGCGATCGCGCTGCTGGGATGCCGACCGCTGAAGTTACTGGTGCTGGGGTTTCGTCTGCCGCAGGGGCTCTTCCAAAACGTGACCGGCGCGATGCTCAAACGCTACTGGCATCACGCGCTGGCCAAGGCCGTCGCGGCGCGGCTGATCGCCGAGCGGCTGCGTGGCATCCCGGCCGATGAAGCCTTCATCGCGGCGCTGCTGCAGGACATCGGCATGTTGGTGATGTTGCAGGGGATCGGCGACTCGTACGTGCGTTTCCTCGACAAAGTTGTCGCCGAGCAGGCCGACCTCGTCGCGATGGAACGTCAGGTGTTAGGTTTCGATCACACGCAGCTGTCGAGCCGAACGTTCGCCCGTTGGGGACTGCCCCAACTGCTGGTCGACGCCGTGGTGATGCCGGACCGCGAGTCTCACTTGCCCGACGCGGCGCCGCCGAATGGCGAGCGTGCGGCCACAGCGTTGGCAGCCGTCGTGGAACTGGCCGATTTATATGCCACGATTTGCGTCGACGAGCGCCCCGACCTTTGGCCGCGCCTCGAGCGGCTGGCGACGATAGCGGGGGGACTGTCGCGCGACGCGTTGAGCGAGCTGGGCGGTGAATTGCAGCAACGCGTCGAAACGCTGGCCGGCGCGATGCGGATCGAGCTACCAAGCGAGCGCGACTACGCCGAGACGATGGCCCGGGCACACACGCTGTTGTCCGACGTGGCTGCCGACGCGGCCATCGAACTGGCGCGGGCGGCCAACATCCAGGACCGGCCCCGGGGACCATGGCGGGAGTCGGTGTCCCTGGAAGAGGCGGTTTCGCGCTTCGAGTTCAAGTTCACGCCGATCGGCGGCAACCTCGCCGACGTACCCGTCGAGCCGGCACCGCTGCTGGCGTCAAAACCCTCGGGCGGCGCGATCGTTGGCGGCACTTCAGCGCGGCAGGAAATCGGCGCGTTGGGCCGACAGCAACTCGAAAACCACCTGGCAGTGACCGTGGCGGCGTGTCGCCGTCGCCGCTGCCCGCTGAGCCTGCTGTTGATCGAGTATCGCACGGACGCCGATTCAGTGGAACGCGACGAGGTGGCGGTCCAGCGCGCCGCATCGGCGCGACGGTTTGTCGTTTCGGCGATTGAGCAGATCGACCATCCGGCCTGTCGGCACCTCGAAATGGGCGGGCACATTTTCGCGGTGATTCTCGCCGACTGTGACCGCCGTTGCGCCCTGGAGGCGGCTGGTCAGTTGATTCGCGACGTGAACGAGTTGGCGAGAGCGTCGGGAGAACGTGACCCGTACGCGGTGACGCTCGCGATTGGGGTTTCGAGCGTGTCGCTGCCGCCGAAGAACTTTCCGGCCGACCGCCTCATCGAGGGAGCGAGCCGCTGTCAATATGGCGCCAGCGCCACGGGCGGTTCGAGCGTAAAAAGCATCGAGATTTACTGAGTCTTTGGGCCCTTTGCGCGTCCTGCCAGCGACCCCTGGCTATGGCCGCTGCGTATCAAACGGCGTACACTTTGAGTGCTGGTTTGTGGCGTTGCGCGCCGCGGTCGGCATGAGAAACACCGTATCGCGTCTTTGATTGTTTTCCGGCATGCACCAGCAACACGACCAGTCGCTCGACGTCACGTCTTCGCTTTCCGGCTCCACCGTGGGGCCTGAGTCCCAGGCCGATGTACCGGTTCCCAGCGGATCGGTCCGACAAGAAACCATCGGCGGTGTGCCGATTCTCGGCGAAGTCACGACGGCCGAAGTGATAGGACCGCCGCGCGGCCCGCGGTTGGTCTTGCCCCTGGTGTTGTTCGTCGCGACATGCTTTTCCACCTACTACGCGGTGATGGAGCACTTCGGTTGGTCGTCGACCGTAGCGTTTCAGTTCATGTCGGCGACGATGGCGATCCTGCTGGCGCACGAGGCGGGCCACTACTTCCAGACGTTGCGCTATCGTGTGCGGGCCAGCCTGCCGTTCTTCATCCCCATGCCGATGGCCCCCTGGGGCACGATGGGCGCCGTGATTGGCATGAGCGGCTCGACGGCCGATCGCAAGCAGTTGTTCGACATCGGTCTGAGCGGACCGCTGGCCGGCCTTGTGCTGGCAATCCCGTTTTCGATCGTGGGGATCATGACAGCCGACTTCACCACGCCAGAGGTGATGGGTAACGCCGGCGGCGGGATCGAGTTTGCCGACCCGCTGTTGTTCAAATTGATCATGCGGCAGTTTCGGCCGGAACTGCCGGAGGACGTGATCCTGTTTCTCAACCCATGGTTGTTTGCCGGTTGGGTAGGAATGTTGATCACGGGGCTGAATATGATGCCGGTCGGGCAGCTCGACGGCGGCCACGTGGCCCATGCCGTGCTGGGGCGCGGCGCGCGGTACCTGGCCTACGGCGTGATCGCCAGTGCCGTCCTCTACATGGTGTGGCTGCGGCAGCCGGTCTGGATCCTGATGGTGATCCTGATCGTGATGTTCGGCATCACGCATCCACCGACGGCCAACGACGCGGCACCGATCGGCTGGGGCCGCCGTGTCCTGGGACTCGTGAGCCTGGCGATCCCGATCTTCTGCTTCTCACCGAATCCGATTCGGTTTTTAGGGGGGTAGGGGTTTAGATGTTTCGCGGTTCAGGTGTTTAGGGCACGCTCAACGGTCGGGTTCGTGATGCGTCGGCTTTTGCGATCAGCGATCCCGAAACGCTTGTCTTCCTAAATACCTAAATGCCTAATCTCCTAAACCGCTAAACACCTTCCTATCCGAAACCGCACGACTAGGCCCAGCAGGATCAGTGCTGCGCCGGCGACGGTCCAAATGGCCGGGCGTTCGCCCCAGGCCAGCAGCACCCAGAGCGGCATCACCACGGGTTCGACCAGCGCAATCATCGCGGCTTCGGCGGCCGGCACGCTGCGCAGGCCACGGGCGAACAACACGTATGGGATCGCCATCTGCAGCAGGCCGAACGCACAGAGCACGAACAACTGTGTCAGCGACGGTGTGCGTCCGGCCGCGATGACCAGGGGGAGCAGCACGGCCGCGGCGACGAGGTGGTTGACGGCCACGAGCCAGATCGTGCCCAGGTCGCGGAGCCAGCGGAGCGTGACAATCACGGCGGCGTAGAACACGCCGGAGACGACTCCCCAACTCACGCCCGCGGTGGTTTGTCCGCGCACTTCGAACGCCAGGATCACGCTCATGCCGGCGGCAATCAACACGAGCGCGGCGCGATCCGCCCGCGCCGGTGGCTGTTGAAACCACAACCAGCCGGCGGCGATCACCCAGAACGGCGCCGTGCACTGCAGCCAAATGGCGTTGGCGGCCGTGGTGAGCGAA
>JAGQPT010000222.1 GCA_020426575.1 Planctomycetales bacterium
CGGCCTGATTTGCCGAAATTGCCATCGTGTCGAAGGTCAGGGTGAAGGTGCCGTCGGTCCCGATCTGGCTGGCCTGGGAGCAAAATACGCGCCGGCCGAATTGCTCGACGCAATCCTCAATCCCTCGGCACGCATCAACGACCCATACATCACAACGGCCGTTCAAACGAATGACGGGCGGAGTTTCCTCGGCGTCGTCACCAGTCGCGATGACCAACGATTGCGGATGCGCGATGCCGAGAACCACGTCGTCGAATTGGCGGCCGCCGATATTGAATTAGTCACGTCGCAACCCACGTCGCTGATGCCGGAATTTCTCTTGCGGGGCCTCACTCCACAACAGGCCGCCGACC
This sequence comes from Planctomycetales bacterium, assembly GCA_020426575.1. Classification (GTDB taxonomy): domain Bacteria; phylum Planctomycetota; class Planctomycetia; order Pirellulales; family JAEUIK01; genus JAGQPT01. Next base: position 354 of record JAGQPT010000222.1, read on the forward strand.
TGCTGGCATTCCTCGTCTCGCTCAAGACCCCGCCGGCCGCGGAACCGGCATCGTCCCCTTAGCGCTGGGGAAAACGTCACCGGTGTACAGCTTGATTTGAAAATCGAGACGCCCCGGTGCCACCCTGTCCGGCGAATGACTTTTATTGACCCGAATGACAATCTGTCGGCATAATCGGGCAGAGCACCACTGGTGCTGAAGTCGGCCGCCGACTCACCACGACGGCCCATTGCAGGAACAGATCAAGCCCCTTTCGCCACAATGAGCGAGCCTTCCACGTCCGACACCGACGGCGACGCGGCTAAACCGTCGCTGGCCACGCGGCTGAGCAACGCCTTCGCCGAAATGCTTGGGGAACAACCGGCGGCGGCTACCGACGACGACGAACCGTCCTCGTCCGTGGAGTCCGCGCCGACGGCAACCGTCGACGCCGAGGAACTCACTCCCTCGGGCAATGTCACGCCTGAAGGGGTTGTTGAGGCCGCCCTGTTCGTCGGTCGCCCCGACAACGAGCCGCTGCAAGCGACACAGATCACGGCGATCGTCCCCGGCCTCACGGTCGACGATGTCGCGGAAGTCGTCGGGAGCTTGAACGCTCGCTACGAGCGGCGCGGCAGCCCCTTTGTGATCATTCACCAGCGGACGGGTTACCGTCTCACGCTCCGCGACGAGTTTGCCGGAACCCGTCGCCGCATGTTGGGGCGATCTCGGGCGACCCGACTTTCCCCAGCAGCCGTCGACGTGCTGGCGTTGGTCGCCTACTTGCAGCCAGTCAGCGGTGACGACGTCAGCACCCAGCGCGGCCATCCCAGCCAGGCGATCCTCCGACAGTTGGTGCGCCGCCAGTTGTTGCGCATCGATCGCGACCCCGAAAACCGGCGACGCATTTCTTACCGCACGACGGACCGCTTCCTCAAGCTGTTCCAACTGTCGTCGCTGGAAGATCTGCCGCGCGTGCCCGACTTCGATCCCAGCGCTCAATAGCGCCAGACCATCGCCTGCAGCCTCCAGGCCGAGTTCTTGACAAACGGGCGCGGCGTATCAGTCGGCGCGGCCTTTCGGCTCAGCAACCGTACGAGGCGGTCGCGCACAACGTCGGCCTCGCCCTCTCGTAAACACGCGGGGTCCGCGACGAGCACGCCTTGCCAGGCCAGCGCGTCGCTGAGGTACACAGCGGGCGACTCCTGCCTCAGCGCCGTCGCGAC
>JAGQPT010000223.1 GCA_020426575.1 Planctomycetales bacterium
CCAGGGATGCCAATCCCGCCAGCAGCATTGTGCTGGGTTCCGGCACGGCCGAGGACACCACGCTGCTGTAGTAAGTCACGGTACCATTGACGATGTCGCCTGCGGACGTGAGGAAACTGAACGAGAGGTCGCGGCCATCGTCACCAAAGGCGCCAGCCCAAGCGAGATAGTCGAGACCGTCGACGGCGCCGTCGTCGTTGAAGTCGCCGTCGCTGGGATCGCCGTCCGGCCCGGGATTGGTGTCGAAGTTGGCGGCCCACACCAAATAGTCGAGGCCGTTCACGACCCGGTCACCGTTGGCATCGCCAGTCGCGGGCCCCGCGAAGATGTCACCCAACGGGAAGGTCGCTCCCGATGAGATTAGCGTCGAGTTGATGAAGTTAGTCTCGTTGATGAAGGTTGGACCCTGCGCCCCCATCGCTGGCAACCAGTTGGCTTCGCCAAGACCAGTGAATTCCGTTGCATCCAAAGAGCCTGAGTCCGACGACACCGTGTAACCCTCGATGTCGTACGGCAAACCACCCGCCACGGGATTGCGCAGTGTAACGGCACCCGTCGCCGTATCGACGAGCACGTCGAGCGTGTTGGACACGACGACCTGCACGGCGTTTGCGTTGATCGTACCCGTGGCGTTGTAGTCGACGGTGAAGGAGACACCGCCGGTCAACAGCGACGTGTCGAGATTCGAGAACGTTCCACCGGTCGAGTTGGCATAATCGTAGATCGTCCAGCGGTCGCCAAGACTCGGGCTGACACCGTCGAAGGCCACCCTCAGCGAGGCGCCGCCGATGATATCGAGCGTGTCAGGAATGTTGATGGCCGAATGGCTCGAAGCATTGGTGATAATCGCTTCGACGGTTGCAACACTACCAACGAAGTGGGTACCACCGAACGTCACTTGGGCGTTCGGTCCGCGAACGGAAATCAGCACGGGCTCGCCCCACCACGAATCGGTGTAGGGGCCGTGCGTCGTGATGCTGCCCGAACCGGTGATGTGCAGGTCGAGGCCACCACCGTCCTCACGTCCCAGGTTTGTGGTTCCGTTGAAATCCAACGAGCCCCCGCTGCCGACGTTGATGACGGCTTTGCCGCCACCGACGGTGCCCAAGTTCGATTCTCCGACGAAATTGGCGCTGCCGCCGTTGTTGACGTTCAGCGTCGAACCGTCGATGTTCAAAATGCCATAGTTGCCGACGTTCGTCACCTGATTCGTGGTGAGGTTCACGGTGCCGGAACCGATGAGGACGTTCTCGCCGGCAATCGGAGGCGCTGGACTCCAATTCGCTGCGTCGGTAGTCCAGTTACCGATGCCGTTCCACGTAGCCTGCCCGAAAACTGATTGCGCCCCCAGTGTGACAAGGGTCAATGCCGCAAGAAAAAGATATCGAATATTCATGATGGTCCAACCTTTGTTGATAGCTGATTTGATCAGGTTATGGAGATAAGCGTCAGACTGGCAAAGGCGCCAAGTGCTATACCTCGCGGCGCCGTCTGCCGACAGTCATCACTCCAAACGCGCCGAGGGCTATCAACGCAACGCTGGTCGGCTCAGGAACGATCGAGCCCGCTACCGTCTTGTTCTCCTTGATGATGCGGAAGTCGGCCAGGTCGGCGACGCCGTTGGCGTTGAGGTCACCGTGGGCGCGTCGCTCTGAATTGGACAACGCGCTCAGATCGAGACCGGCGTTCATCCTCCAGATCAGATAGTCGTCGTTATCAACGTTGCCATCGAGATCGACGTCGCCGGGCTTCAGATCGGTGAAGTAGCCCGTTTCTGTGATGTTGAACGCGCCGTCCCAATAGAAGAACCCGGCGTCGTCAATGAAGCCGACGAAGTCACCCAGGTCGTTGCGATCCGCTCCCACACCACGGTGCGGGCCTGATCCGCCGTAGCTGAAATTGTTCGTGTTGTCTTGCGTGATACGTTCACCGTTGACCCACAAGTTCCACGTGCTACCGGTCGTCCAGGCCAGCACGTGTTGCCACTCGCCGTACTGTACGTCGGCGAGTGCTTCGCCACCGGGGACATAGTCCCAATTCCCTGTATTAAAGTTGCCGTTGTTGGCATAGTGCCACTTCTCGTCGGCACCGATGTAGAGGCCCACGAGGTCTTCGACCACGGGGACGTCGACGCCGATACCTTGAAGCGACGGGTCGGGTTTGATCCACGCTTCGACGCCGATGCGGAATCGCGAACTGACACGGGTGTTCCACCAAGCGTTGAAGTCGTCGGCCAGGCCGCCGAATCCGTGGACCTCAAGTGACCAGTCCGACTGAGGGCCGCGTGTGTCGCTCGACCAGTTGGCACCATCGATCACGATGTCGGCGGTGTAGTCGACGTCAACGCCCGCGTTGGCGCCGGTGATTTCCTCCCAGACGGCGGTGTCCGTGGCCAAGCCGGCCAGTTGCCCATCGGAAGTTGCCCCGTCGGCACCCTCACCAAGCGGATAGTACACGTGGTAGGTCACCTGTGCTTGTGCGGTCGAGATAAACCCGCACAAGATCAGGGCAGCTGCCACTGCCGAAGTGCGACGAATCAATCGCGTCATGGTATGGTCTCCCTATGTCTGAAATTGCGTTTTCAACTTCAAAACTCAGGCGCCCGCTACCGGCTTGCCATCGGATTTACCGGTGGTAAGGCGAAGATAAATGACCTCATCCGTGCGCACAAACGACGGCAGCGCATGTACCTCGGCCGTTTCATCCATCGAACCGCTCGCGCGATCGGTGGCCACACCTTCGATGTGATGCGACGCTAGATTCATGTCCACGCGTCATTTGCGTGACCGGACTGCGAGGCCGTCAACCTGGGGCCCTTCGTCCGTGGTTTCTGTTGCCTAATCTAGTGGTGGGGCGGGGTCGCATCAAGAAAAATTGTAAATCTTGCGAAAAAAACTGTCCGATCTCGCCCCGGGACTTCGAGCGCTGAGACGCAGGCGCTGAATCAGCGCGAAGGCCGAGAAACGACTCATCCTGCCGGCACGGGGGCATGCGCGGATTACGGCTGAACAGAAAATGCCCGCCGCAGCATCGAGAGGCTTTTGGGCAACGCGGTTTGCCAATCTTCGTTTCCTTCGAACTCCAGCGAAACGTAGCCGCGGTAGCCGTGCTGGCGAAGCATTTCAGCGATTCGCGGATAGTCGAGGTCCAGCGTGTACCAGAGACCGCCGCCATAGTATGTTTTTGCCTGCACAAACACGGTTTTCGCGGCCATCATCTCGAGCCGGTCGTACGGGTCTTCAAGAAAATTCCCCGTGTCGAGTGTGCACTGCAACCAGGGCGAATCGATCGCATCGACGATTCGCAGCACCCCCTGGGGGGTAATGCCGAGGCCCCAATGATTTTCCAGCCCCAGCGTGACCCCGCAACGCTCCGCCGTCGGCAGGCATTTTTGTAGTGCGTCGATCACCCAGCCGAAACCGTCATCGTCCGTGAAGCCGGGCAAGCGGGGCTCGACGCCACGATTCTCCATCAACTCATCGAAGTCGGCTGATGTTCCCCAGCGGCCAGTGTTCACGCGCATCGTTGGAATTCCCAGCTTGTACGCAAGTTCGATGGTGTGAATCGTGTGATCGATGTTCTGCTGGCGTTTCTCGACATCGGGGGTGAGAAAGCCCTGATGAGTGCTGAGGCCGCAGAGGTCAAGCCCGTTGACTAGGGCCCGTTGCTTGAGCCGCTGCAGATAGCCGTCCTCTTCGCTCTCCATCTGGATATGAAGAATCTCAACTGCATCGAAACCGATGCGGGCGGCTTCGTCGATGCAGCGCTCAATCGGCAGCTTTAACCCGTCTTTGAATCGCCAGAACGAATACGTTGATACGGCGATTGGATTGCCACGCGCCGCCGTGGTCACCGGCTCATCGCACACGGCAAGTCCCATTGGTGCAGCGGCGAGCCCAGCAAGCGATGCTGCAGTGATAAACTCTCGGCGTCGAATCTCCATCGGCGTTTTCTCCAGTGACGGCATCAGGCGCCACCGTCTGCACAACAGCGGCGGTCCTACGCGGCCATGTTGCACCAGCTCAGTAACACTCGGCGCCCCACGCCGACGAGTCCGCGTGGCAGCGCCAGGCAGGAGGCGTAACGGACTACTGCGCCGAAGCACCGTCAGCGAGTTCCAACGACACAAGCTGTCCTTCGTCTCTTGGCGTCACGCGCGCGTCCAGTACCGCCTTGTCATGACAGACGTGGACGTGCAACTCGGCGTCGCGCGGCAACACGGCGACGAGATGGTCGTTCAAATCAAAGCGATCGTCCTTCGTCGTGCCAGAAAACAACAACGTGCCCTGGGCGTCGTGAACTTCGATCTCGGCCGCGACACGCTCTGTGTTTTCTGCGCCGTCGAGCACGCGAAACATCACCCTCACCTGCCCGTCGGAAAGTTCGGGAGCCTTTCCGGCATAGCGGTCCGTGACGTTTACGGTGTAAATGACGTTCGAGTCATCGCCCCAACGGAGCGGCAGCACCTGCGGCGTTTTACGGTAACTGACGGCGAAAATCGCGTGTTCAATCTCATCGCGGAGGGCCCCCGAGGCGCGCTCGTTGAACCAGGCGCGGTCCAACTCGTCGCCGGCCGGCTCCGCCGCTCCCGTGAAATGCCAACCTTGATCCCAGACTTCGACCCAGGAGTGATTGCCGCTGCCGTCGGGCCACATGGGAATGCCCACGAATCGCGCCGGCACACCCACCGCCCGGCACGCATCGATCAGCAGAATCGAAAGCCCGCTGCAGGTGGCAATGCCCGATTCGATCGTCTCCTCGGGCCCCTGGTCGGCGCGACGGCGTTTCGTGGAATACTTGACCTCCAAGAGCGGAAACAACTGCTGATTGAGCACGACCGCCGCTTCGCCCGACGTCTTGATTCCGGCAACCAAGGGTTTGAACTTTTCGTAGAATGACTTACGCCAATTGTCACGCCGTTCGGTGATGTTAGCGTACGGCAGTACGTCATTCAGGAAGACATCCTGCGGCACGCCGTCTTTCCAAGGGGACTCATCGTATGCGCGATACGCGTACTCGACGTTTTCCAACAGAAACTCCGCCGGCAACGACGTGAGGTCCCGCAGCGGCATGTAGGCAACAAGAAACTCCATGCCCGCCCGGTGGGAAACGGGCACCTCGCGCAGCGCCCGCTCGAGTTCTGGTCGATTGTCTCCAGCCCGCTCAAGTGCGGTCGCTACAGACGTCGAAAGTTCTTCGCATCGTCCCGATGTCGCCGCCAGGCCGATCATACATGCCACACCGACAAATCGACTCGCTAAAATGCAGCGGTGCATCCTGATCACGATAGTTCCTCCGTTCGTCTGTAGCACTCACTTGGCTCATCTAAATCCATTGCCTAGCGCCGTCGTCGACAAAGATGAGACGAGACGCATGCGGCTCAATCTCTCCCGGCATCAGTTCCCCGCCGCGGGAGCATCGGCGTCTTCGTCGCTCCAGGCCAGTTGACCTCCGTCGACCGACCAATCGCGTCCGAAAAAGCCAGCGACTCGAATTCCCTCGGCCCCCGTTTCAAGAAAATCGGGCCCCAGCACGAGCACGTCCGGATAGGCGGCGCCGGCCAGAAAGTAGTTGCAGCGCTCCGTGAGGCGACTGCCCGTCATCCCCGTCCCGGCCACAACGCCAACGCTCGCCACGTCACTACCAGGGCGCGGCCGCAAGAACAGGCACGCCAGATCGTCGCCTGCAACGCGTCGCTCGCCGACCGTAACGCCTTGCCGGTCGACCTGAACGGGACTTGCGTCCAATAATCCCTGCCACGCCGAGTTCGTATCCGCGTTGCCGTAGACGATCACACTCCGGTCGGGCTCGTGCGCGCCTACAAAATCGACATCGGCCACGACGTCGACTGAGCCGTTGCCGCGATACCAGAACGCTTCCGCGTCGAAGCGAGCCCGGGCCAATGACCAGGCGTTTTCTTCCTCGGTACCGACCGTGCCATACACAAACACCATGTGGTGAGAAAAAGCATCCTTGAACGGCCCGTAGCGATGCGGGCCCTTTTCCGACGCATCCGGTGCGGCGGTAGAGACCGCCCACGTTCCGTCCTGATGAACGAAATAGTATTCCTCGGCGGCGGTTCGTTCTCCGACTTCGATCACCTGGCCATCCAAATCGAACGTCAGCGGTCCGCCGGGCCGCACATGCCGGGCATTGATCACCAGCGCGGCAACGTTGTCGGTCGTACCGTGGAAGCGGCGCAGGCCCGGGTCGAAGCGGACATCGACCGAACTGGGTTCCAATGCGCGTTGTTGTGCATAAATCGTCGCCCAATGACATGTCGCCGAGACACCGGGGTTCGCCGTGACAAATTCGACTTGACCCACCTGGTCGACCCGGGGAATCACGTGACGGGCAAACATGTCGAACATATCCGGCCAATCGACGCAGCTCGCCCCCGGCTCGTCCGAATCGTCCCACCAGTGACCCGCCCCGGGTTGTTCGTGGTGCAAGACGTTGGTGTGGAACGTCGCCAGGTGGGCGCGCATCGTACGGGCCTGTTCGACCGGGACGTTGTCATCGGCGTCGCCGTGCAGCACGTAGATCCCTTGCTGCAGGTAATTGCGTGACATCAACCGTGGACGGCTCATCGCTGAGGCCCGCTGCAACATCTGTGCTACCGGAGACAATTCCTCTTCCGGGTCCGAGCGGCTCGCGTAGGTCCAGAAGCTGATCCAGCCGGCACTTGGGCCGATCGCGGCAAATCGCGCAGGGTGGGTCGCTCCGACGATCCACGTGCCGTGGCCCCCCATCGAATGTCCCGTCAGGTACACGCGCTGCGGGTCGGTTTGATACCTTTCTTGTGCCAGGTCGAGCACTTCGATCGCGTCGCGCTCTCCCCAATCCTCCCAATCGAAACCGTACGGCCGTCGGTTTGTCGGCGCCACGATGTGCCCCCATGACTTTGAAGAATAAGCCTTGGCCTGCCCAAGCGCCTCGACTGACGCACCGTGCAGGGACAGGATCATGGCCGGCGGAACATCTGCGTCGAGCACCGGCCGGGCAGGCCGAACCGCGTAGTACTGCACGCTTCCGTCGATCGCGCTGACGAACGTTCTCTTCTGTACGTCGTCGGCAGCCACTACGCCCAGCTGAAGTTCACGCTCGTCCACAACCGTCGTGGTTGTACCGTCATTCGTCTCGAGCCGCACTTTGACCGGAACGTTTTCACTGCCGGCCTCAGGGGCACCCGTCACCCAGAATGCCGACTTCCGAGTTCCCAAGGGTAAGACGGGCCCTACCGGAACACGATGCTCGACGCCGTCGGGCCCCGCGGCGACCAGTGACAGATCACCGCGGGCTTGATTAGTTGCGTTGACCACGATGATCGCTCCCCACTTTTCGTCGTCTTCTCCGACGATCAGGTCCGGCAGCGTGTTGTCCCCATCATCGAGGAACAGGGGCTTTTCCGGAGAGACTAGTGCCACGCTCAGACCACCCCTCGCCGTGGCGAACAACAGTTCGTTCGTGCCTTGCTTGAGCGCAACGGGCAGTTTGGTCGTTCCGTAGGAGTAAACGTCGCCCGTTCGTGGCACCCCATTGACGTATGCCATTGAGTGACCGGCTGCTTCGAGGATTGCGATCCGCGACTCGGCCTCGTCCCGCTGGAAGTAGGCGTAACCGCGGACGAACTCTTCGCCACGAAACCCCGCCTCGTTTGCCTCGACGTGCTGCCACTGTGTCACATCGCCGCGTGGCGTCGTCAGTTCGTCGCCCTCCTGGGGCGGCGTGAACGCACCGCTGACCATCATCGCTTCGACCGGGTCTTTGCGAATCGCCGTGCGCCCCGACTCAGTGACGCGACCGACGGCCAAGCACTCGTGAAGTTCTACCCGTTGTCCGGGCGCCGCAGCCTCATCCGCTGAATGCGCAGGCGCAGCATTTGCGAATACGACAAACAACACGGCGCCGACGGCGAGCGGAATTCCAAGCAGCGGTCGATCACTACGCATGAATCTATTTCCTCGGCGACGAGTAGTTTCAAACATTGGGGGCCCCGTGAACGCGAGTGTTACTCTTCCCGTAGGCCGTCTACGGCAAAACAGGTCCCAAAGGTCCCGTCGAGCGACGTGCGCATTGTCACCCGAGAGGACGTCTTGTCCAAGCGGTCCGTTGGTTTGCTGCCGGAGCGACGCGTCGCACATTTCGCCGGCGCGACTGTGCACCATTGCCAAGACCAAAAGCGGCGCCAAATGCGGCCGGGCACCGCTCCGACGACGTGCTCGGCATTTTAGGTTCCACCGGCGGGCGGTGCCACCTTTTCCGGCTCAGATGCCAGGGAGGCCTTGGCAGGCAGTTGCGGTCCACATTCGGGCACCAGAAGGCCGTCCCGATCGGCGCGGGCTCGTGCAACTGGACTCAACGGGCGATCCGAATAAGACCGTCAGAACGACCGCCAAGAGGTGCCCTCCGCGGAGGGGCGGGGCCGCGACACCCGGTTGATCTGGTTCGTCGCGCGCCGCGCTGCCGAGTTGAAGTCTCACCCGGTGAATGCTGGCGCGAACCACGCACTCACCGGGTGAGAACCCGGGGGAGACAACTCGCTTCACGCTGGTGTGCTCACCTCAGTGCTGTGTGACAACGGCGCGTGTTCGACGTGTTCGCCGCCGTAACAGGTAGGGGCACACTGCAAAGACTAACAGTGCGGCACTCGCCGGTTCGGGAACGGCCACGGCCAGTCCGCCCGTGGACTGTCCGTAGCTGCCCGCCCAGATCAGATAGTCGAGGCCGTCGTTCACACCGTCGCGGTTGTAGTCGCCGCCGCTGAAGCCGACGCCCGCCTGACCGTAGTGCCCCGCCCATGCCAAATAATCCAGGCCGTCGTTGACGCCGTCGAAGTTGCCGTCGCCGCCGATGGGCGCGTAGAGCAACAAGCGGTTGGCCTGATACAGGGGCTGGAAGAAATCGTTCCCCTCCGGGCCGAACTCGACGTCGCCGGTCAGCGTGGCAAACTCGCCCGAGTGGTTGCCGTACGTCAGCACCTCGAACGTATCGCCCGGCGATGCGACGAAGCCGTCGAAGAGCACCACATGCAACTCGCCGTCGAGCATGGCGGTGCCGTCGACCGTGATGTTGTCGTGCTCGGCGCCAAGCGTCGTGCCGCCGATCTCGGCTTCATACGCACTCGTGGACGCCAGCTCGAGATCGCCCTCAATGACGAGCACGCCTGCCGGGTCATAGGGCACAACACCGTTCGTCGCTGGCTCAACTGAGTTTACTGTTACCGGGGGCACGACGCCGGGAAAGGAACGCGGCATCACGGCCCCCGGGATCGATACCAGGCCCCCTGACGTGTGAAAGGTGCCGCTGCCGTTGATGGCGCCCGTCACCGTCAGGTCGTCGCCATTGGTGTTCACGCTGGCGCTGTGCGTCGACCAGTTGCTTTCGAGCGACAGGTTCTCCAGCGTCATGCTGCCGCTCGTAAGATTGAAGCCCAGTTCCGCCCCATCGCCCAGAACGGTTTCGCCGGGGAGCTCGTTGGTGTCGTTGACCGTGTCAGCGTTGAGTTGCAACGACTTGTTCGCGGCGACTTGGAGCTTGTCCAGCAGTTCAATCTCGTCCAGCAGTTCTATTTTGTCCACGCTGATCGTCGTATTGTCTTTCACCTCGACGATTTTGCCCTTGAGGGCGATCTTGCTGCCAGTGCCGCCGGTGATCGATCCGCCTTTAAGTTCCACGTCGCCGGTTGCCGTCAGCGTGGCGCCATCGCCGATCACCTGGTTGTCCATCAGCAACAATTTGGCCGCGTCGATCGACTGATCGGTCAACCATTGGTTCGTGCCCCCCTCGAAGACAACTTTGCCCTGACCAGTGATAGTTTCGCCGTTGTGGACGATGTTGTCGGCGGAAAAGTGCACCTCGCTTCCGGCGCCGAAGTCCAGCGACGCCGTGCTGCCAAGTGTGATCACGTTGTCGCTCATAAACATCCCGAATCCGTTGCCGACAACGTTAATTGCCCCCGTGAAGATTGGGTCACCACAATCGATCATAAATGGATCAATATCGGCCACCGCATTGACGGTACCCGCCATGTTGATCCGCGTCAGAGGAGTTATCGGGCAGGGGCTGAACTCAACGCCTGCACCGATGTTCACAACGGATGATTCGCCGAAAGTGATGTCGTCGGCCATGAGCATGGCCCCACCGGTACCGGTAAGATTGACCGTCCCATAGATAATCAGGCTGCCATTGGAGACGGCAAGAACAGATGGATTATTGCCGGCTGTCATATCGACCACGCCTCCCAGCGTGAGTTCTTCGCCGCCGCCCGTGAAATCGAAGTGCGCCTCGCCACCCTCCTCGATCATGAGCGCACCGCCATAGGGCGAATAGCTGTCGGCGACCAGCGAGAACGTTCCGCCAGGTGCGACGCGGTACATAGTCGATCCGCCCCCATTGAGGCTGAGATTCTGGCCGCTGGCGTCGATCGAGGTATCCCCCCAGATGTTCATCGTGCCGCCGTTGAAGAGATACGATCCTGGCAAAAAGCTGGTGACGCCTTCTAGATCAAGCGTCGCCGTGTTGTTGACGATGACCGACGCGCCGGACTGAAAACTGGCTGATCCGACGACGCGGCCAGTTCCCGCGCTGACGTTCAGAAGCGAATTCGCACGCCATTCCACAAAGTCGGCACTGACCGTTCCTGTGCCCGATGGGCCGAACGTGACGGCACCGCCGCCCGCCGGGAATTCCCCCGCCGGCACCGCCGGGATGCCGCCAACGAGATTGACCGTGCCGGTCACGATCATGTTGCCGGCGTTGATCTCGGCACCCGTTGCGGTGTTCATGTTCAGCGTGCCGGCCATCGTCCATGCGTCGGCCGGATTGGTGAGATTGACGTTGAGTTGGCCGCTGTTGTTGATCGTGCCGTCAAAAACATTGTTGGTCAGGTCGACCGCCCCGACGTTGAGTGTGAGCAGACCTGTGGCGCCAATCGTAGTGGTGCTCGCTCCGTCGGCGTCCCAATCGAGCGTCGCCTGGCTGATCGTCGTGTTGCCGTTGACGGTCAGGTTGGCAGTCCCCACGTCAAAGCCGTCAAGTTGCAGATTGCTGAGCGTCGCCGTACCGTCCAATTGCAGGGTGGCGTCGGAGCCCTGACCGCCGACGTAGACCGTTCCACTCGTGGCGGTGAAGTTCGGCTCGATAATGAACGTGCCGCTGTTGACATTGACCGTTCCGCTAGCCGTCCATGCGCCGCCCGAGACAGTGGCCGTGGCAGTACCGGCATCGACGTTGACGTCGCCATTGACGTCCACCGACCACGCAGCGCTCATCACGAGGTGCGAGTGGTCACCGAAATTCATCGTGCTGCTGAACGGGTCAGCCAGTGGGGCACCGATGTCGAGTGTGCCTTGGCTGCCGACGTTGACCTGGCCCAGGCCGCCCGAACCGTCCAGGTCGATGCGGCCGTTCGCACTGGTGACGTCGATGTCGAGTGTTCCGAAGTTTGCCGTCAGTATTCCATCGTTTTCCAGGAGTGTGGTGACTGTGCCTACATTGGCCTCGAGGTCGATCGAACCACGGCCTACTACCATGCCACCGGTGCCGATGTCCAACTTGCCGCTGTCGACTTCCAGGACACCGAACTGCATCGCAACGCCGCCACCGTTTTGCACCGTCAGCAAGTCGGTATCGAAGGAATCGAGGGTCGCACTACCGTTGTGTAGCTGGACAACCAGGTACGACGCCGTACCGCTGATGAGCGTGGTTGCCGCGCCGGCATTGTCGATGA
>JAGQPT010000224.1 GCA_020426575.1 Planctomycetales bacterium
TCACCTCGACCGCCAAGTCGACGCCGAATTGGCCCGGCAGGCCAGACAGCAGCGAATCCTTCAAGCCCACTTCCGCTGGGCCCGACTCGACCTCCGTTGAATCCAGTTACTTATGCATGGGTCAATAATCGTGATTTTCAAACCCGAGCGGATACAAAGCCCGACGCTGTTTCGTTGGGCGACGACGCTGGCCGCTCTTTCGATCCTGTTGCCGCCGGTGCTGACGTTCTTTTTCAACGTCACGGTGTCCACGGGCGGCGGGGGGCGCAATGCCGACGACATCTCAGCGTTGGTGATGATGCTGGGAAGCACGTCCGGGCCGGTGCTGTTGGGCCTGTCCGTGTTGGCGGCGTTTGCCTCGCTGCGACCTAGGCCGGCACCCTACGTGTCCAAGCCACAAGTGCCGGAAAAGCACCCCCTGGATTGAGACACTGGCGATGCAGTTGCTTTTGGTGCATGCGCGGCGGCACCTATGGGTGCGGCCTCGTTCGGCGAAGACCGCGTCTTCGCCGAACGCGTCTTCAGACGCGGCGGAACTTCACGGCGACGACGGCGTAGGCGCGCGGCCCGAAGTGCCAGAGCCAAGGATCGATGAACTCGAGGTCGTCGACGCGCGGCGCGATGGCCTCGTCTTGCTCGAAGTGGGCGCGGAGCACCTTGGGGTTGAGGCCGTGGAAGAAGTTACCGTCGCGGATCAGCCCGGCCACGCATTTCGAGAGGTCGGCTGGGTTGACCGTCTGCAATTGCGGGGCCGTGTCGGTCGAGACGACGTCGGTGATAAAGATGCCCGTGCCGCCGGGGACCAACAGATCGATCATCAGCCCCAGGTGCCGGTTGCGCACGGCGCGGAGCAGGTCGACAAAGCGGGGGTGAGTTTCGCCGAGTGAAACGACGACGGCGTTGATCAACTGGCTGAGCACACAAGCCGACACGACGACGTCGAACGGACCGGGCAGCGTGGGGCCAGCGAAGCCGCTGGCCGCCGCCACCAGGGCGTCGACCTCGTCGTCGCTGGCGGGCCGGTCGGGCGTGAGTTGTTCGAGCTGGGGCCAGACGCCCGAGAGGTCGCAGTCGCCGTGCCGGCGCAGCGCGGCCTGGTCAGCGACAGGTTGTCGCTCGACGGCGGCGGCGAGGGCCTCGTCGTCGAGGTCGACCAGGTGGACTTCGGCAAACCGCTCAGCGAGCCGGGCCAGGTCGAGGTCGTTCGCGTTGCCGGCGCCGAGCACACAGAGCCGCGCGTTGGGGCGGGCGTGGGCCGAGTCGATCAACTGCATGACGCGCTGCCGGTGCGAGGCGGCTTGCTCCCAGTGATCGCGGCTGGCGGCGTTGTTCTGTCGCTGCTGGAGTGTGAGTTGGTTCATCAGGGGGCGTGGTGGCGTTGGGGGACGAAACCGAGATATGAGCGGCCGAGTCGCCTGTATATCTCGCATTCAGCGGTCAGCGCGTCAACCAACGCGTCGATCGCTGGCGTTGATTCGGCGGCGAGAGTATCGATAATGTGCCGCATGTTCATGCGACCACGATTCGATCCGCCGCTGCCACTGCTCGTGACCGGGGTGACCGGCGTGGCGGGGTACAACGCCTTTCGCGCCTTCCGCCGACGTTATGGCGAGCAGGTCTGGGCGATTCGCCAACATAGCAACTGGCGGATCGATTGGCCCGGCGTCGTGGCCTGCGACGCCGAAGACAGCGAGGCCCTGAATCGGCTCTTCGACGAGTACGGGTTCCGCGGCGTGCTGGACTGTGCCGGCAACTGTGCGCTGAAGTCGTGTGAACTCGACCCGACGATGGCCTGGCGGCTCAACGTTGAGGGGCCGACGCGGCTGGCCGAGATCGCGGCGGCCCGGGGCATACCGCTGGTGCGGCTGTCGATCGACCTGGTGTATTCGGGGACGCGCGGCGGGGGGCACGTCGAGAGCGACTGGACCGACCCGGTGACGGTGTACGGCAAGACGATGGTCGAGGCCGAGCAGGTGATCGCCGCGATCGATCCCACGGCGTGCATTCTGCGGATCTCGCTGCCGATGGGGGTGAGCGCGAGCGGCCACGCCGGCGCGATCGACTGGATCCA
>JAGQPT010000225.1 GCA_020426575.1 Planctomycetales bacterium
CGTACATCGTCCGCTCCCCCAGTCAGCCTGTCACTTTCTCCGCGTCCTGATTCTCTGTGCCCTCCGTGCCTCGGTGGTGAATCACTAGCCATAGAGCTGGATGGTTTTGACGATTTCGTCGACGTCGTTCGCCACGGTGACCGCGCGGTTGGCGAACGTGGCGCGGCGGACGCCCCTTTTGCCCAGGACTTCGTTGAACTGGTCCTGGTCGGTCGTGTGGTACGCCATCGTGGCCGTGGGGTCTTTGAGCTGATGGCCCGTAAGGATGCAGACGACGCGGTCGCTCGGCGCGATCACGCCTTCATCGCGCAAGAGTTTCGCCCCGGCCACGCTCGCCGCGCTGGCCGGCTCGCAGCCCAAGCCGCCGGCGCCCACGCGCGCCTTGGCATCGAGGATCTCCTGATCGCTCACCTGCCGCACCACGCCGTCGCACGTGTCCAACGCCCGCAGGCACTTGCTGAGATTCACCGGCCGATTGATTTCGATCGCGCTGGCGATGGTCGACGCCCGCCGCGCCTCGGAGTCCATCTCGACGTAATACTGCTCGATCACGTCGGGGGCCGTGGCGCCGTCGTTCCAGCGCACTCCGCGTTTCTCGTAAAGTTGGTAGAGCGTGTTGGCCCCCGTCGCGTTGATCACCGCCAACCGCGGCACGCGATCGATCAGGCCGATCTCTCGCAGTTCGGCAAACGCCTTACCAAACGCACTGGAATTCCCCAGATTGCCCCCTGGCACAACGATCCAGTCGGGCACCTCCCAGCCGAGTCCTTCCAACACGCGGAACATGATCGACTTCTGGCCTTCGAGCCGGAACGGGTTCACGCTGTTTACCAGGTAGATACCCATCTCGGCCGACACTTCCTTGACCCGAGCCATCGCGTCGTCAAAGTCACCGGCAATCTGCACGGTCAGCGCCCCGTAGTCGAGCGCCTGCGATAGTTTGCCGTACGAAATCTTTCCCGAGCCGATGAAGATCACGGCCTTCATCGCCCCGAGCGAAGAGCAGTACGCCGCCAGCGACGCGCTGGTGTTACCGGTCGAAGCGCAGGCGGCCTGCCGGGCGCCGACGAGCGACGCGTGGGTGAAGGCCGCCGACATGCCGTTGTCTTTGAAACTGCCCGAGGGATTCATCCCCTCGTACTGCAGAAAGAGCCCGTCCGGTTTCAATCCGACGAATTCCGCAACGCCCGCCGAGCGCTGCAGCAACGTTTGCCCCTCGCCGATGGTGACGACGTTGTCGCGGGGCGCGAACTGCATCAACTCGTAGAAACGCCAGACGCCGCTGAAGGCAAGCCGGTCGCGTCGCGCCGACCATTTGTTTTCGAAGAACTTCCAACTGTCGGGCGGCCCCAACCGATCCCAGTCGTAAACAACGTCGACCAATCCGCCGCACGCTGTACAGGCGACGAGCACCTCGTCGACGCCATAGGTTGCCGCGCAACTGGGCGAAATGCACCTTTGAAAGGCAACGTCGGTCCGGGGCGTCGCACAGGTGGTCGAGCTATCCGCCACAAATTCACCCTATTGCGTATCAACGAGGAAAAACGTCGGCCAAACGCCGTGACAGCGACCAATACCGCACAATCGGGGCCCCACGGCCGGCGTCGGCCATTTTCCTGAACCGTCGCCGTGCCCAGACCGTACCCCCACCGGGCGCGGAGCCTGCAGACACTAGCGTACCTTGTCGGGCGGCATTCGAGCAATCGGCACGGTACGTGCAGCACAATGGCCGCATGGCAGCCGCGGCGGTGTGCGCTGCGGGCGCAGCAGCCGTCGCGGGCCGACTGACCGACGCGTTCGTCCTCGCCGGGGTTCGGCCGGTCGTGCCGGTCACCGTCAACGAGGGGATCGGGCGTCGGTCAGATTGGCAAGGAATCCGTTTGGCGATGAAAAGGCAAAGGAAAAGACGAGTTTCGGGGCGTTTGACATTGACGATACACGAGCTTACAATCGACGGGCTACCAACCACGATCTGGCAACCCACGGATTTGGCAACATTTGCGCGGGCAACGACGCGCCAGACCAGTCGGGCCATGGAGTGTGCGCCATGAAAAAAGCAGAAATGAAGGTCTACAAGGATCGCTTGGTTCTGTTGCGTTCGCGCCTACGTGGCGACGTCAACCATCTCGCCGACGCGGCGCTGAACAAGAACGGCAACCACGCGGCAGGCGATCTTTCCAGTATGCCGATCCATATGGCTGACATCGGCAGCGATAACTTCGAGCAAGAATTCACCCTCAGTCTCATGGAGACAGAAGGCGACACGCTCGACGCCATCGAGGCTGCCCTGGAGCGGATCGAAGACGGCACCTACGGCCAATGCGACGAATGCGGCGTCAAGATTCCCAAGACGCGACTCAACGCCATCCCGTACGCGTCGTATTGCGTCAAGTGCGCCGAAAAACTCGAAGGTTGAGCTGTCGCTAACGGCGAACGCCCGAACGTGTGCCATCGCTTCGGTTCCTCGACTGAGGGTGGAGCGAATGGCTCACTCGTTGTCGGGCGCCAACGAGACGCGGACGCCCACCATGCACGGATGTATGCCATGAGTTCCGCCACGACGACCGTGTCTGACCAAAACTCCTCCGCACGCCGTTCGGCTGTTGCTGCCTCCGGCATCCAGCCAGTTGCGCCTGTCGACCGGCGGTTGCTGGCCGGACGTTTTGGCCTGTTCGCGTCGATCGCAGCGGTTGGCCTGATCGCCGACTTGGCGACCAAGTCATGGATCTTCGACCGGCTGGGGATGCCCGGCGGCGATGCCATCCCGCTCATCGACGGCGTGCTCTCGCTGGAGACCCAACTCAACCGCGGCGCGCTGTTCAGTCTCGGGCAAGGCTATCAACCGCTGTTTGCCTTGCTCTCGGTCGCGGCCATCGTCTTCATCCTGGTTTGGCTTTTCGTCAAAGGCGCGGCCCGCGAGCTCTGGCTCACCGTCGCGCTGGCGATGGTGATGGCCGGTGTGCTGGGCAACCTCTGGGATCGTGTCGGTATCCCCGGCCTGGTCTGGGACCAGTTCGCCCCGCATCGCGAACTGGTCGGTCAGCCGGTGCACGCAGTGCGCGACTGGATTCATTTTGAAATCGCGGCGATTGGTTTCGACTGGCCCGTCTTCAACATCGCCGACAGCCTGCTCGTCTGTGGCGCCATCATGCTCGGTTGGCATGCCATCCGCACCGAGGTGCGAGCCTCCACGGGCGAAGACTCCGCCGACGGCGGCGAGGCTCGTGTGACTTCCGGCTAATGTGACTTCCTTCTCACGCGACTGAATCGGTCACTCGTCGACCCCGGCCACGGCAGTGGCGGCCCCGGGTCACGTCGTTCTCAACAACATCGGGCCGCCGACTCGATAGTGGCGATCGTCCGCTGTGGCAGGCAGCGTGACTTTCCACACTCTCGCCTGGCAAAACCGCGTACGTGGCTGGATGACAGCCGCGCCCAGAGCCGCGGTGCAAAGCGTGCGGATTCGCACGCCATGTGGCCATACCGGCACGATTTTCCGCGGCGATCGTCGGCCGTTGGCTTTCCCCGATTCACGTCATGGGGTTCTCGGCGTGCCAAAACTTCCCGGCGACATAGGCTTACTCGCGCATCCAGCGGCGAATGCGTGTAATCGGCACGCTAAATGCGGCTTTTACCGGCGGTCGAAAGCGGTTGCCGCCCCGGGGCAGGGGGGAGCATCAAGACCCATGGGGAGGGCGACCGCCGGAGAGCGGACACACCGCTGCCGCCGGAGCCAAGCGCCCCACGGACAACAGTGGTGAGCCGCTTCACCAGCCATACCGTACACGCTCGAACACGGTGCAACGCGTATCCGTCAGATCGGGCACCACACTAGTGCAGCTTCCTATTTGAACAGGCGAGACAATGAAACTCTCCAGAACGGTCGGGTATGCACTGCAAGCAATGGTCCAACTTGCCGCGACCGAAGATGACGGACCAGTTTCCTGCCGACGACTCGCCGAGGCAGGAGGAATGCCCGAGCGCTTCCTGCTGCAAATCCTCCGCAGTCTTGTGACCAACGGTCTGCTCGAGTCGACGCGAGGCGTGGAGGGGGGCTATCGATTGGCCCGCAACGCCGAGGACATTTCCGTACTGGACATCCTCGAAGCAATCGACGGTCCGCTGTCGCTCGGTCTGCCACAAGGCTGGGAAAATGGCTCTGTCGACGAGGCGCTTTCGCGTTGTGGAGACCGCGTGCGCGGCGAGCTGGACCGGCTAAAACTGACGACGCTGGCCCTCTCAATGGGCGACGGCAAACGTGCCTTACAACCGTTCGCCTCCGTTGGCGAGACAGTCGAAGGCAACGTGGCAGCGGCCAGTTTTTAGCGGTCCGACGCAGCGATGGGCCGGGTCGCCTCCGGACGTGCCCGTCGAGCCGCAGCGCGGTCGTGGGGCGTTATCGCGTGGCCCGCTCAGCGATTGGCAACGGCGCCCCGCTTTGCTAGGCTAGGGGGCGTCGTGCCGACCGCCAGGCTGCGGTGAGCGATTGTGGTGAATGATGCGATGCCGCGGCGCCCGAGTTGGCATATCAGGTTTCTACGGGCTGGTCTGCGATTTCTCCAGGCGAGTCCTCATGTTTCCCCCCCCCGATGGAGTTTCCACGAGATGACGCGTAAGACCCTCGGCGCAGTTCTGTTGTTGTTGGTAGCGTTTGTCGGTCCCGCGTTTGCGCATCCGAACCATGCCGACCACGCTTTCAGCGACGGCTTTGCCCATCCCTGGTTCGGCGTCGACCATCTCGCGGCCATGCTGGGGGTCGGCCTGTTGGCGGCGCGGCTCGGTGGTCGGGGGCTTTGGCTTGTTCCTGCCGCGTTCCTCGGCGCCATGACCCTCGGGGCTGTGGCTTCCTGGGGAGACGGTTCGCTCGCTCAAACTGCCTGGTGGGGTGAACTCGGCGTCATGTTCAGCGTTGCCGTCTACGGCCTGTTGTTGGCCCGTAAGCAAACGACGTCACTGGCCGTTTGTTTGCTACTCGTGGCGACGTTTGCTCTCTTCCACGGTTATGCCCACGCCGCCGAAGCCAACGGTGCCGCGGTCGCTCCGTACCTTGTCGGCATGGTCAGCGCCACGGCAGCACTGCACGCGACCGGTATTGCCGCCGGCGTCGGACTGATGCGATTGGCCAACGGACAGGTCAACGGCGATCGACTCGTGCGAACCAGCGGTGCCGCGATTGCCGCGCTTGGCATCATGCTGCTGGCTGGTCAATTGATCTAGCCGACCGCGGTACACGACGGTCACCCGTCTGCCACGTTGCTCGAGTCGCCGGCACAGCTTGCCGCCGTACCCGGTGGGCGGTCGAACGGTTCGTAGCAGTCCAGCACACCCCAGGCTCACGCCGTGGATCGCATCCTCCCCGTCATCGCCCTGTTCGCACTCGTGTTTGTGTGCGCGACGCTCGCCCTCGGTCTTTCGCTTGGCGACGTCTCGAATCCGAAAGACACGACAACGCAGCGTTGGGCGACCGTTCACCGCCTTTCCGGCGTCGCGGCCGCTCTGGTGGTGCTGCTGGTCGACAGCATCGTGGTCACGTATTTCGTCGGCACGAGCCGTTGGTGCAAAGAGGTCGTGGAAACGTACGACCTGGATCGTTTGTACATCGCTCGCACCAACAAGCTGAAGCGGCGCACCTTTCCGCTGGCGGTCAGTAGTATGCTCACGATGGTAGTGGTCGTGGCCCTCGGAGGTGCGGCCGACCCCGGTGCCTCGATGCGTTTGGAGCCCATCGCGGGCGTCGCCTGGTCGCGCGTCCATTTGTTCGGCGCACTGCTGGGCGTTTCTTACGTGGCGCTCGGCTTCTACCTGATGTGGCAGAACGTCTGGGAAAACGGCCGCGTGCTGGCCGACGTCGTCCAGCGCGTCGCCGAAATCCGCAAACAACGCGGCCTGGAAGGGTAGGCGAGGGGCCGCATCACGAATGTTTCACGTGAAACTTCCGTGACGGTGGGGGGGCGATTGAGCTTCCCACACATCGAGTGGCCAATTTCTCGGCTTGACCACGGGTGGCCAATCATCTCGGTTGACGCCGCGCCGCGCGATCGCGAAGATTCGTCGGCCACTACCGCCCGTCGGGGCCACGGCCCATCAATGTGTGTGCCCCTCGTGATCGTGACCGTCGGGCTCTTGGCTCTCCAACTCGTGCTCGTGGTCGTCGTGCTGGTGGCCGTCGTGTTCGTGATCGGCATGTTCCTCGTGCTCGTGCGCACCGGGAGGTTCGTGGGAATGGCTGCGGCCGTGGTTGGCGCCTTCAAGCGTGCCGATCAATGCCGCAAGCCCTACGCCCACGAGCAGCGCGATCGACAGCATGACGCGGTCGTGTTCGTGGAACTGGATCTCGGGCAACAAGTCGCTCATGGCGATGCAGAGAAAATTGCCAGCGGCAAAGGCCAGCGTACAGCCGAGCACGACGTTGCGCTGATCGCCGGCGCTGATCAGTCCGCCGTAGATCATCAACACGCCAACCGGCACGAGCAGGGCGATCACGACGTTGGCGAGATGGCGGTAGGGGCGAGTCCGTGGCGACTCGGACATCAACAGCGTTACCGTCAGCGCGTCGAACGGTTTGTGCAGCAACACGACGAGGAAGGTCGCCAGACCGGCCAAGGCGAAGCCGCCGTGATCGTGCGCCGCTTCGGCTTCGACGCTGGCGGCCAGCGCCACGCCGTCGACCAACGTATGGAGACCCAATCCCACGGCGGCCGCCAGCCACGACAATTGGTGGCGGTGCTGCGGGTGCTTCAAGTCGTGCAACTGCTGATGCATCTGGTCGCGCCGGCTCTGCTCGGTCGCGGGCGTCTGGTGCGAGGGGTGATCGCAATGCGCGTCGGCTGGTGCGTCATGGTGATGGAAGTGCAGGAACCGCTGCAAGAAGAACATCACCAATACGCCTGCGAGCGTCCACAGCGAGGCCACGTCGAGACTGCCGGTCTCGAGCACGGCGTGGGGCAGCAGATGCAAGATCGAGACGCCCAACATCAAACCGGCAACGAAGCTGAGACTCACCTGCATCCGCCGGTGGGTGAGCACGACTGCCATCGGGATCATGCCGCCGGCCAGCGATGCGGCAACGACCAGCAAGCAGTAGACCGTCAGCAGTGTCAGCGTCATGGTTCCGTAACTCGCGCGGCAGTCAGCGTTCACCCCATCAATCGAGTGACCGCCAGGGCAGGGGAGGGGGCCGAGCGCGGCGGAGGGACAACGCGTTGTATGCCCTGTTACCAAGGCCTGTCAACGGTCGAAGCCACGGCGCAGCACGCACACTGCCGCCGACTTGTGGCCGCCGTACCGTGCCACTATCGTGGGCACCTGGAATGTGCGGTGCCCTTTTTACCCTAGCGGAGTCGGTGGATGCGGGCGTGTGTACAACGAGTCAGCGAAGCTCGGGTCACTGTCGCCGACGCCGTGGTCGGCCAGATCGGTGCCGGCCTGGTCGTGCTGCTCGGTGTGGCACAAGAGGACGGCGACGACGACGCGCGGCTGCTGGCCAAGAAGATCGTCGAACTGCGCGTGTTCGAAGACGACGCCGCCAAGATGAATCTCGCGCTGGCCGACGTCGGCGGCGAGATGCTCGTCGTCAGTCAATTCACGTTGTTGGGTGATTGCCGGAAGGGCCGCCGCCCCAGCTTCACCGAGGCGGCCGCACCGGCCGACGCAGAACGTCTCTACGAACGCTTCGTCGAAGAAGCCATGCGACTGGGTGTGCGCGTCGCCACCGGCACGTTCCGCCGTCACATGCAAGTCGCGCTCGTCAACGACGGACCGGTGACCCTGTTGTTGGACACGCGATGAAGCGGTCCTTCGTCGGTCGCCGGCTTAACGCGTGGAAGGTTATCCGCACGTTCATCCTGGAATCGTGCAAGATGACGCATCGCCTTAGGCGGCTTGGCTGCGTTGGCATTGCTGGATCGCTTCGCGGAGCACTAGTTCAGGGTCGTCGCCGCAAACGATCACTTGGCCCGAGGGCGTGCTGATCTTCGTCTCCTGCGTGGCGTGGGCGCGCTCGAAGATGCGGATGATCTCGGGGTTCTCGTCATAGAGCCGGCGACGGCGCTCTTCGCGTGTCAGCATTGTCGGTATCCTTGCCTGCGGGTGAGAAGGAGGCTTGCCTGGGTTCGGTCGGGGTGTGCTCTGCAGCGCTGCGTCGGGGCTGGCAAGGTGCTGCGCTATTTGATGTACCGGTTCACGGTGTCTTCCACCTTGCCGGCGACGTTGTTAATCGACGCCGCACCGGGTTGCAGCGGACCGTAATGTTGCATCAGTGAATTGTCGTTGAAGACGAGAAACGATACGCCGCCGAGCAGGGCAAACGTCAGCAGGTTGGCCCACAGGCTCTTTCCCCAGATCTTGATGGCGGTACCGAATGAACTTTTCAGCCGCATCCGGCCATGATGCCATTCGATGCTGTAGATTTCGTCCAAGAGCAGGTGCGAGGCGAACCCGACCATGATGCCCACGGCTTTGAAGAGCCGGACTTCCTCACTGCCGGAGAGACACGCCAGGTAGGCCAATCCGCCGGCGATCAGCATCGCGGGTATGCTGTGGAACATCCCGCGATGGACGGTGAAGTGGGTCAACAATCGCGGCACTAACATGCGAATGGACAAGTAAATTGTCACCGCGGCAAGCACGATCGTTTCATGGTCCAATTGAAGTTGTTGAAACCGTTCGTACATTAACATCGGCACAACGGTGGCGGTGAAAGCGACCGACTCGCGGCGCGGCACGCCGGAGTTGCTGTCCAAGTCGGGCAACATTCCCGAGACGCCACACAGACCGCCAGCCAGGATGCAGGACACCGGCGGCAATTCGAGCAGTTGCCAACCGGCGGCGGCGTAACCAACGCCCAACAGGCTGCTGAAAGAAACGTGCGTCTTGAAGTCGGCCATGGGCGTGTTTCGGCTTTCGTTGTGTCGGGCCGTTTTAGGATGCTCGGGGGCCTGTCACCAGGTCTGTCGTCGACGGCCCGTGCCCCAGGCGACAAACTTTTCCTGCGACCGTGACGGTCAACGTTCTATCGCGCGATCCGCCGCGTGACCAAGAGCAGTTTTTGATCCAGCGGCCATGCCGCCCATTCGCTCAACGCCCATTCGCTCAACGCCCATTCGCTC
>JAGQPT010000226.1 GCA_020426575.1 Planctomycetales bacterium
ACGACCGTCGGCCTCCAGAGCGTGAAGAAGTTGGCCGGATTGCCCTCGAAGTCCTCGTCTTCGACGAGCTCACCGTCGCGCAACATCGCCGGGCGGCCGTGCAGCGTGGCGTGCGCGCGTTCGGCTCGATCGGTCGACACCGAGGCCGCGATCTCGTCCGGTGTGAAGTGTGGTGCCAGGAAGGGGAAGTCGACGAAGTCGCCGGGTCCGTACTCCTGCATCGATTCATTGTCGTAGGAGACTTCCCAACGCTGCATGTTCAGCGTGTGGCAGCCACCGCAATTGAACTTCTCCAGCGCGACGCGCCCTTCGACGATCGCCTGTTTCCGCTCGTCGGGCTGATAGATGTACTCCGGTGGCGGCGGCTCAGCGACGAGCCCGAGCACGAACGTCATCAACGCCTCGATGTCGTCGTCGCTGAGGTTGAACTGCGGCATCCGCAACTGTTCGAGGTACGTCTTATTCTCGGTCATCTCGTAGTCATACGAGCGCGGTTGGCGGAGCTTTTGCCAGAGGAAGCCTTCACGCTTGTGGCTGAGCAGGTTTTCGACGAAATAGCGAGTGTCCGGATCGAGCTTGGCGAGGTCGAAACCGTGGCCGCCGCTTGCGTGTCCCGCTTCTGCGGCGTGCCCAGCTTCTCCGGCATGTTCGCCTCCTTCACCAGAGTGGTCGCCCGGCACCGTGACGGTGCGGTCCGCGCCGGTGGCTTCGAGGAAGACGGCGATCTGCTCGAAGGCCAGCTTGGACGATTCCTTGCGGCCCCAGTCGGCCAGGGCCGTGCCAATGGGCTTGGCGTCTTCGTAGCCGGGGATGTCATGGCAGCCGGCACAACCGCGACGCGACACCGTGCGACGGCCGACGTACATCAGTTTCTTTTCCTGAGTGATTTCGCCGACCAACTCGACTTCGTCGCCCTTGATCTCACCCGCCATGCTCTCGGGAATTCCTTCGGCGAGGTAGCGTTCGGCCTGCCGTCGGGTGAACGTGCTGCGGAGCAACTCGAGCACCAACTCGTCCAGCGCGGCGGGGTCCAACTCCGGCATCGCCGGTTGCGGACGATCGGCCTGCGACAACAGGTATTCGGTGATGTCGCTCGCCGGGTCGCTGACCGTGCCGTCGTCGGCCGTGATCGGTTCGAGCTGCAGGTTGGGCATCCGCGTGCGGACGTTGTAATGCGTCGGTTGCTTGAGCCACGAGTAGAGCCACTGGCGGCCCATCTCGCCGGTCAGCTTCGAACCCAGATCGCTGAGGTCGGGGCCGAAGGTGTTGTAAGACGCCACTTCGCCGGCCGTCGCTTCGGTGGCCTCGGGGAAGTCGCGATGCTGGTGACAGGCCAGACAGCCACGCAATTCGAACAGACGTTGGCCACGTTCGGCCGATGGTTCGGCGGTGACCGACGACGGCGGCGAGAGATACTCAAACGGCTGGCTGATCGCCAGCAAATAAGTGGTGATGCCACGGATCTCGACGGGCTCGAACTTCTCGACCTGGGCGCGATCGCCCGACCCTTCGGGCAGGTGATCGTGCAGGCCGTAGAAACGCGGCATCTTGGTCGTGGGCCGGAAGGCGCGGGGGTCCTGGACCCAGTCGTACAGGAAGTCGCCGTCGATCTTGCTGCCGACGTAACGCAGGCTCGGCCCGACTTTGCGCAACTGCCCCGGTGAATCGACGTCGGTCAAGGCGCTGGCCAGCCGATGCGACCTGGCCGACAGGTGCGGCAC
>JAGQPT010000227.1 GCA_020426575.1 Planctomycetales bacterium
TGGGACGACTGCGCTGCTGGCGGCCGAGCCAGCAGGCTCGGCTCAAGTGGAGCGCGTCGACGTTGCCGCTAGTTGGAGATGTTGGAGAAGAACTCGTCCGATGCCAGCACCTGGACGGCGACGTCGTCCGTGTCGCCTTCACCCGAGGCGATGTAGCCGAGATAGAAGTCGAGGCTCGTGCTGTCAACGTCGCGGTCGAGGAAGTCTTCGTAGTAGCTGTCGATCAATCGGGTCCTCATTTCCGTGGAATTGTAGAAGACGCCGGCAAGTGCTTCTCGCGTCATCCCCTGGTTGAGTTGTTGGACAAAGTGATCGTGTCCCGCAGTGTCGGCCTGGCGGCCGAGGATGTCGCGGTACATCGCGTCCACGTATGAACTGTTCGACGAGTGCTTGCTGATGTACTCGGTCGAGGTGACGAAGACGATCGTGAGGTCCTCGACGGTCATCCCCGCCATGGTGCGGTCGATCCAGTACTCGCGGCCTCGCTTGTCCGAGCCACGTCCCAGTAGGTTCTGGTAGAGCTCTTCGATGACCTGACCGGCCCGTTCGCGGGAGTGCCAGAACTTGTTGGCGACGTCTTCGCGTGACATGCCGGCATCGAGCTGGGTGAGCCAGCCGTTGAAGCCGCCGACATCGGGCGAACGTCCCAGGGCCTCTTGGTAAAGCCCAGTGAGGAACGCCTGATTTGACGGACCGTGCAGAGCCGACGCAATGTTGGTCTGCCACGTGCCGTTGAGCACGGGGACGTTCGGATGCGGCGTGCTGCTCGTCCAGGCTTTACCGGAAGCGTCGACCATCAGTGCCTGATCGAGGCCGCCGTTGCCGTTGGCCTGGACCTGGCTGAAGCCGGTCGCCTTGGTCGTGAAACCGGCGACGGAAAGCTGCGTGTAATCCGGTCCGGCCATGAGCTGATCGACCGACGAGGTTCCCTCGAAGGTTGCCGAGTCGCTGCCGCCGCCGCCACTGACGTTGATCGTCTCGACGTTCGTGGCGATGGCGACGAAACCGTTGCTCTGCATGGCCACGCTACCGGCCCGCAGGGTGGCGACGTCGCTTCCGGCGGTGCCGATGAAGTTGACGATGTCGTTACCCCCGGCACCGTCGAAGCGGAGCGTGGTCGTGCCGGGTTCGATCTGGTAGGTCTGGCCGTTGAAGATCACGGCACCGGTGGCGGCGTTGAACGTGAGGATGTCAGTCCCGGAAGTGCCGGTGAAGCCCATGATGCCCGGCGTGAACCGTTGCAGGTAGATGTCGGCGCCGCCGGTTTGCGAGGGTCGCGACATCCAGGCAATCACGTGGTCGCCGTCTGCGTCCATCGAGATCGTGGGGAACATCTGGTCGCCGAGGTAGGAGGTGTTGACCTGCACCTCGCCCTGGATACCACCTTGTGAAGCGTTGGCCACGTCGCTGCCATCGGCATTGTACGAACGGGCGAATACGCCGTTGCGGTCGCCGTCCTGATTCCAACTCGTCCAGGTGACGGTGAAATTGCCGTCAAAGTCGACTGCAACGTCGGGGTGCTGTTGATAATCGAGCGTGGTGGTGTTGACCTGGACGGCACCGCCTTGTGCCACACCGGCGCTGTTATACCTGCGGGCATAGACGCCGTAGCCGCTGCCGTCCTGCCCGAAGCTGCTCCAGGTGACGACGAAGTCGCCGCTGCGGTCCATGTCGACGGCCGGGTCGATCTGATCGTCGACGGTGGACGAGTTGACGAGGAACTCACCACCGAGCGGCGTGCCGTTGGCTGCGTATCGGCGGCCATAGATTCCCCAGGCGCTGCCGTCCTGTCCGAAGCTTTGCCAGGTGACGACGTAGTTGCCGTTACCGTCCATTGCCACGTCGGAATCGGATTGGTAGCTGGCCACGTTTTGGTTGACGCGCGTTTCGGTTCCCACCGCGTCACCGAAGCGGTTGAACCGCTGCATGTAGACGCCGTCGAGGTCACCGTCTTGTCCGAAACTGGTCCAGGTGACGACGAA
>JAGQPT010000228.1 GCA_020426575.1 Planctomycetales bacterium
AGCTTGTTGACCCGCCGCATCACGCTGAGAAAGAGCGCCCGCGACTGGGCCGGCGTGGCGACCGTGCGGTAGAGATAGACGTCTTGGAGCCATTGATCGGTGCGGAGGCGGATCACGTCGCGTTCGTCGGCAACAACGTACATCAACTCGTACTGACGCAGCTCGCCGTTGATCGGCGAGTACTTCTCGCCCAACTCCTTGCGGATTTCGACCGAAACGGCGACGTGTTCGCCGTCGTCGAAGCCGAAGCTCAGCATCGTGTGCGCCACCTGCGGCTGTTCGGAGAACGGGCAAACGATGAAGTCGACCGAGTCGATCTCGTCGAGGTTATAGACGCGGTCTTCATAACGAACGGAGAAGTCTTCGTCCGTGCGATAGTCGCAGTAGCGGACATTGTGGACCTTGACCAACTCGCCGCGAAATTCGGCGGTCGACAGCACGGCCTGGTCAGGAGTCCAGGCGCGGTCGTTGGACGGGTGGATCGTCTTGCAGCCAATCGAGGATAGGCACACGAAGGTCAGGAAAACGAACCAACGCGCAGCCGTCAGTAGGAACCGGCGAACCGGCGTTGGCGGCCGGGATCGACATGACTCGACACGTGTCATGCTAGCTTGCCGTGTGGTGTCCAGAGGGGCGTGATCCGGACTTACGAATCGGCCACGGCGCCGCAGCGGGTGAGTCGGTCTGGGCAAAAAGTGGAAACTTTTCGCCCGACGGCGAAAACCGTCAAGTTCCGGCCGACGCTGTCGGGAAGTGCTCGCAATGCCAGCAGTACCGGGACATAATGCCCGGTGCAGTACGCCCGACTTGTTTACCAGGACGACGCGTCTGCCGTTTTGTGCCGTTTTTGATTGTGCTGTTTTGTTCATTCCGATTTGACTGCTCCGAGGTGATGTAATGGCTGAACACAAGCCGTCAGCAGCGGCCGGCAATTTGTCTGCCCAGCAGATTTCGCGGCGTGCGGTCGTGAAGGGATTGGCCGCCTCGATGGCCTGGGCCGGTGCAGCGCCGTTCGTGCACGCCAGCGACAAAGCAGGCAGCAGTCTGCCGTTGGTCGGCAGCGGCGAGCACACCTACGAGTGCCACCACGACTGGGGCGATGTGCCGGCGCACATCCGCTACTCTGAGACCCACGGTGTCACGATCGACGACGACGGACTCATTTACATCAAGCACCGCTCCTCGGGCGATGAACCGATGGACACGGTCGTCGTCTTCGACCCGGACGGTCGCTTTGTCCGTTCGTTCGGCAAGGAGTGCCATGGTGGCGGCCACGGCATCGACATTCGCAGCGAAGGGGGCGAACAGTTTCTCTACTTGAGTGACATCCACAACCGCCGGGTGCTCAAGGCCGACAAACTCGGCGAGATGGTTTGGGAAATCAGCTATCCGCAAGAGCCGGGTGTCTACGAGAGCGTCGAACAGTATCGCCCGACGAACGTCGCTTTTGCGCCGGACGGCGGGTTTTACGTCGGTGACGGATACGGATCGCACTACGTGCATCAGTACGACAAAGACGCGAAATGGATTCGTACCTGGGGCGGGGAGGGCAGCGAACCGGGCAAGATGAAGACGCCGCACGGGCTGTGGCTCGATGACCGCCCGGGCCGCGAGCCGGCGCTGATCGTGGCGGATCGGGCGAATTTCCGCATGCAGTATTTCACGCTCGACGGTCAGCACGTTTCCTTCCTCGAAGACGTGCTCTTTCCGGCCGACGTGGACATCCGAGGCGATGTGTTGTTGGTGCCCGACCTGCACGCGCGGGTGTCGCTGTTCGACGCCGACAACAAGCCGATCGTGCACCTGGGCGACGACCCCGAGTGGACGGCCGAGGTGAAGAAGTTTGAAATCCGCAAGGACCGCAGTCTGTTCCGACCGGGCAGGTTCGTGCATCCCCACGACGCCTGCTTTGACGCGGACGGCAACATTTTCGTCGTCGAGTGGGTGGCGCCGGGGCGCGTGACCAAGCTGCGAAAGGTGAGCTGAGCGTGATTCGAGTGACCGTGTTGTTGCTGCTGTGCGTGGCGTGGGGCGCGCCGATGGTAGCCCGTGGCGGTGAAGGCGAGGGCGTGACGTTGCCCGCGAAAGAGCGGTTTCATCTCTTCCTGCTCGTCGGTCAGTCGAACATGGCCGGACGCGGCGTGATCGAGCCGCAGGACCTCGAGCCGCAGCCGCGCGTGCTGATGCTCTCGAAGGACGGCGCGTGGGTGCCGGCCGTGGCGCCGCTGCACTTCGACAAACCCGACGTGGTGGGCGTCGGCCTGGGGCGGACGTTCGGCAGCGAGATCGCGAAGGCCGCCCCGGACGTCACGGTTGGGTTGATTCCGTGCGCCGTGGGTGGTTCGCCGATCGCGGCCTGGGAGCCGGGTGTGTACTACCAGCCGACCGACAGCCATCCGTACGACGATGCCCTGCGTCGCGCGCGGCTGGCGATGCAGCACGGCACGCTACGGGGCATTCTCTGGCA
>JAGQPT010000229.1 GCA_020426575.1 Planctomycetales bacterium
GATATCGGTTACGAGGACACGGTCGACGAAATCGTGGAGATGATCCGCCAGCTCGACTTCCCCTTTGCTCATTGCCAGACCGTCGTTGCCACGCACGCCGACGTCGATCACATCCAGGGGTTGGCCCGAGTGGCCGACGTGCTCAAGGCGCCCGTCACGGCACACCCGTTGGCAGTCGAAGCGCTGGCCACGGGCGATCCGATCCACACGTTCGCGCTGATCGAGGCCCAGGGCATCGACTTGCCGATGCCGCCGGTGAAGGTCGACCGCCTGGTGAACGACGGCGACGTCATCGAAATCGGTTCGCTGCAGCTCGAAGTCTGGCACACGCCCGGCCACACCGGCAGCCAGCTGGCTTTTCGCCTGGGCAACCTGTTGCTCTCGGGTGACAACATTTATCGCGACGGCAGTGTCGGCGCGATCGACGCTCACCACGGCAGCGACATCCCCGCCTTCATCAAATCGCTCGAGCGGATCCGGCAGAGCGACGTCGAATGGCTGCTCCCCAGTCACGGCCCTTATTTCCGCAAGGACGACGCGCTGATCGATGCGACGTTGGCCCGGCTGGAAGGCTACCTGCACATGGCCGACTTCGGCACCTGTGCGATCGATTGGCCGCTGATGGACGACTGGGACCGAGAGTTGGCCGAAGGCGTGCGCCCGAACAACTCCTGACCGCCCGCTAAGCGGCGCCGTTGTATCGGCCGCGCCGTCGTTAA
This sequence comes from Planctomycetales bacterium, assembly GCA_020426575.1. Taxonomy (GTDB): domain Bacteria; phylum Planctomycetota; class Planctomycetia; order Pirellulales; family JAEUIK01; genus JAGQPT01. The sequence continues at coordinate 720 of JAGQPT010000229.1, forward strand.
AGTCCGCCCATTTTCCCTGCGACCTGACATCCCCTTGCGATCGGGGCGTGCTGCGCACGACGGTTCTGTGCGTTGTGCCGTTAGTAGCGGATATTCGCTCAATGACGAACATCGGGGCGGCCGATGGGTAGTAAACAGACCCACACCCGGCGCGGCGCGATAGCCGTCGAGTTCTCGGGCCGGACCAAACCCGCGGTGGCCACGACCCGTCTTGGCTACCAGATTCCAGGAGGGAACTGAGCGATGATTCGATGGACGCTTGTGCTGGCAGTCACGGCACTGGCCTGGTCCGCGCTGTGCGACAGCGAAGCCCACGCCCAGCAGGCATACGGCCGACAATGGGGAAATTCGGCCAACGTACAGGACCTCAACAAGTTCTATCACTACCCGTACGTTTACTATCCCCAGAACTTTTATTCGAGCGACTACTACAAGAGTGCCAACAACTTGTACTACCGCTACCCGCCTGAGATGCGCATACCGGTCTACAACCGCCAGTGGCACAACTTTTATCCCACCGCTCGCCCCTACCACAGCGGCCACCACTTTATCCTCGACGTGTTCTAAGCACGGCACACGCCGAAGACGCCTGACGGAACGTCGTGGCGTCGCACGCCGACGAACACCAACTCCGAGGAATCACCAAAGCACGACAGTCGCTCAGATCCCCCGACAGGCGAGGTTGTAGAGAACCTGGCTGGCCTGTTCGATCTGAGCCAGTTCGATCCATTCATCGGCCGTATGCGCCTGTTGGATCGAACCGGGGCCGAACACGACGGTCGGCACGCCAGCGGCCGAGATGGCAATCGCGTCGGTGCCGTAGGGCACGCCGATGAGTTCGCTGCGACCGACCGTATCGCGTGCCACGTCGCGGAGCAACTCGCCGAAAGGGACGTTGTGTTCGTCCGTGAGTGAACCACCCATTCGCGGCGCCGGCTCGGCGTGGTAGACCTCGAAGTCGATTTCCGGCGCAGTGCGAAGATACTCAATGATGGCGTCGCGGGCGGCCGGGCCGTCTTCACCGGGCAACGTGCGGCGGTCGACCTCGATCGTGCAGCGATCCGGCACGGTATTGACGCTGATGCCACCGCTGATCGTACCGACGCTCAGCGTCACCCCTCCGCAGCGCGGGTGGCTGCCCAGCGTCGGCGCCACTTCCGTGTGGTAACGTTCGAGCACCTGCACGACGCGGGCCATCTGATAGATGGCGTTCACCCCCTCGTCGGGCCGAGAACTGTGGCCGGCCC
>JAGQPT010000230.1 GCA_020426575.1 Planctomycetales bacterium
AGTCCCAGCGCAGCCACGTCCGACCGCTGGCCTTGGCGGCGTCGTCCGCACGTTTTACCGGCCCGCAAGAATCCCCGAGTCCCCAGAGACAGCCAAACGATGTCCATCGCCGACAGCCGCCTGCAGTTTGAACGGCCCATTGCCGATTTCGACGAACGAATCGCCCGACTCGAGGCCGGTGCCGAGGGTTCGCCCGAGGCGCGCGAGCAGGTCCGCGCCCTGCGCCGCCAGCGGAACGAACTGGTCCGGCAGGTGTACGAAAACCTCGAGCCGTGGGAGACGGTCCAGGTGGCCCGGCACCCGGAGCGTCCCAAGACGAGCGACTACATCGACCTCGTATTCGACGACTTTGTGGAGTTGCACGGCGACCGCTTCTTCGGTGACGACAGGGCGATCCGCACCGGGTTTGCCAAGCTCGACGAGCAGCGGGTGATGGTCGTCGGCCACGAAAAAGGGAACGACTATAAACAGCGGATTGCCTGCAACTATGGCTCGGCCCATCCCGAGGGTTACCGCAAGGCAATGGCCAAGATGCGGTTGGCGGCCAAGTACGGCGTGCCAATCATCTGTTTGATCGACACGCCGGGGGCCTTCCCCGGAATCGGCGCCGAGGAGCGCGGCCAAGCCACGGTGATTGCCGAAAACATGTTCGAGATGTCCCGGCTGGCGACGCCGATTGTGTGCATTGTCATCGGCGAAGGGGGATCCGGCGGTGCGCTGGGCATCGGCGTCGGCGATCGCGTCGCTATGCTCGAACACTCGTATTATTCGGTGATCAGTCCAGAGGGCTGCGCCGGCATCCTTTGGAAGAGTGGCGCCTACGCAGAACAGGCCGCCAAGGCGTTGCGGTTCACGTCGAAAGACCTGCCCGATTTTGGCGTGGTGGACGACGTGATCGCCGAGCCGTTGGGCGGCGCTCACCGCGACCACCACCAGATGGCCGCCTCGATGCACCAGTATCTAGTCCGGGCATTTCGCACTCTGTTGCGCCAACCGATCGACGAACTGCTCGAAGCCCGTTACGAGAAGTTCCGCCAGATGGGCAAGTACCTGGAGCGGCTCGAAGAGGAAGAAACCGCGACGACGGCAGGTCAATAGCCAAGGTGGATTGACGTCTGCCCGGAGCCGAGGTTCCGGTTGCCCGTCGTGTTTGTTTCTCTCAACGTCCTCGGCCGTGCCGGTGTCTGTGTCTTCTGCCGCGTCATTTCGTCAGACCGTCCGTGAGCGCCGACGTCGGCGCACTCGCAGCCATTGCCGCAGTTTGGCAATCTTGCTGACGCTGATCAGTAGTGCTACGACAAGTGCCGCCAGCCCCCAAACGAGATAGTCGAGGCCGGCAACGGCATCGCGCAGCCAGCGATACAGATCGTACGCGCCGTCAATGAGCCAGAGTGTCGCCACGCCGGCGGCCGCGGCAAAGTGCGCAGCATTCCGCACCAGGTAGCCGTACACCAGCGCCAGCGCGATCGCCAGGGCGGGATAGGTCATCGCCAGCACGGCGGGCATGTGCCACGGTGCGGTCAGCGCGTCGGGGCCGGCAACAATCACCACGGCTGCAGCGGCAAAGATCATCAAGGCTGCCAGATGCTGCAGCGGTCGCCCCGAGTTGCCCGGGAGCATCGCGCCGAAGAGCAACAGGCAGGCCAGGAAGACGTGTTCGGGAACGAACATGTCATCACGACCAAGTGGCACTGTCCCTGTTGCGGAGGCAAGCGCCAACGCGCCACTTGCCGAGGCGTACAAAAAGCGCGGAGGACTCTGACGCCGTGCGCCGACGGCGCCCTGTAGCAACGCGAGCAGGCCCAGCGGCACAACTTGCGGCGACGAGGGGGTCATCGTCTGCCATCCGGAAGTGGTCGCCGACACGACGGCAAGCAGCAGAAGCGCCATCGACAAGGCGTCGGCGGCGTGGCGAAGCCGTCTTAGCGTGCCCCAGAGGTAGACCACCGCCACCGCGATCGTGGTGACGAACAGCGGTGTGCCGCCGAGTTGTGCGGCGAATCGGTCCGGAAAATTCAGGTTTTGCAGAAGACTGCTCTCCACTCCCCACGACGCGGCGAGTGTGACCACGGGAGCAAGCAGCGCCACCCAGCCGAGCGCCACGCTCTTTCTGGCAACGACGGCGAATTCGATCAGCAGGACATTGACGGCCAGCAAGAACGGCACCCAGAAGTAGCAGCCGAAGATGTTCGTCGGGCTGACGACGAAGTGCAGCGACACACAGAGGTAATAGGTACGGCCCAAAACGCCGACGGCCAAGAAGACAAACAACGACCAGGGATACTGCGGCCAGGGCCAAGGGCTGCCGTTGTCACGAATGTAGCGCTGGCCCAGGTGGATTGCCGGAACCAGCGTGAGCGCAACCAGCGCTGCTGCGACGGGAAACCCGTAGAGACTCCACTGCAGGGAAGCGCTCCGCGGTGCGTCGAGCCAACGACTGACGACGAGTGGGTAGAGAAAAAACAGCGCCAGCGCGAGATGGTATGGCAGGCGATACGCCGCCGGTAGTCGCAGCGGCATCCCGCGCAGCATCACTTCACTGAGTGTCGCCGAAAAGAACCAGCCAGCGAGAAAGTAAATCGCGCCGCGACGAGGATCGCGCGCCAGCGTTTCATCAAAGCAGACGGAAATCGCCAGCATTAGCAATACGACCAGCAGCAACATCGTGCGGGCGTCTTGCCAGACCCGTCCGTAGCGAATCAACAACACCGCGGCCAAGGCCAGCAGGGCCGTGTAGCCGGTCAACCCCGACATCAACGCGCTGGTTTGGAACGCATCGCCCGCCGGGTCAAACGACATCCGCAGCCCGGCAAAGACGAACCAAGCGCTGATGATGTAGAAGGGATTGTTCGTGTAGAGCCAGCGGAAAAGACAGTGCAACGGTCCCGGAGCCGGCGTTGTGCTGACGGCCGGCGGTGCGGGAGGACCGATAAGGTCGGACGGCAGCGGTTCGCGCTGTCCACCGGCAAACGCATCGTGACCGTTCACGGAGCCCTCCTCTCACGTGCCAAGCGCGCTAGACTGCCCCCGTGTGCCGGAGAACCGATCGGTCGTCCGGCACGTATTTTCTTGGCCCGTGAGTGCCCAGACGTGACGCGAAAGACGAGACCTGCCACGTTGCGTCAGCACTCTTTAGCGCATCGTAGGTCGGGGCAACAATTCCAGCAAGCAGAATGTGGCTTCGCGCTGCTGTGTGACTTCGCGGCAGCAACCCGCGAAGTCGCCTGCCGGCGTCACGGCGACATGGCAGATGCGACTTGCACGCATGCGATTGACCTCGGGGCGGCAATCGCTGAAAACAGTGGCGGGCCGAGCGTTCGGCCGTTTGTTTTCCCCCGGTTACGCGAATCGATGCACGTACGACGACTTTATTGGACAACTTCGGTGACGATCGCGGTCCTGCTCGCCGTGCTGCTCACCGCCATGCCACTGGCCGCGCAGGTGAGCGACGACGGTACGGTGCTCGACGACGAGTTCGGCTTCGGCATGGTCGAGATCGAGGGTGACAGCTCGATCGGGCTCGAACCGATCGAACCGATCGACGCGGTCGCCAACGTCTGGATGCTGTCGGTCGCTTGCCTGGCACTGTTGACCGCGCTGCCGGGAGCGGCGTTGTTGGTGGCCAGCACCGCTCCCTTGATCGATATGCCGCGGGTGCTGGCCGTTTTGGGCGCGGTGGCCGCCTCGCTGGTGCTCGTTTGGGTCGGTTACGGCTATTCGCTCGCGTACGGTGGCAACGCCGACGGTGAAAACTTCTCGCCGTGGATCGGCAACGCGCAATACGTACTGTTGGCCGATGCTCGGCCGCGCTTCGACGAAACCTCGGGTGAGACGCGCTATCCGACGCGCGACGGCGTCGCGACGCTCACCCATGCGACGTATCGCGGCATGTTGTTCGTGCTCGCCGGCGTGCTGCTCTCAACGGCCGTAGTCGAGCGATTTTCGCCCTTGGCGGTCGTCCTCTTCACCGTCGCCTGGGCCAGCGTTGTCGGCTGTCCGCTGTTGCATTGGACCTGGAACTCCGGCGTGCTGGCGCATCTGGGAGGGCATGCCCGCATCGCCGGGGTCAGCACCGGCGTGATCGATTCGGCAGGCGGCTTGCCCGTGTTTTTTGCCGTTGGCATTTCTGGACTGGTCGCGATGTTCGTGACGCGGGGCCGATGCAATGCGACAGCGTCACCCGCCATCGGCAACCAGTGGGGGCGTTCCTTTGTCGCCTTCGCCGGTACCTGGCTATTCTTCGTGGGGATGTGTGGCATCGTCGGCCGCAGCAACACGGCCGGTCACGGTCAGGCGGCCGTCGCTGTGATGAATACGATCCTGGCGGCGGCCGCCGGGTGCCTCGGCTGGTGCGCCGTCGAGTCGGTGCGGCAGACCCTGCATCGCGCCGCGCCGCCGCGCAGCGGGCGGTTCTTGGGAGGAACTCCCGCCGGCGCGGTTGTCGCTGGCATCGCGGCGATCGCATCAGGCGCGGTGTATCTCGACGTCCCCTGGGCGATGGCGACGGCCTTGGCCGCGGGCTTGATCACTGCGATCGTGGGGAGTCGCGCCGCAGCCGGCCGCGATCCTTGGAATGCCGCGGCACTGCTCGCGGCGCTGGCCATTGGCGGTCTGGTCGGCGTCGTGGGCACGGGCGTGTTCGCCACGCGAAACGTCGCCGGCACGGCAGCAGCGACCGGACGCCTCGGCGTATTGGAAAACGGGCCGCTGTTGTCGCAACACCTGGCGGCACTGATTGTCGTGGCCATCTACGCCGGCATCGCCAGCGCCGTGCTGGCCAAATTCGCGCAGCTCCTGTCACGCCCCCCTGCCCCGCCGACCGACGGTTCGGTCGACCCGATGTAACAGAGCTTGTCTAGCTGTTGGTTTTGACGGACGGGTCCGACGCGACGTTCACCCAGACGTGCACATGCGGAGCGCCGCGGAAGTACCAGACGAAGGCCGGTCCTTCGAGCCGCCAGCAATCCCAAACTTTGTCGTCGCCGATGTCGCCGTCCTGGTAGAAGGCGAGCGAACATTTATCCAGACCGCCTTGGGCCGCCAGACATTCGAGCGCTTCTTTCTGGTCGCCGGCCCGGTATGGTTCGATCAGTTTCGCCAATACCTTGCCAACCTCTTCTTGCTGATCGGAGGACATTTCGCTCACCGGCATGCCGGGGTAGCCCCCGGCCCGGAAGGCGACGGCGTTCTCGGCCGGCAACGACTTCACGAGCGCCAGCTCGCGCTGTTTGCCGTCGAGCATCTCGAAGACCCGGTTGGCGGCTACCGCCTGCGGCCAGAAGACGTTGCCGGGATGCTTCGCACCTTCGTCAAAACCGTCGGCCGCGTGACCGTAGAAAATCGGCCCGCCGAAGGCGACGTTTTCCTGCGAGTTTCCGTCGGCACGCAGCGTCATGTGACGGCCCGTGAGCACAAACTCGCATTGGTCCTCGCCGGGTGTGCCGAAGATGGCGATCGACTGCTCAAAGCCGAAACCGCCGCAGTCGTCCTCCATCTGCTTGGCATAACGCTCGTGCCACTCCGGCCGCACGATGCCGTGGAAGATGTCGAGGATCATCTGCCGCTGATCGTCGGTGTAGAAGTCGTCGTTGATCGCCGGCTCGGTGATCTGCCAGTTGTTCGCGACGCGGGTACGCAGCAGGCCACGCTCCGGATCCATATAGTTCCAATCGAAGCAGATCTTTTCGCGCTGCCCCGGAGTGAGCGACTCGTAGAGGTGGCCGACGATCGATTCGGGCGTCGAGGCCTGGGCGGCCTCGCCAGCTGATACCGAGCGAACGAGCCCAGGCACCGAGCCGACGGCCACCACCGCACCGGCGGTCTTGAGGAAGTCACGGCGATCAACACCAGGGGCCGTCTCGCGACAATCGGGACAGTTGTGCTCGTTCTGGGACACGGTCGTGACCTCCATCAAAGGACCTGGGAGCGGGATTTGCCACACGCACCTTGCCTGGGCTGTGTATGAAACCCGTGGCATCGGTGCGGGTTCCGTTGGCCGGCAATTAAACACGCTGCGTCTCGACATTAGACCGTAGCACTGGGCCGCGTGCAAATAGATCGCGCTGTCCCGCCAAAGTCAGTGGGCACACGGGTTGGTGGCCGCCGAGTGGGCGAATCACTTTGTGATAGCGGTTTTCTGGCGACCGGACGCGGACACCGATACAATCCACGAAGGCACGCTCCCGCTGCCTGCCCACGAACACCTCCTGCCGCGATCGGTGGTCCCTGCCGATCGCAACTTCGCCGACTGCAAAGTCCTCGCCTTGTAACCTCCGGATACGCCCCCCATGGAACCACACGTTTGCAGTCCGCGCCGGTCACGCGTTTCCAGCGTCGCGACATGTCTTACATTCTTGATCCTGGTGCCATGGGCGGTCGTTGCGGCGAAGGAACCGGCCGATCCCAATTTGCCCTCCAGTGGGCCGCTGCCGGGGCAGATCATCCGCGATCCCGAACACCCGCAGTGGCTGATGCGGGCCGGCGGTCAACACGTCTTCATCTGTGGACCGGGTGACCCCGAGGGCTTTCTCTATCACGGCCCGCGGCGCGCCGATGGCACGCGTGACGGACAGCAGGTACAGATGATCCGCAAGCTTATCGAGCACGGCGGCAATTGCATCTACCTGCAGACGCTACGCGGCTACGACGTCAACGGCGACGGCCGCAGCGACGGTGGCGGTGACGGCACGGCTGACCACAACCCCTTCATCGACGGTGATTATCGCCTGGGCATTGACGCTGCGATCCTCGACGAGTGGGAGACGTGGTTCACGCTGATGGACGACGCCGGCATCCTCATCTATCTGTTCATCTACGATGACGGCGACGGCCCCTGGCCGTATCGTCCCGGTGCGGTCGATCCCGGCGAGCGGGACTACGTCGAAACGATCGTCAACCGCTTCAAACATCACGAGAACCTGATCTGGGTCGTCGGCGAAGAACATGACGACGCTGATCGCGTCAACGACATCGCGGCGATCATCGCCGAGGCCGACGAATTCGATCACCTCGTCGGCAACCACCACAACTCGAGCATCGAGTTCAAAACCTGGCGCGACGACACGGTGATGAACCACCACGCCATGCAGTTCCAGGCCGACACCGACGAAGTGCACGAGGCGGCAATCAAGGCCCGCCGCCTCGCCGAAGAGGCAGGCCCCGCTGGCGACGGCTTCATGGTCATCTACAGCGAGTCGACCGGCTCACAGGGAAACAACGTCGACGACACGCGCCACTACAACTGGAACATCGCCACCGCCGGGGTGATGCCGATGCGGTTGGGCATGATGATCTACGACACTCCGCCCGAGGCGCTCGAACAGTGCCGCATCTTGCAGCGGTTCTTCGAGCGGACGGACTTTTATGCCATGGCCAACCACGATGAACTGGCCCATGCCGGCACGCGCTACGTCCTGGCAAGCAACGGTGACAGCTACATCGCCTACGCCGACGGCCTCGACGGCGCGAGTGCCGAACGCCTGGGGCTCAAGAACATGCAACCGGGGGTGTACGACCTCAGTTGGGTCGATTGCGTCACGGGAAAGACGGTGAAAGAAACGAACGTATCGGTCAGCGAACCGGAAGCAACATGGACAAAGCCAGCGGGCCTGGGGCGCGAAGTGGCCGTCTGGATACGCAAGGCAAAGTGACCGAATGAATCTCGAAGTTCTGGGGTTCGCACCAATTCAATCCAATGGGCAGCGAGTGCTTTGCGCTCTCGCCGTGCACGCCGTTGTGTTGGCGTGCGCCGCCGTGAATCTTTGCGATGCGGCGCGCGCCGAGGAAACGGCGTACCCCGGTGCAAGCTGGGAGACGCGCAGCCCCGACGAGGTCGGGCTCGACACCGCGAAGCTGCAAGCGTTTGCCAAGGCTGTCGGTGGCGACGGCGTGGTGATTCGCGACGGCTACCTCGTCGCCTCCTGGGGCGATGCGATGCGGCATGGCGATTGGGCCTCGGCCGCCAAGCCCGTGCTCAGCACCTTGTTGCTCTTCGCCGTGCAGGAGCACCGCATCGACAGTGTCGACGATCCGCTGCGCCCCTGGGTGCAACGCCGATTGCCGGGCAAGGACCTCATCGAAAAAGACCGCACGATTACGTTTCGACATCTCGCCGACATGACGAGTGGTTATCGTCGCGCCGAACCGCCCGGCACACACTGGGCCTACAACGACTCGGCGATCGCGCTCTACGTGCACATGACAGTGGCCGTGTGGGAAATGACGCCGAATCAGGCGGTGCTGCGCTGCCTGGCACCGCTGGAATTCGAGGACGGCGACATCTTTGCTTCGCGCGGTGGCAACGGCGTGAGCGCCAGCCCGCGCGACTTCGCCCGCATCGGTTGGTTTTGGCTCAACCGTGGCAACTGGCGTGGCGAGCAACTATTGCGGCGCGACCTTTTCGACGATCACTGCCGCCCCGACGTGCCGGTCGACCTGCCGCGCACCAAGGCCGACGGAGTTGACTATCTGAGCGTGGGCACCACCGGCGGTGGGCCCGACCAGAGCGAAGACGGTCCGGGCGTCTATGGGTTCAACTGGTGGTTCAACGCGGTGGGCCCCGATGGCCAGCGGTTCATGCCCCACTTGCCCGACGACGCCTACCAGGCCGACGGCCACTGGGGCAAGGAATGCATGTTGATCATTCCCAGCCAGCGGATGGTTGTGGCCGCCCGCGGCAACTGGGGCGGCACGCGACTCGACAAGACGCGCCTGCTCATCGACGCAATCGAGGAGTAACCACAAGCGCGGGCGTCGAAGCTAGGCGACGCGCGGTCCCAGTTGGCAGCGGGGACAGAAGAACGTCGAACGCTGGCACTGCACGAAGCGGACGACCTCGGCGTCGCGACACCTGGGACACTGCTGCCCCGCCTTGTCGTACACGCGGTGTTTGTTCTGATACCGACCCGGTTCGTTGAGCCCGGTGCGGTAGGTGCCGTCGCCGAGTGTCGAACCCTCGTAGCGAATGGCCTCGGCCAACACGTCATGGATCGCGCGGGTCAACCGCGTCCACTGATGCGGGTTCAGTTCGTTCGGCTGGGTGACGGGATGAATGCGGGCGACGTGCAGGATCTCTGAGGCGTAGAGGTTCCCTACGCCGGCGAGCACCTGCTGGTCCAGCAGCGCGACCTTGATCGCCCGGCGGCTGCTGCGCAGTCGATCGCGCAGCTCGCGGCTACTGATCGTCAGCGCGTCGGGACCGATCCGTTGGGGGCCGAAGCGTTCGGCAAACTCGTCCTCACGGCAAAGTCGCCAGGTGCCAAGTCCGCGGCGATCCCAAAACAACATTTCTACAGCGGGGCCACCGGCCAGACGTAGCCGTAATCTGAGATGCTCGCGATTCGGGGGGTTGGCAAGCACGACGAGGCCGGTCATCCGCGGTTCGATCACGAGCCGCTCGCCGCTGTCGCAAACGAAAATGAGCCTTTTGCCCACGCGGTCGACCGCTTCGACACGCCGACCAACGAGCCGGCGGCGCAGTGTAGGCAGCCGGGGCGTGATGCTGATCGGCGCGAGCCTGCAACCGGTGGATTCAACAGCCGTGATCGCGCTGCCTATGATGCCGAGCACCCCGCGACGCATCGTTTCGACTTCGGGAAGTTCGGGCATGAGGACTCGAAGCGAGGTTGCGGAAATGTGAAACTCGGCAGATCAGCTTGGGGCCCGAACCTGAACCGCGGCGGAACGGTCTTTTGAGCCGGGGGCGGATTCACTCGGCGTTCACCGGACCATCGGTTTCTTTACCAGCACGGCCCTTGAACGACAACCGATGCCAGCAGAGAATGAAGGTTTGTTTGCACTTCGAGGCTCTGGTGTCGCTACCGTGAGGCGCCGCAGCCGTTCCCTTGAACTTTCCGAGGCCCGCGATGCCAGGCGTTAGTAGCGTTCCCGATGCGGCGGGGCGATTTGGTGATTTCGGCGGTCGCTTCGTCCCCGAAACGCTCAGCCGCGCGCTTGACGAGTTGGTCGTCGAGTACGAGGCGGCTAAGCAAGATGCCGAGTTTACCGCCGAGTTCGACGAGTTGCTGCGGACATACGTCGGCCGGCCCTCGCCCCTGTATCATGCCCGGCGGCTCAGCGACGCCTGCGGCGGCGCGCAGATCTACCTCAAGCGTGAGGACACGAATCACACCGGCGCGCACAAGATCAACAACACCCTGGGACAGGCGCTGCTGACCCGGCGGATGGGCAAGCGGCGCGTGATTGCCGAGACCGGTGCCGGACAGCACGGCGTTGCCACCGCGACGGCCTGTGCCCGTTTCGGGCTCGAGTGCGTCGTCTACATGGGCTCCGAGGATATCCGCCGCCAGAAGCCGAACGTCTTCAGCATGAAGCTGCTCGGCGCCGAAGTGCGTCCGGTCACGTCGGGGTCGCGGACTCTGCGCGACGCGATCAACGACGCGATGCGCGACTGGATGAGTTCGGTCGAAACGACGCACTATATTCTTGGTTCGGTCGTGGGACCGCACCCCTTTCCCGTGATCGTGCGCGACTTTCAATCCGTGATCGGCCGCGAGGCGATCGAGCAGTCACGCGATCAGATCGGCCGGTTGCCCGACGTGGTGGTCGCCTGCGTCGGTGGCGGCAGCAACGCAGCCGGGATGTTCTACCCCTTCGTCGAACACCAGGACGTCGAGCTGGTCGGCGTCGAGGCCGGCGGACGTTCTGACCAGCCAGGCGATCATGCTTCGCCGCTCACCTACGGCGCGCCGGGCGTGCTGCACGGCAGCTACAGCTACGTGATGCAGGACGAAGACGGCCAGACAAGCGACGTGCATTCGATTTCCGCCGGGTTAGATTACCCCGGCGTCGGCCCGGAACACAGTTACTGGAAGGCGTCGGGGCGCGTCAGTTACACGACGTGTCGCGACGACGCCGCCCTCGAGGCGTTCGACAAGCTGGCCAAGTGCGAAGGCATTCTGCCGGCGTTGGAGAGTTCACACGCCGTGGCCCACGCGATGAAGATCGCCCGAGAGCGCCGGCCGGACGAGGCGATCGTCGTCTGTCTTTCGGGGCGCGGCGATAAGGACGCGTTTGAAATCGCCCGACTGAGGGGCGAGCAGCTCGAGTGATCGACGCGGCGACTTGACGGCATCGTCAACAACGTCGCGGAGGCTTCGGCCTGCTCGGCGAACACCGATTCGAGGCAGGCGGGCGTCTGTCCCACGTCTTTGGTAACGAACAGGGTCTTTGATGTCGAAGATTGACGAGTGTTTCGCAAAGCTGCGTGCCGAGGGCAAGAAGGCCTTTGTACCGTTCATCACGGCCGGCGACCCGGACCTGGCAACGACCGAGGCGCTGATACGCGAACTGGCGTCCCGTGGTGCCAGCATTTGTGAAGTCGGCATCCCCTACAGCGATCCGATCGCCGACGGACCGGTCATCCAGGCGTCGTACACTCGGGCACTCGACGCCGGGGTCAAGCTCGCCGATATCTTCGCCATGCTCAAACGGGCGTCCGCCGAGGTCGACATCCCGCTGCTGACGATGGTCAGCTACTCGATCGTGTTGCGGCACGGCCCGCAGCAATACGTCGACGATGCCGTGGCGGCCGGTGTGTCGGGGTTGATCGTGCCCGACCTGCCGGTCGACGAATCGAGCGCGTTGGCCTCGATTTGTCGCAAAGCCGATCTCGGCCTGGTCCATCTGGTCACCCCCACGACACCGAAAGAACGCGCCGTGCGGATCGCGCGGGCCTCGACCGGTTTCCTCTATTACGTCTCCGTGGCCGGCATCACGGGCGAACGCCGCGAGTTGCCGGCCGAGTTGGTCGAAAACGTCCGTTGGCTCGCCGCGCAGACGGACGTCCCGGTCTGCATCGGCTTTGGCATCAGCACGCCAGAGCACGTTCGACAACTCTCGCCCGTTGCCGACGGGTTGATCGTCGGGTCGGCCATCGTGCGTCGTGTGGGCGAGAGTGGGGCCGGTGAGGCCACGGTCAAGGCCGTGGGGGAGTACGTCGCCGAGCTGCTCGCAGCCTACGCATAGCGCGGTCTTGGCTGCCGGGCGGCGCACGCCGCCACCCTGAATCGCTTCTGAGATTTCCACCATGACGTTGGCAAAAAGGGCCGTTCTTTCGCTTGCTGCGCTCTTGGCGGTCATTGCTGTGGCCGCCGCCAATGACTCGTCGGCGCGTTTCGACCTGATCCGCGTCATGTCCGGTGGCAATGGTGACGAAGTCGAGCATCGCTACGTCGAGCTGCTCGTACAGAGGCTGAACGAACTCACCTCGGCGACCATCATCTCCCAGCGGGGCTCGGCCGCGCTCGGCACGGACAGGCTGGAGATGAACGGGCCGGAGCTCACGATCCATCTGGGCACGCGGGAGTCGTACCCAGATCTTGCCCTGTTGGCTGATCGGCTTGGCGTGGCAATGCCCGACGAATTCGATCCCGGGAGGGAAGGTTTCGTGCTCGCGTCACAAGCGACTGGCGCGTCACTAACGGTGCTGGCCATCGGCACGGACCGGCGCGGTGTGCTCTACGCCGTCGGCGAAATCCTCCGCCGCGCCGAGGGCCGCGGCGCCGCGCTCGAATTCCCGACTGACCTACAACTGCGGCAAGCGCCACGGTGGCCCGTACGCGGACTGATCGTCGTGCAGGGGCACACGATGCGTGATTTGACCGGTGCGCGCGAGTGGACGCTCGACGAGTGGAAGCGGGCCCACCTCGACTACGCCCTGGGCGGGGCGAACACGTTCGATATACCGCCCGGTGACGCCTGGAAACCGATCTACGATTTGGTGCGGCAGTATGGGCTGCGAGCGCATGCGATCATCAACGGCAATGCCGGCCACGGCCCCGCAGAGTGGCAGGCGAAGGAATCGATCGGTCGGACCGGCTATCTGAGCCCGGCCATTCCCGAGGCGCGCGCCGCCTTACTCAAGTCGCGCGCGGCAACGTTTGGGAGCATGCCCCCCTACGATTCGGTCCACATCAAGTCGGGTGACGGCGGAGGCGATGAATCCGAAGCGGCCGCCCCGTACGGTCGTGCGTTTATCCACCTCTGCGAGGACTACGCGGGATTGTTGCATGCGCATCATCCCTCGACGCAGGTCTACGTCGGCAACCAGAAACTCGACAACGCGGGCGATCGGGCGATCCTCGA
>JAGQPT010000017.1 GCA_020426575.1 Planctomycetales bacterium
ATCTCGGGATATTTTTTTTTTTTTTTCATCATCGCCCCCGCCTGGCGAGCCTCGGCTAGCGGCAGGTTCTGCCACGAGACCGACTCCGCCTTGCAGACGTGTTTGTTCACGTGATCTTCGATCTCGCGAAGCGTCTCGCGGCCGACCGCCGTGGGGTTCGTGAAGTCGAACCGCAACCAGTCGGCGTCGACCTTCGAGCCTTGCTGTTGGGCGTGCGTGCCCAGGTGCGTCTGCAGGCAGTGGTGCAGGATGTGTGTCGCCGAGTGCGCCCGCCGGATCGCCCGCCGGCGGTACTTGTCGACCCGCGCGGTGACCGACTCGCCCAGTTCGAGCTTGCCCTGGCACAGATGCCCCCGGTGCAGCATGAAGTTCCCTTCGCGCTGCGTGTCGCTGACCTCGAATCGGCCGGAGGGACCAATCAACTCGCCGCTGTCGCCCACTTGGCCGCCCCCCTCGCCGTAAAACGGCGTGCGGTCCAGTACCACGATGATCGGTTCGTCGTGCCCGATCTCGTCGATTTCCTCGCAGAGTCGGTCCTGGGCGATGATGCCGACGATCTTGCCCTCGGCCTCGATCGCGTCGTAGCCAAGAAACTCGCTGCCGTGCATCGCCTTCTTCAGCGCGTCCATCGGCCCCGACTTGAACAGCTCGATCCGCTGTCCGCCGCCGCTCTCCAGGCCGTGCTGCTCCATCTCGCTGCGGAAGCCGTCCCAGTCGAACGTAAGGTTGTGCTCGGCCGCCAGCGTCTCGAACAACTCGGGCGGAAAACCGTGGGTCGTGTACATGTCGGCCGCCTCGCCACCGCTGACCATCACGCGGTTCTCGGCCTTCATGTCGGCGAACACCCGCTCGATGCGGTCCAACCCCGCGTCGATCGTGGCGAAAAAGCTCGACTCCTCTTTCTCGATCACCTGGGCCACTCGCTTGGTCGTTTCGCTGAGCTCGGGATAGGGGCCCTTCATGATCTCGGCCACGGTCGGCACGAGCCGATGCAGGAACGGCTCGCTCATCCCCATCTGTCGGCCGTCCAGCACCGCCCGCCGCAGCAGCCGCTTGACGACGTACTTCTCCTTGTTCGGGCCCGGATAGACGTTCTCGTGGACACAGAACGTGCAGGCCCGCACGTGATCGGTGATCCGTCGCAGCCGCCGGCCGTTTTCACTCTTCGGGTCGTACTTCTGGCCGCACACCTCCGCCGCCGCTTCGACGATCGGCCGCAGGATGTCGATGTGGTAGTTCGTCTCGACGCCCTGCAGCACCGAGGCTGTTCGCTCCAGTCCCATGCCGGTGTCGATATTCTTGCTCGGTAGCGGCCGCAGGTTGTCCGGCGGGTCGCCGACGCGGTTGAACTGCGTGAACACCAGGTTCCAGATCTCGACGTCGCCGACGCCTTCGACGTGGTAGTAGATCTCGCTGCAGGGACCGCAGACGCCGTCGGGGCCCTCGCTCGGCGCGCTGGCGGGCCAGAAGTTCTCGTCCTCGTCCATGCGGCTGATGCGGTCGCTGGGCAGCTTGATCTGGTCGTGCCAGATGTCGGCCGCCTCGTCGTCGTCCTTGTAGACCGTCACGCTCAACCGGGCCGGGTCGAGCCCCAGCCACTTCTTGTCGGTCAGGTATTCCCAGGCCCAGTGGATGGCGTCGCGCTTGAAGTAGTCGCCGAAGCTGAAGTTGCCCAGCATCTCGAAAAACGTGTGGTGGTAGGCCGTGCGGCCCACGTTGTCGATGTCTCCCGTGCGCAGGCACTTCTGGCAGGTCGTGGCCCGGGTGAATTCGAGCTTGCAGCGGCCGAGGAAATGGTCCTTGAACTGGTTCATGCCGGCCGGCGTGAACAGCACCGAGGGGTCCCAGGTCGGCACCAGCACATCGCTCCCCTGCCGCGAGTGCCCCTTGGACACGAAGAACTCGAGGTAACTTTCCCGCAACTCGTCAGTCGTCATCGGCATGGTCGTGAGTCGATCGTGCTTGGCATTTGATACTTTTCACCCCTCCCCAGGGAAAGGCCGGATGAGGGGCCCCATCGGACAAACCAGTCATGATACCGGTGACACCGAGAACCAACCAGCGGGAATGCTCTACCGTTCATGCCATTTGCCCTACTTGACCGCTACCCTACCCGACCGCTCGAGTCGACTTGCAGTTCACCCTTCCACACCCAGCAGGGGCCAAATACAGCCGCGAATGAACGGCGGGTGGAACAGAATCGGTAGCGGCAGCACGATCCAGCCAAACGTCCACACGCGGGACCAGACGCCGCGCTCGCTGATCGGTCGGCCTTGCCCTTGCCAGTGGCGTTCGAGGGAAACGGCCGCGGCATGCAGCGCGAAGTACAGCGTCGGCAGCCCGAAGCCCGCCATCACCGGCAAGCTGATCGCCAGCTCGTGTAACACGCCCGAAAACAGGAACACGGCAACCGTCGCGCCGCGCTCGCCGGCGACGGTGCGCAGCGGTCGGTACACGGCGATCGACGTCATCTCGACGAACGCCAGGTTCCAGCGCTGGCCCCAAAACTCGCCCAGGCTGCGCGACACGAGCGGTGCGCGAAACAACGGCCGCACGTTGGCACCCCACCGTTGCCACAACGCCACCATCCACGAGAAGATGCCGAAGTGCAGCATCAGGCTCAGCCCCGGCATCAGCACGACCGTCGCCACGCACAACCGCGGAGTGTCTGCGAGCGGCACGACCGGCGAATGTGCCAACCACCACGCGAACGCGACCAGCATGGCACCGGCCGCGAAACGAACCGCCCCGGCGACGACCAGCGGCGTCACGGGCACGTCTTTGCGCTGGGGCACTCCGAGATGGGGCACACCGACAAAGGCTGCCGGCCGCATCCCAAACCACCCGATCGCAAACGCCGCCCATGGGATGAACGCAAGCCTCACGCCGTCGCGCAGCCGGCTCTCGACGGCCACGACGCCTTTCATTGACGTCAGCGTCACCAGGATCAGCGCGACCATCCGCACGCCGGCCGGTTCGTCTGCCACGAGTCGTTCCATCGCGACGGTGCCGACGACAACGCATGTCCACACGACAAGCCGAACCACCACGCCCGGTCGAATCCGCGCGATCAAGAACCCCGCCGCCACGAACCCCACGACGACGATGACCGCCAACACGGCGATGATCGCGAACACGACGTGCCAGCCGCTCGGTGTATATGCCGCTGGCCAATACTGCACGAGTCGGGCCGTCACGCGCCGTCTCCGCGACGGAGCCAGCCCAGGTTCACCAGCGTCGCGGCCCCATACACGAGCGCGAGTCCGACGAACAACACAACCAGCGCCGTTTCCGCCGCGCGCATCGCTCCGCCCGAAAGCTCACGCCCCAGCGTCAGATCAGCCCGGTCGAAATACACGAACTGGATCGCCACCCGCGCGGCCCAATACAGCGTGATGAACCCGGTCACCGCCGCCGCCAACGGAGAACCGCCAACCAGCGCCGCCGGCATCAGGATCGACACCACGGCGAACGCCAGATTGGTCACCCAGATGTAGCCCGCATAGGTCCAAAACACCTGCCGCGTCAGCGGCCTGAGCCGGGCAAGTTCCTGCCGCCACCCCAACACGCGCGGTATCGCCAGACTGGCCACGACGAGCCCCAGCTGAGCCACACCGGCGAGGAAGATGAGGGATGCGGTCATATACCTTGCGAGCTGGTCGAGTTGTCAATCGCCTGTGTATACGCCGCGTAAAGAAGAGCCAACGAATTTCGATCCGTTTCCGGCTGCCGATCGATCGCCGCCATGATGGCTGATCGTGTCTCTGTGTCGGAGAAACATAGAAGTAGCAATTGGATGGTCGAACCAAGGTATTGCTGCAACTCTGGTTCAGAAAGTGCGCCGATTAAGTCTTGCCTCCATTTGTCACCACCTTGATTGCAAACATCGAGGGCCCAATCTTCGCCACCGCCTCCCTCCGCATAGTATTGAAGCACATCCCTCAGTGAGGGTGCCACGTCGTAGGAGTAAAGAGTGACTTTAACATCGGAAACAGAGTCCAGAAACTCGATGCACTCGGCAAGTTGATCGGGAAAACTGAAATCGATTCTTCGTCGCGAAATACTGATATCGCCCCAGTTGTCTGTTGAGATTCGCTTTTGTTGACGTACATCGATCCGTTCGACGATGCGACTGGTTCCGTCTTCATTGAGTTCGTAGCGATTTACATAGCATTCCCCGTTTCCTCCAGATATGGAACAATGGCAACCGTCCATAGTGAAACCGGAGACTGTTCCGCTCCCTTCAGTGAGCATGTCGTCACGCCCCATCACACGAACGCTTAACGAATAGCGATAACTCAACACCTCGCGATTCTCACTGAGGTATGCGTGGAGTTGACGTGCCTGCGCGAGCAGTTCATCGCGTGGCACGTCGAGGTCCTCCTCATAGGCCGATCCCAGATATCCACAGAATTGAGAGCCTGGGATGCTCGGCGGAATTGGGACCAACGCCCCATCTTGGTACATCAGGTAGGTTTCGTTGCTCGTCGTGAAGCGCGTATACACTAGATGCTCACATGCAGCAGAATGGTGTTAGCCAAAAGTATGGGGCTACGGCGACCAAAATTGTGTCCGAACTGTCGTTCTCACCGCGACGCGGCGATCAGGTACGTGATGGTCATCGCCCCGTATACAACCGTCAGCATCCAGTGGATCACGGTGCGGCCCGTTTGGCCGCGCCAGTGGCTGGGGCTGTAGTAGAACCACTGCATCAGTGTGCGGATGCCCCAGAACAGGCCCATGGCACCGGCGAGCCAGGCAGCCGTGGGCTCACCGCCCGTGGCCATCACGTTGGCAAACCGCCAGGTGAGCACGGCGAAGAGCAGCAGCGTCAGCGAGACGAAAAACGCGTGGATGTGGAAGACCTCGCGCACCAGCGGCGACATCCGCTCGACGTCGGCGCGCCAGTCCAGAATCCGCACGAGGTTCAGGTTCACCACGGCCACGGTCACCTGCACGAAGCAACACGCGAGCAGCAGTGCTTCGAGATACCCCGTTGTGCCACCCATCGAATTTGCACCCCGGTGCATGCGGTTGGCCGCTCGGCGCTGCGGGTCAGCGCAAGCTCACCTTTCGCGTGCGGCTGTTGTCGAACACGATCTTGTCTTCGCGGGCCAACCAGCCGAGCGCCTGCATGACGGTGTCGCGGCTGGCCGCCGATTTGCGCACCAGCGTGGCCAGGGTCATCGGGCCATCGCCATCGAGGATGTACCAGACTTCGCCGGCGGTCGAACCGATTTCGTGCAGATAGTCGACCGGCTCGACGACGGCCTCGCCGTTGGTTGCGGGCGCCGCTTTGGGGGGCGCCGGCGTGGCGGCTTCGTTAGCAGGCTGGGACGACTTGGGCGACTTCGTCGCTTTGGTCGCCTTCGTTGCGGTGGCCGGCGCCTTCTTCTTCGTGGCCTTCTTGCTGGTCGCCATGATTCTTCACCTCGTGATGGGTTCGCCCGTGCAGGTTGGCGGCGCCCGGCCGGGACCAGAGTTTCTGCTGGCAAGTATAAAAACGGGCCCTCCCGCCTTCAAGAACCCGTGCCGTTTTGGCTCGACAAAATGCGGGTATTGACATTGTATCATTATGTGATACATTTAAGTCATGATCACCGTCCGACTCGATTCACCGCTGCCCCTGGTTGAGCAAATCACCGCCGGTGTCCGCGCCGCCATCGCCGCCGGCGAGCTCGCCCCGGGAGACCCTCTCCCCACGGTGCGACAACTTGCCGCCGACCTCGGCGTGAACCTCAACACGGTGTCGCGGGCCTACCGCGAACTCGAACGCACCGGCCTGGTGGCGACCCACCGCGGCCGCGGCACGACGGTCGCGGCCGCCACGTTCACCCCCCCCACACCCAAGCCGCATGTCCGCCGCGGCCTGGCCGAGCGGCTCCGCGGCATCTGCAGCGACGCCCGCCTGTCGGGCCTCGACCGCAACGACGTCGAGCAGTTACTGCAACAACAACTCAACACGTTCTTCCCCAGGAGCTGAGCAATGACCTGGCTGCAAGGATTCAATCTGGTGTTCCCCGTGGTGATGATCACGGCGCCGCTGGTGTTTGTGCTGCTCTTCCGCCCACGACTCCGCGCGTCCACTGACGTGCGCACCGTTCACGATCCCGCTGCCGTCGCCAAGGTGCGTCGGCTCACCGTGGCGCTCTGGGTGGCAACACTCCTGGCGCTGACGGCGTTTCTCAGCGCGCAGTGGTTTCTCACGTCGCCGTCGCCGCAGCCGTCGCCCGCCGTCTGGATGTGGACGCTCTTTTTTCCACTCTGGTTCTTACTGGCAACGCCGCTGCTGAACCTCAAGTACCCGTCATTCTCGTCCCCCTTTGCCAGCGGCGACGACGGTCGCCCCTCTGCCGTCCGCACCGCGTCGCTCAAACCCCGCGACGACGAACTGCCGTCGCGACGAACTTGGCTGCTGCCGTGGGGAATCTGGCTGGCGGCGTTGGCCGTCTCGACCATCACTTTGCTCCGCCGTGATGACAAC